>CAYPEQ010000004.1:86429-89604 GCA_964409915.1 uncultured Methanoregula sp. | reverse complement strand
TTTAAATAACTGGTTCTGCAGCGTTGTCGGGACCTTTAATTAGTCAACAATGATGTGTTATGGCGAGATCATTTTTACCAAATTCCGTTAACGTAATAGCACCTTTATTTTTGCTTGACACCCAGCAGTTCCAGCAGAGCACCGGGATTGGTGGTAGGTTGTGTGCAGGAGTGACCAGAACAAAGATACGCGGTTGCCTTTCCGCCCTTTGCCTCAAGATCCAGCGTAAAAGGTGCGATAGCCGCTAATGTTTGCGAGAAGTCCGAATCGAGCAAAAGAATGGTGAGGGATGGGAGATACTGCTTGTTTATTGCATCGATCAATATTCTTGTATCATCTGCATCGCGCACGCCACATATGACAACTTCCATTGCCGGACCAGTAGCGTAATCCAGTGCACAAAGGAACCGTGTGTAACCAGAGGGATGCTCATTAACCGCCTCACCAGCCCATCGTGCGAGATTGTCGGCCTCACGTTCAAGTGCTGTTTCCCCGGTCAAACGTGAAAGCCTGACCAGATTTTCCATCGCCACTGAATTAGCTGAGGGGATAGCACCATCATAGAGTTCCTTTTTCCGGATGAGGATCGGTTCCGACTCGTCCGATGTAAAAAAGAATCCTCCGGAACGGGCGTCAAGGAAGTGCTTCATGAAAAATGCATTCAGCTCGAGTGCGGCTGCAAGGAACTGCGGGTCAAAACTGGCCTCATACAGTTCGATCAGCCCGCTGATGGTGAAAGCATAATCATCGGCAAACCCGGGGATCGCTGCTTTCCCGTCACGGTAGCGGTGAAACAACCCTCCCTTGGGATCTCGCATCCTTGTTAGAACAAATTGTGCAGCTCTTTTTGCCGATCCAAGGTAGAGTTCGTTTCCGAATGCCCGTGCAGCTTGGGCAAGTGCTCCGATGAAAAGGCCGTTCCAGTCCGCAAGGATCTTGTCATCACAAAACGGCCGGTGGCGCTTTTCCCGGGCCGCAAAAAGCCGTTCCCGGATCTCATCCATCCGCTGTTCGAATGTTGTTAAGGAAAGCCCTGTGAGTGATGCGCATTCCCCATCTGAACGCGTACGGTACAGGATGTTTTGCCCTTCCCTCGTCTCTTGGCTAAGAAAATTTCCTTCTGGAACTACGTTGTAGGCAAGAGCAGCAAGGGCAGCGCCATCGGGTCCCAATACGGATTGCAATTCATCAGCAGTCCAAAGATAAAAAGCGCCTTCTCCTTCAGGACTGTCTGCGTCTTCAGCTGACAGGAAAGCGCAATCCGGCGACAACAGGTTCCGGAATACATAGGTAATAATCTCTTCAGCAGTCTTTCGGAACTCCGGTATACCGGTGGCAAGGAACGCTTCTGTGTAGGCATCCAGCAGGAGCGCCTGATCGTAGAGCATCTTCTCAAAATGCGGTACCCGCCACCGGGAATCGGTTGAATACCGGTGAAACCCTCCACCAATATGGTCATGGATGCCTCCATTTCGGATCTCTGTAAGGGTTTTTGTAACCATCTTGAGAGCACGTTGGTTCCCGGTCCGTTTCGCATACCGTAAAAGAAAGAGAACATTATGGGGAGCGGGAAATTTCGGGGCAGTCCCAAACCCACCATACGCTTCGTCAAACACCCGGGACAGGTTCTCGTATCCCTTGGTAAGGGCATGGGGATCCGGTATCGATCCCGATGATTGTTCATGAGAAGTGACAAGTTCAGATACCGTTTTTTCTGCTGATGCGAGGAGTTCGTCGCGCTGGTCTTTCCAGAGGCGGGAAACCTGGGTGAGGATATCAACGAGCCCGGTCATGCCAAACCTAGCCCGTTTCGGAATGTATGTCGCAGCAAAGAATGGCTTTTTCCCGGGCGTCATAATGATAGTGAGCGGCCAGCCTCCCTGTCCGGTCATCAGCTGACATATTGTCATATAGGTACCGTCAATATCCGGACGCTCTTCACGGTCTACTTTTACCGCGACAAAATCCCGGTTCAGCAACGATGCTACCTCAGGGTCTTCGAAAGACTCGTGTGCCATTACATGGCACCAGTGACATGTTGCGTAACCTATAGAGAGGAAAATCGGTTTGTCTTCTGAGGTAGCCCGCAGGAATGCTTCATCCCCCCAGGGATACCAGTTGACAGGGTTGTCAGCGTGCTGGAGCAAGTATGGACTTTTCTCTTCAGATAACCTGTTACGCTGTCCTTTTTGCTCGCTGCGGCCCGATTGCTCACGGGGCATAACAACCACTTGGCAGCGGTATGATAAGAGCTTTTCACAAGAGTCACCTGTGGATGGGGGCTCCGTCAAGCCTTCGAAAGTTACGACAAATATTTTGCCGAAAAATAAATCTTACCCCCAGAAGACTTGACAGAACCGGATGCGGGCAATCAGGCCTTCTCGTTTTCAGATCCGGTCACGTAACAGAATGGATCCTCCGCGGTAACGTCGCCGCCCGCTGCCCAGGCCCGCACCCGGCACCCGCCGCCGCAAAGGGAAAGATAGGTACAGGATCCGCACTTTCCCCCAACAACCGGGGGCTTTGTGCGGAACCGCGAGAGCACCGGGTTGTCCGCATCATTCCAGAGAAGAGAGAACGGCCGGTCCCGGATATTTCCCACGAGAAACTCCGGTGCTCGTGCAAACTGGCAGGGGTACACGTTTCCTTTGGCATCCACATTTGCCACCCGGTCACCGGCGCTGCATCCCCCATTAAGCGAGGTAAGCAGGTCCCGGGCCGCGGCAAGATCCGGTGAGTTATCGCGCTCCATGGAACGGATCAAGTGGATGCAGTCCTGCGGGGCATCGACCGTGAGAAACTCCATCTGGTCCGGTGGGATCTCCTGCGCCGCCCGGTACAGGAGCGTGAGCACCTGCGTGACATCGCCAGCACGCAGCTGGAGCCGGGAGTACGCATCGCTCCCCCGCCCGCAGGGCACCAGCCAGTACAGGCAGAACCGCGATGCCCCGAGGTCACGGGAGAGCTTTACAAGGGGCCCGAGTTCGGCCTGGTTCTCTCTGGTAAGCGTCACTCGCACACCGCACCGGACGCCGGCCTTTTGGCACCGGGCAAAAGCAGCAGTTGCCCGCTCGAATGCTCCCGGCGAGTTCCGGAACCGGTCGTGAGTTTGTGCGGTTGCGCCATCGAGCGAGATCCCCGCGTATTCGATCCCGCAGGCCTTGATCTTTGCCGC
>CAYPEQ010000004.1:0-86329 GCA_964409915.1 uncultured Methanoregula sp. | reverse complement strand
CAGGTTGCAGCGGTCAGTGAGGTTCCAGAAGACGACGGGACGGCGCATCCCGGAGAATGCGAGGTACCGGGCCGGGACATCACCGTGCCGGTGCTTCATTACCGCACTCACGGTCCCCTTCCCGTGCAGGCACTGGGTGATCCGGTTCATGATCCTCTCCCATTCTCCCTGATACGGACATGGGGTACCCGCTTGAACTCCTCGGTGCTAAAGAGGATAAGATACTCTGAAAGACTGGCAGCATCCGCAATTTTTTTGACTTCTTCGATAACTTTCTCCCGCGAGCGCCCGTGATGGACGGTATACAGGGAGTACTCCCACCGGCCCGGGATGGGCCGGCGCTCATAGCAGTGGGTTACTGAAGGAAACGATCCAAGGAACACACCGGTTTTTTCGGAAAATTTATTGTTACAGTGCCAGGCAACAAGGGCATTTGCGGAGATGCCCACCTGCCGCTGGTTGATCCGGGCCCGGAACCGCCGGATCACGCCGCTCTCCTGCAATTTTTTGGTCCGCTCCAGCACTTCCTCCGCAGTAAGCCCGAGCGTTTTCCCAATCTCGGCAAATGGTTCCGGTATAAGCGGGAGGCCGTTTTCAAAAGCGGCAAGGATCGCAAGGTCAGTCGGGTCCATCAGGAGACCTCCTTTGAACCCGGTAACAATGGAAACCGGACATCGATCTTGATCTTTTTTACCGTGGGTAGGTCGAGAATCTCGTCACGGGAAAAACCAGTCTTAGTAAGGATTTCCGAAAGAATCTCCTCAATCTCCCGCTCATTTTCTGCCGAAAGCGTAAACCAGAGCGAATAATGGTGGTCCCGCCGGAAATTGTGCGACACTGCGGGATAACGGCTGATCAGGTCTGCCACCTCGCGGATCCTTTCAGCCGGGACTGGGAGGGCTACGAGTGTAGCTGCAGCAAGGCCCAGCGCCCGGGACTCGATGATTGGCGAGATCCCGCGGATCACACCCTCGTCGTACAGGTGCTTGAGCCGTGCGAGCAGGAGTGGTTCAGGGATACTGAGACGGGCTGCAATGGCTTCCCATGGCCGGGCCACGAGCGGGATGTCCTGCTGGAGTGTATCTAGGATCCTGAGATCGAGAGTATCTGTCGCTGTGTTGTCGTTCATGTGCTGCCTCCCGGTTCGTACGGGCACCATGGGTCCTCTGCACAGAGCTCACCCACGATTGTTGTTGGTTTTTCGAGACCGTCGCACCAGCGGGACGAGAATGCATCTACCCCCCGGTAGGCCCGGGCCCGGCACCCGCCGCAGACAGCCTTGTATTCGCACCGCCCGCATTTCCCGGTAAGCCGGCCCGGGTCCCGGAGCGCAACAAAGATCGGAGATTCGTTCCAGATCCGGTCAAAGGGGATCTCCCGGACATTGCCTGCACTCACCGGCAGGTAGGGGCAGGGGGTCACGTCCCCATTGGCATAGATCCGGCAATAACTAATCCCGGCAATGCAACCACGACCCCACTGCTGTTTTTCGATCCCAAGATCTGCCGCAATCCTCCGGAACTGCGGGGCGCATGTGGGGCGGAGGTTTATGTCGCTGTCGCGGTACGTGATGAGCACCTGCCGGATAACCTCCTCATACTGCCGGGGATTTTCCGGCCCGATTTTTCCGGCCCTTCCGGTCGGTATGGGGAAGAAGACCTGGTAGTCCACAACGCCAAGACTCTTCCCGAGCGCCACCACGGATTCAATGTCTCCTGCTGCCGGCCGCATCGCGGTCATGTTGATTTGGACGCCAATTCCTGCATCCGTGCAGTTCCGGATGGCCTGTACTGCCCGTTCCCACGCACCGCTTACTCCCCGGAACGAATCGTGTATGGTCGGGTCGGCCGAATCAAGGCTGATGGCCGCGGCCCGGATCCCGGCCTCTTTGAGATTTTCTGCCATGGGACGGTCGAGGAAATACCCACTTGTCCCCATCACTATCCGCAGGCCTAAATCGGTTCCGTACCGGGCAATAGTGCAGAGATCGTCCCGCATAAGGGGCTCACCGCCCGAGAGTACGACTACCGGCGTCCCGGTAGCCCGGATCTGGTCAAGGACCGCAAGAGTTTCATCCGTGGAGAGCACTCCTACTGCTTCGTCTTTTCCTGCATTTACGTAACAGTGGGAGCACGCTAACGGACACCTGAGCGTGAGATTCCACGAGATAATACGCGGTGCTGCTGTCGTCCCGTTCAATGCTTCAACCCTTTATTCATACCCTTTCGGGAACCTTCTCCGCGTATTGAGAGGTATGCTGTCATTGGAATATTCCTAATGCCTGGCGAGATCGAAACGGTCAAGGTTCATCACCTTGGTCCATGCCGCAACAAAGTCCTGTATAAAATTCTTCTCTCCGTCAACACTTGCGTACACCTCGGCGATGGCCCGGAGCTGGGCATTTGAGCCAAAGATAAGATCGACACGCGTGCCGGTCCACCGTGCCTCTCCCGTCTTCCGGTCATGGCCTTCAAACACATCAGCATCTTGTGAAACCGGCTTCCATTCCGTGCCCATATTGAGAAGGCTGGTGAAGAAGTCATTGGTGAGAGTCTCCGGACGGCTGGTAAATACCCCATGCTTTGACTGTCCGAAATTGGCACCAAGGACCCGCAGGCCACCGACAAGCACCGTCATCTCAGGGGCCGAGAGGGTGAGCAGCTGCGCCTTGTCAACGAGCAGCTCCTCGACTGGTACGGCATAACGGGCCTTCTGGTAGTTGCGGAATCCGTCGGCCTTTGGCTCGAGAACGGCAAAGGAGTTCACATCGGTCTGCTCCGGTAAGGCATCCATGCGTCCAGGCGTGAAGGGGACCTTCACGTTATGGCCGGCATTCTTTGCCGCCAGCTCAACACCTGCACACCCGGCAAGGACAATAAGGTCTGCAAGCGAGACCTTTTTGCCGCCGGTAGCGGTGCTGTTGAACTCAACCTGGATACCTGCGAGGACCTTAAGCACCTTTGCAAGCCGGGCCGGCTCGTTGACTTCCCAGTCCTTCTGCGGGGCAAGGCGGATGCGGGCGCCGTTTGCACCCCCCCGTTTGTCAGAGCCGCGGAAGGTTGAGGCAGACGCCCATGCAGTCGAGACGAGATCCGGTATGGGGAGCCCCGAGGCGAGGATCTTTCTCTTAAGGGAAGTGATTTCCTTTGCACCGATCAACGGGTGGTTGACCGCCGGGATAGGGTCCTGCCAGATGAGTTCTTCTTTTGGGACCTCGGGGCCGAGATACCGGGTGCGCGGGCCCATATCACGGTGGGTGAGTTTGAACCATGCCCTTGCAAAAGCATCGGCAAGCTGGTCCGGGTGCTCGTAGAAACGGCGCGAAATCTTTTCGTAGGCGGGATCGAACCGGAGGGAAAGATCCGTAGTGAGCATTGACGGCGAGCGGCGCTTTTTCGGGTCGTGCGCATCCGGTATGGTACCAGCGCCCGCATCTCCTTTGGGTTTCCACTGGTATGCACCGGCCGGGCTTTTGGTGAGCTCCCATTCGTACGCAAACAGGATGCGGAAGAAGTTGTTGCTCCACTTTGTGGGAGTGCTCGTCCAGGTGACCTCAAGACCGCTTGAGATCGTATCGTCGCCTTTGCCGGTGCCAAAGCTACTCTTCCAGCCAAGGCCCTGCTGTTCGATAGGAGCTGCCTCGGGCTCAGGCCCCACGTGGGATGCCGGGCCGGCACCGTGGGTCTTTCCAAAAGAATGACCCCCGGCAATGAGCGCAACCGTCTCTTCATCGTTCATGGCCATGCGGGCAAATGTCTCGCGGATGTCTTTTGCTGCGGCAACCGGGTCCGGCTTACCATTCGGGCCCTCGGGGTTCACGTAGATAAGCCCCATCTGCACGGCAGCGAGCGGGTTTTCGAGCTTCCGATCGCCGGAGTAGCGTTTGTCACCAAGCCACGTGTTCTCGGAACCCCAGTACACGTCTTCGTCAGGTCCCCAGGAATCCACGCGACCACCGGCGAAACCAAATGTCTTAAATCCCATCGACTCTAGGGCAACGTTGCCGGCAAGTATCATGAGGTCGGCCCAGGAAATTTTCCTGCCGTACTTCTGCTTGATTGGCCAGAGCAGCCGGCGGGCCTTATCGAGGTTCACGTTGTCAGGCCAGCTGTTCAGGGGGGGGAAACGCTGCTGGCCGGAACCGGCGCCGCCACGGCCGTCAAGGGTACGGTATGTACCGGCGCTGTGCCATGCCATGCGGATAAAGAGAGGTCCGTAGTGGCCAAAGTCTGCCGGCCACCATACCTGTGAATTGGTCATGAGCGCCCACAGGTCCGCCTTTACTGCTGCGAAATCAAGTTTTTTGAACTCCTCCGCATAGTCGAACTCTTCTCCCATCGGGTTTGACCGGGGAGTGTGCTGGGAAAGAACCTTCAGGTTCAGCTGGTTTGGCCACCAGTCCCGGTTGGATTGGCCCCGTCCGGTTTGTCTATTTATTTCGCCCATCGCCGGGCTCTTACTGTCATCGGTCATAGCATAGTCTCCTCTCGGTTGTATAATTAAATCCACGGTAGTACTTTCAGATATTCCTGTACCCGCCGGTGCCATTGGCGTGCTTGATACGTTCCCGTTCAGGCAGACGTCGTAGAGAAGGACCGGGCAACACGTTCCTGCATAATGAGAGCTCGGGGTGTCTGAAACCGGGGCTCCTTAGTCTGTCGTGAGGGTTTTCCTGGCTACGGTCCGTTCACAATCGGTACATCGGACTGCTGAAATATTAACTTAGGGATTATGCCAGAACTTGATTCTGTCACGTTGTCGGAAAGTGAAAATATTTTTAGTGGTGGACGGGATCTGACGGCCGATGTGGTTCTCGCTTATTTTCAACGCTTCGAACAGGATTCCTGATATCACAGGGAACACCGGTCTGGCACAACCCGCACCCATAATCATCGATACCGAACTGTGTTTTTACATACGGACTCGTGACGCCCATCAGATATTCGTGGCATAATTGCTTGTCGTGGCCTTTTTCTGAGATTGCCCCGGCCGGACACCGCGTGATGCATTTTCCGCATGTTTCCTTGGCATAGTACAAACAATACGCATGGGGATCGGTGTACGGTCGTGGTGTTGAAGGAACCACGACACGTGCAATGACCGAGCCACAACGCATGGCTTTACCTTTCGGCGTTATCAGGCCATCACAGAGTCCAAAGGTTCCAAGCCCGGACACATACGCAGCATGTCGTTCAGACCAGACCGAGGCAAATCCGTACTTACGTGACATTCCTACGGTACAGAATGGTGTATACTGAGGAGCAACTGCCATGTATCCAGCTTGATTCAAAATGTCAATGACACGCTGGGACAATATTTTATCAAACCTGGATCCGAAATGTTTCGCCCGTGCCCACCGTTCGGAAGGCAGTGCAGTTTCCTTTATATTATCCGCAATTGTCGCCGGAATATTGGGAAGGATCCAGGAAATCACCGTGAGATCTCCGGCCTTTGCGTTAGTATCCGGAAAAGATTTCCTGAATATTTCTATCGGGACCATATAGGGAGATCCGATATCTTTTTGCAGGAACTCATACAATGGATCCGCCCCATTTGAGAACCCGACCAGGGGTTCGTCGCAGGCCCGGTCATTTTCTTTATTCTTAAGATTGTTCTCAGGCGATGTCCGGCAGAATTCCTGAATGTGCTCAGCCAACCAGAGCGCGAGGTTATTCCCCGCCAGTTGGGTCTCATCGTTAGATTTCGTCATTCCTTCACTCCTCCAGGGTTCACGGTATTTTGACTGGACACCGTGGCCTGTTTTTTCCTGATGTGCTCCGGATACCAGAGCGTGAAAACAATCCCGCCAACGAGGACGATATAGGTAATAACCTGAACAATGCCCCGGATAGTTCCCGGTGTAACAAGCATACCTGCATTCAATGCGAGATTTACCAGAAATATACCGGCCCATACCCCAGTTATAAGGACATTAACCCGGATGAAAACGGGATTCATCCACAGGCTCTTATCCATCATTTCCCGTGCATACTGCAGGGTGAACGGCACACCGGCAAGGATCGATCCGAGCGTGACTGCTGCAAGCACCGCATAGATCAGGATGCCCATATACGGTATGAACCATGCCATTTCAAAAACACTTATTGCAACTAATGCACACCCGAACAACACAAGGTTTGCCCATACCAGGATCATCCCCTTCCGCAGATCATTCCACCCGATCGCAATGGTCGTGACCGTTGCTGCTGTAAGTGCCCACGTAACGCTGGAGACGGAACTCCCGGCGAGGATACTATAGACGATCAACGGGACAAAACCCAACAACAGACCAACTTTTCTCATAAATCAGGCATCCCGGAGCACGCTTTCAAACGGCTGGACCATATGGTGTTTAATGTCAGCAAACACTTTTTTCCGGAAACCGGGTATTCGCGTTAACGGGATAAGGATTGCATTGAAACACCGAGTCTTGAGATCCGCATGGGGAAAATCAAACAGAGCGTGTTTCTGATAGTACCGGTAGTCTGCCTGGAATGCTAATCTCAATACCCCGTAAATACTGTCCCGGAATATCTTGTGGCCGCCGACCGCGTAGAAAGTTCGGGGTGGTATGTACCCTGCATCAGAACATTGAACAAGACGTGCGGCCAGCGTATCGAGCAGGGCATCAAGGTCGCCGGAACCCGATACCTCGTCGGTGACAAACTGTGCGTGACACATGCCGTTGTCAGCCCACGCGGTGAGTGCCTCTTTCAGGCACGGGATCTGGTGTAAGGGACCGGCAATCACAAACCCTATCTGTTTACCTTTGAGACCCGGGACATGCCCTTTGAAAAAACTCCGATCGAAGAACTGCTTCCAGGTCGATGAAAGATACCGGTCGTGCACCGAACCCGCCATGATAATGATATCGGCGGGCACCAGTTTGCTTTTGAAAAAGTCAACATATCCGTCGGTATAGACGCAGGTGTTGTCATACCCGCACTGGCAGCAGCCCAGACAGCCGCCTTTTATATTCAGGTCATGGAGGTTGATCATCTCAACTGAACCGGATAAAGTATGGAACAGACGGTCGGTCATCGCCGAAAGATTGGGCGAACTGCCGTCATCATCGGTAAGAATGACCACCTTTTTTGCACCTGCATTAACCGTTTTTTGTGGTGCGCCCGGAATATACGAGAGTGCCGGCCAGACAAGGGGAGCGTTCTCCCGCTGGACCGGGATTTTCTCCCGGACTGCGGTGATTAGGAGCGAGGTAAATTTCCCGAGACGCTTTTGTTCTTCTTCCTGTAAAAGATCCCTCATCTCCGCGGAATAAAACCCAAGGAACTTCATCCCGAGATCGTCACTGATGGCCTGGATGTAGGCATTGGCGGTCTGGTCAAAGTAATGGATCGACGTTGAGAGCGACGCAGCATAGGTCCCGGCGAACGCATCCTGCGCTTTTCTTTCAAAGATGAGTTCGATGAACCGCTTGTACTGGGCGCAGACGACGAGGTAATAGAGGGGAAATGCCCAGAGAACAAGATCTGCAGACCGGATATTTTCAAGTATTTTATGCCAGGTCGCGGTGTCCTTCTCGATCTTTTTTATCTCCGCTGCCACGTTGAGTATGTCATAGGTGTGGTCCGGGAATTTTTTCCGGATATAGGCAACATATTGCATCGTAACACTGACATCGCCTTTCGGGCTCCCGTTCAATACGACAATTTTCATATTTTTCCTCTCCTTTGTCAGCAAGAAAATGCCGTCTTCGTTTTACTCATCGGGTTTACTGGCACTGTCCAGGATCTGGCGTGCGAATTCCTGGAGGGCATCGGCCTTCACCAGTGCTATACCACGTTCTACGTCACCGAGCACTAGCAGGATATCTCCCTGCTTGATGTCGAAGATTTCCCGTGCTTCTTTGGGTATTACAATCTGCCCTCGCTCACCGACTTTCACGCTCCCGAAGAGATGTTTGGTCTTCTCTTTACGGGGAGCGATCATGTCGCTGACAAGATCCTCGTTTCCACAATTCTTACTTTTCATACAAATCATATTTGTATGATTAATGGTATTTATCATTTTTTGTGTAATACAACGCTGGCAAAAATCATCGACGTATTTTTGAACACATCATTGGTGGATATCTGTCTTTTTTACGGCGGAATCAAGTATCAGTGAAATCATTTATAGAGACAGACAAAAATCGGGCTTTGTCAAAAAGGATAAAGTCCGGGATAAAAGAATTACAAAAAAAGTTTTTTCCTTATGATTCAGTCGTGGTGGGGGAGCAGCAGCCGGACTATTTTGTCGCCGGTCTTTTTGGCATGTGCAATGGCTTTTGCATCGTTCATAACATCGCCCTCGTCTGTTCCGGTCCCGGTAACTGAGCCCAGGGATGCAAACTCGTGAGCGCTCAGGAAACCTTCGATGGTCTTTAGCGTCCGTTCCGCGCCGGCCGATGCATGGACCGCGACAGCGATCCCTTTTCTTCCCGAGAGCTTGCGGTCATGGTAGAGCGAGTACGTGCGGTCGATGAAATTCTTGAGCTGGCCGTTGACATCATAGTAATAGGTTGGCGACCCGATCACGAGAACTTCGCATTGGAGCATCTTTTCTGCGATGCCGCTCCAGTCATCGGTTTCATTTATGCACCATTTCTTCTCACTGCATTTACCGCAGCCAAGGCAGGGAAGGATCTTCTTGCCGGCAAGGGAGATAAATTCCGTTTTAATCCCGGCGTCTTTACACTGGTCGAGGATCACCTGGATGAGCTGCGCAGTGTTGCCTTCCTTTCTCATGCTCCCTGATATCCCCAGAACTTTCATACGTTACCCTGTCTTTTTGGGGTAATGATAGTTTTGATCCCGGATGTGAGACCGAGGTCAGTAAATGCCGCGACAATCCGTTCTTTTGGATCAGTACTCCAGTACATGAGGTGAGACGGGCAGTCGCAGTCACTGCACCCGAACCGTTGCACACCTGTTCCGTCGCGGGCAAGTGCAGCAGCCACCTGGCATTCGAGACGTTCTGTGGTGGTGGCGCTCACGGCGTAATCTATGACAAACCGGGGATCCGTGAGCAGGTAATCGATATGCCATTGTGGCTTGCGGTCTCCTTTGAGACTGAGGTGGCGTTCGAGGCGCACAAGGCCACCGGGGCCAAGTGCTGAACCGATATAGCTGTGCCAGCCTGCCGCAAACAAAATGGGGCCAAGCGCCCCGACCTTCACGGTGCAGGCCGGGTTTTTTAAAACAAGGCAGTAAATGCCCTTATCCATACCCGGCCTTCATGAGCTGTCGCGCCGCTTGGATGTGTCGCTTGCCGCCGCAGTCCACCGGTTCGCCGTGGCCCGGGTACAGGCCTTCGATATCAAGCTCCCCGAGCCGGTCAAGGGAATGGGAAAGCGCCTGCCTGCTCCCGCCGGGAAAATCGTAGCGGCCGAATGCACCATCGGTAAACACGGTATCCCCGCTGATGAGTGCCTTATCCGGCGCTGAATAGAGGCAGATGCTTCCCGGGGTATGGCCCGGGGTATGGATTACCTGGAGGCCACCGATGGTGTCGCCGTCTTTAAGGACAATATCCGGAGCCATACCGGGCGAGCGGGCGCCAAAATGCATCGAAAGACTGCGTGCATCATCTACAAGCCCTGCGGCATCTTCCCGGTGGATTGCCACTTTTGCCTTGCACATATGGGCGATCTCTTTTACGTGGGCGATATGGTCGAAATGGCAGTGGGTCAGAACGATGGTGTCGATTCCGTCCTTATACTCCCGGATCGCCATGGGAAGAAGACCGGCATCTACGAGAACGGTACCGAAAATATAAGAGTTTGCAAATGCACCCTGTTCGGGAATCCACCTGACCTGCATGCACAATAATAAAGCATCCCAACAGATGTTTGTTATGGATGTGCTGGTCCGCAGCTGCTCTTCCTGTGTCCCTGATACCGTCGCAGAGGCGGCACGGGTTGAGGGCATGGACGCTGAACGGATGGCCCGGAGAATAGCTGCCGGGCGGATCGTGATCCCGGTAAACGCGAAACGCCGGCACCATCACTGTGCCATCGGCCAGGGATGTTTGGTCAAGGTGAACGTAAACGTCGGGACCTCCGGCACCCGGTGCGATTATGCACTCGAAGAGAAGAAGGCCCGGGCGGCAATCGACAACGGCGCTGACGCGATCATGGACCTTTCGACCGGTGGCGATCTTGTCGCGATCCGGAAGAAAATGCTTGCCCTTGATACTACTGTCGGAACGGTACCGGTCTACGAAGCGGTCCGCCGGGCAGGAAACGCCGCCGATGTGGATGCCGACCTTCTTTTCAGGGTCATCCGGGAACACTGTGAACAGGGCGTTGATTTTTTAACGCTCCACTGCGGGGTGAACCGGCAGGCGCTCGATGCCCTCCGCCGCGACCCGCGGCTGATGGGCGTGGTAAGCCGGGGCGGGACGTTCCACTGCGCAATGATGATGCTTCGTGAAGAGGAAAACCCGCTTTATGCTGAGTTCGACTACCTTTTGGAGATCCTCGCTGAACACGACGTCACCATCAGCCTCGGGGACGGAATGCGGCCCGGCTGCCTGCAGGACGCAGGTAAACTGGCTAAATCGGTCGAATACGTAACGCTTGGGACACTGGCAAAGCGTGCACTGGCCCGGGGTGTCCAGCGGATGATCGAGGGGCCGGGGCATATGCCGTTTGATCAGGTGGGGTATAACGTGCGGATGATCAAGGAGATTACCGATCATGCACCGCTGTACCTGCTCGGGCCGATTGTGACTGACATTGCGCCGGGATACGATCATGTCGTGGCTGCAATCGGGGGCGCAGAGGCGTGCCGGAACGGTGCAGATTTCCTTTGTATGGTCTCGCCAAGCGAACACCTCGCCCTTCCGGATGTTGAGAATATCATAGAGGGAACCCGGGTTGCAAAGATCGCAGCGCATGTGGGAGACACAGTCCGGCATCACGAAGGGTTCAAAATGGAGCGTGAGGTGCAGATGGCAGAGGCCCGGCACCAGCTCGATTGGGACGCTCAGTTCCGCCTTGCCCTGTACGGCGATCATGCACGGGCAATTCACTGCCGTGACGGGGAGACAGACACCTGCTCGATGTGCGGGGACCTCTGTGCAATTAAAATGGTACGGGAACTGTTCGAAGGAAAAGAAGAGAAACGAACGTAATATTTACGATTACTGACGTCCCGCTATCAATCTTTTTTCTTTCCGGTCACGATTCCGGCAATCTCCGCCATGGTGACCGGCAGGGTGCGGGAAAAAGGCACTGATTTTTTGATCATCAGGAATTTTATCACGGCAACTCCTTCTATTGTCACCTCTATTCCTCCCGTGAAGACCATTGTGGCAAATGCCACGGCGAGTGCCTTGTTATGGGAAGTGACCGGTACCTTGAGTACTGTCGAAGAATTACCCGGGATCTTGGCATTTCCGGTGTTTCCTGTTGCTATTTGGTTGCTGGAATCCCCTTTCTGGTACATGACGGTAAAGGGGCATTCCTGTAAATCAGCACCTACCGGATTAGGGTTCTCCACCCGGATAGTCACATCAAGGTCGAGATACGAGAGCGTAACGTTACTGAGCGAGACACCCTCAAGAGTTACTACGGGATCGGAGAGGATCGGCACAAACATTACCCAAATATAATACTGTCCACTTACTTCTTTGTCAGGTTCAGGATACGGATTGCAAGGTGTGCTGCGTTGTCGCCATTGTCGACACCGACGCATGCAACCGGTACGCCCTTTGGCATCTGGACGATCGAAAGAAGGGCATCAAAACCGTTCAGGGTGCCACTGACCGGTACTCCAATGACGGGTTTGTCTGTTTTTGAAGCAATAACGCCAGGCAATGCCGCAGAGAGCCCGGCAATGGCGATATAGATCCTGCACGGCGAGCTTTTGATATACGCATCCAGTTTATCGGGGGCCCGGTGAGCTGAGATTATCTGGTAGTCCCAAGAGATCCCGTTATCATCGAGCACTTTCTTTGCCTTGTCGGCAACAGCGGCGTCAGATGCCGATCCGCAGATGATGCTTACGTCAGCCATAAAAAGCCATCCAAACTTATATCCAGTCTATATAAAAATACTATTGACAGATCTACATGGAAAAAGAACCACTGCTCATGCTACCAGGCCCGGTCCCGATGCCGGAACGGGTCAGGTTTGCTATGTCGCGCCAGGCAATAAACCACCGTAGCGCCGAATTTGGTGCAGTCTATGCCGACAGCGTACGGGTATTAAAATCTGCCTTTGGAACCGCAAACGATCTTTTTGTAATAAGCGGATCCGGGACGGCCGGCATGGAAGCGGCAGTCGCGAACTTTTGCAGGGACAAAGAGATAGCTTGTCTGGTGAACGGTAAGTTCGGCGAACGGCTCTTTAAGATCAGCCAGCGGTACGGAAAAGCCCACGAGATTAAATCTGACTGGGGTACACCGCTTAACCTTGCAGGACTCGAAGAACAGCTTGAGGCAGGCGCACAAGCTATTACCCTTGTGCATAACGAAACCTCTGCCGGGATCAAGAACCCGGCGGCAGAGATCGGGAAACTTGCCCGCAAGCACGACGCACTCTTCATTGTCGACGGGATTACCTCTATCGGAGGGGACACGTTTGAGGCCGATGCGTGGGGTGTCGATGTTGCTATTACCGGGTCCCAGAAATGTCTTGCTGCCCCGGCAGGTCTTGCTGCAGTCTCGGTGAGCGGCCGGGCATGGGAGCGGCTGACCAAGAACCCGCCGTATTATCTCGATCTTGCCGCCTACAAGAAAAGTGCCGCAGGGAAACCGATGGAGACTCCATATACCCCGGCAGTCCCGCTGTTTTTTGCACTCCGTGAGGCATGTCTTATTATCGAAGAGGAGGGCCTCGCAAACCGTATCGGCCGGCACCAGAAAATGGCAAAAGCGGTAAGGGCCGCTGCACAGACATGGGGCCTTGACCTGTTCCCGAAGATTGATGCAAAACACGAGTACGCAAATACCGTCACTGCCGTGTCCTATCCCGAGGGAATCAAGGACGATGAGGTCAGGGCAGTGATCAAGAAAATGGGCATCGTAATCGCCGGTGGCCAGGACCATCTCAAAGGGAAGATTTTCCGCATCGGTTCCATGGGTGCCGTAGGCGCTCCCGAGCTCCTTGCAACGCTTGCCGCCACGCAGCACGGCCTTAAAAAAGCAGGTTATAAGGTAAAAGGCAACGGTGTTGAGGCAGCTGCTGAGGTGCTGGGATGAGGGTCGGTGTCTGCGACACCACCTTCTCACGCGTCAATATGGGAGCTATCGCTATCGACGAGCTCAAAAAGCATGCAAGTGTTGCAATCGAAAGGGTGACGGTACCGGGTATTAAGGACCTGCCGGTCGCCTGCAAGAAACTGATAGAAGAGCGCCGGTGCGAGATCGTGATGGCACTGGGAATGCCCGGCGGCAAGGAAAAAGACAAGCTCTGTGCCCATGAGGCTTCGCAGGGTCTCATCCAGTGCCAGCTCATGACCAACACCCACATCATTGAAGTCTTTGTCCATGAAGACGAGGCAAAAGATGACCGGGAACTGGCATGGCTTGCCGAACAGCGGACCCGGGAGCATGCGGTCAACGCGGTAAACCTGGTCCTTCACCCGGAAATCCTGACAAAAGATGCCGGGACCGGCCAACGACAGGGGTTTGCCGATGCCGGGCCCGCCCGCCGGTGAAGAACTACAGGTTTATGTTGGATACAAACGAGATGATCAACTATGTGTGACACAAAACCGATAAAACTGGGATTTGTCGTTGCGGAATTTAACCGCGACATTACGTACATGATGGAGATCGAAGCAAGGGAACACGCCGCTTTCCTTGGAGCAGAAGTGACTGACTGCCTGTATGTGCCAGGCGCCTTTGACATGCCGCTTGCCATAAAAAAGATGCTTTCGGCTGGAAAAGTCGACGCAGTCGTTACCGTAGGCTGTGTGATTGAAGGGGCGACCCAACATGACGAAATTGTCGTGCAGCATGCAGCCAGAAAGATTATCGATCTCTCCTTAGAATTCGGGAAACCCGTGGCCCTTGGCATATCCGGACCCGGGATGAGCCGTCTTGAGGCAAATGAGCGGATCGACTATGCGAAACGCGCTGTCGAGTCTGCCGTAAAGATGTGCAAGCGATTGCAATGAAACCCCTTTCAAAGAAAGTTGCGGCAATCGTGCCCTCCGCGACTATCGAGATCTCCAACCGGGCAAAGAAGATGCAGCGGGAAGGGATCGATGTTATCAGTCTCTCGATTGGCGAGCCTGATTTTGATACACCCAAACATATCAGGGATGCCTGTATCGATGCCCTGAACCGGGGAGAGACTCATTACGCCCCCAGCAATGGTATTCCTGAACTACTGAGTGCGATCAGTGAAAAAATAACGGGCGAGAATAAGTTTGCCTGTAAACCGGACCAGGTGATTGTTACCTGCGGGGCAAAAGATGCCATCTATGAGGGCATGGAAGCCATCCTGAACCCCGGCGACGAAGTCCTTCTTCTTACCCCGGCCTGGGTATCCTACGAACCCTGTGTCCAGATGGCCGGTGGGAAGATCGTAAAACACGCGGTCAACCAGAAGACCTTCCAGCTTGACGATTCTTTGCTCGAACGGGTCAACGCCAATACCAAAATGATCGTTGTCAATTCGCCATCGAATCCGTCTGGGGCGGTATTTGACAAGAAATCGATGAACCTCATCGCCGATCTCTGCCAAGATCACGATCTCTACGCGATGTCTGATGAGATCTACGAGAAGCTCATTTACGGAAAAGACCACATCTCGCTTGCCAGTATCGGTGATATGGCTCACCGGACGATAACAATTAACGGCTTTTCCAAGGCGTACGCAATGACTGGCTGGCGGCTTGGCTATGCAATAGCACCTAAAGAGATCATCAACGAAATGTCGAAGGTGCAGCAGCACTCGGTCTCACAGGCAACCACCTTTGCCATGTGGGGGGCAGTTGCGGCCCTGAAAGGCGACCAGCACTGTGTTGAAGAGATGCGTACCGAGTTTAACCGGCGACGCATCTACGTTATGAAAGAACTGAGCCGGATGGGCTATGAGACCGCTCCGGCAGATGGTGCGTTCTACGCTTTTGTAAAAGTGGCCGGTGACGACATGGCAATCGCAACCAGGTGGCTCGAAAAGGGACATGTGGCAGCAACCCCGGGCAGTGCTTTCGATGCACCCGGCTGGATCCGCCTTTCTTATGCGGCATCCATGGACCGGCTTAAAGAAGCAATGGAACGGATCAGAAAAGCCGGTGGAAACTGATATCCCTCGTTGTCACACTTTTTTTTTTCAAAAATAGATTTATGAATATCAGTTACGGCATGATATCGCCGAAGTCTTGACTGTCCGGAGAAGCGTTTGTTGCCTGGGTCGTATTGAAGGCTTCTGCCTGGTTGACAGCATCTTCCGCTTCATCCGAGACCAATCCCAGATCCTGGGCTGAAGATGATACTTCGGCTGCAGGTGTGATCTGTGAGCTTACCGATCCCGCAGACTGCGTACTGGTGACTACCGGTTGCTGCACAGTAGTTTGTGCAGGTGTAGTCTCCTGACTTGTAGACGTGCATCCGGCCATGAACATGACGGTGATCAGGCACAGCGTTAAAATTCCCGTTATCATTATTTTTCTCATCATGATTTATGCACCTGGCCCCGTATGACTCCTGTTTAATTCATAATTTTCGTATGTCCGGTTCGTGTCACGCAAGGAAGTCCGGTTGGTCTGATCCCGCGCTTCAGAGACGATCGAACGAAGAGTCTGGTTGAACTGCTGGTCAAGGGAGATTAGTTGGGTGTTTATGCTCTTGAGGGTATTTTCATCATGGTTATCAAAAGCAGTCTGCAGCTGTGGCCTCAGGTCAACGATCTGGGTGAGAATTGTCTGTGCATTTGAGACGTCCAGGCCCTTTGTGGTTAGGTTTGTAAGCTGGTCTTGCATCCTGGTTGTCGTGTTATCGAACTGGGCTAGCCGGTTTGTCTCACGGTACTGCCATGAGAGGCTGACAACCGCTTGGTTGAACTGCTGGCAGAGCCCGGCGAGTTCATCGTTTACGATATCCAGCTGTGCATCATCTTTGGCATCGAGGGCCGCTTTAAGACTTGGCTGGAGAGCCTGGATCTGGGTCTCGATCTGTTGGGCCGAGGTTACATCGATGCCCTTTGCTGTAAGGTTGGCAAGCTCACTTGTCCTTCTGGCATCGTTATAACTGAATTCATCAAGCCGTGATTTCTCCCGGGCCGTCCAGTAGGCATTATCCAGGTTCTGGATATTTGCCTGGTCTACGGTCACTGAGGCATTGACCGCAGTCTGGAGAGCTGCCTCGGAACCGTTGTCGGCAGAAAGTGCTGTTTTGAGATCGGTGCGGAACTGTGCAATCTGGGTTTTCATAGTATCCCAGGCCTGCGATATACTATCGTTGGTGGTCATTGACTGTACCGATGTGACCGTTGCATTGAACTGCTCTTGATCCGCCTCGAGGATTCCGGCACTCACGGAACCGTTCAGGGTGCCGATGTACTGGATCGCACCGTTCATCTTTGCATTGAACAATTCACCGGAATAGGCAGTATATGCCTGCATTGCTGCTATATGCTCAGGATTGTCGTTCCACGACTGACCGGGCGTCCAGGCACTTACTGCGGGAATTCCCAAAGCAATAAGAGTAAAGACACAGACGGACAGGAATAACGTACTATTTTTCTTAATCACTGATATCTCTCCGTGGATGACGGGATGGATGGCATCGCGTCATCGCTGATAATCTCTCTAAAAAAGTTTCTGGTATATATTGGTAGGATGATATTTTTACCTTTTCAGACCCTGGAGTGTAGGAGGAATAACCTTCAGGTTAAACGGGTGCTGTCGCCAAAGTAAGATAGTGGTTGGTACAGGTCGACAGGTACATTAACCGGCCAAAATAATCTTTCACAAGATACTGCATGGATACGAAGCAAAAGATCATTATTGCGATTCTCATGCTTGGCACGCTCATGGGATCGATCGACTCCACCATTGTCATCCTCGCTTTTCCCACGATTTCGGATTCCCTGCACGCCAGTTTTATTTCCACGCTCTGGGTAATTCTGATCTATCTTCTGGTCGTTGCAGTCTGCACTACCCAGCTTGGCCGGATCGGTGACATCTACGGGAGGAGCCGGATGTTCAATGCCGGGTTTGGGATCTTTACGGTGGGATCCCTTTTCTGCGGCCTCTCTCCAAGTATTAATCTTCTAATAATCTCCCGGGTTGTCCAAGGTGTTGGTGGGGCACTGATGCAGGCAAACAGCGGGGCCATCGTCGCTGACGCGTTTCCCCCCAACGTCCGGGGGACAGCGTTTGGCTATATCTCCCTTGGCTGGACAAGCGGTGCCATGCTTGGTATTGTGCTGGGCGGCATCATCACAACGTTTTTTGGGTGGGAGTACATTTTCTTCATCAACGTTCCCATCGGTATTTTGGCTACAATACTTGGCTTCCGGTACCTTACGGATAACTCCCGGGTACAGGCAAAGCTGGATCTCGTGGGCATGGTACTGCTTGGCGCAGCACTTACCTCCCTTTCTTTTGCCGGTGTGGACTTTGCCACCCAGGGAACTGCAGCAATCAACATTGCCGCGTTCTGCTTAGGAATAGTTCTTCTCGTTCTCTTCGCACTTTTCGAGCGGAGTACCACCCGGCCAATCATCGATTTTTCCGCGTTACGTAATCGAGTACTCAGGTTTTCCATGATGGCGGCATTTTTCCTGAGTCTGGGGTACCTCTCAGTTGTTTTCCTTATCACGATGTACCTGCAGGGTATCCGGGCTTTGTCACCTCTTGATGCTGCACTTCTCCTCACCCCGGGATACGTGGTGGGAAGTTTCCTTTCACCCTATATGGGCCGGCTATCCGATCGGTACGGGGCAAGGGTTCTTGCTACATCGGGCGCGGCGATACTGATCCTTGCGACACTCATCTATCTTACGTTCCGGGTTGACACCCCGTTTTGGGAAGTACTGGTTGCATCAGGTGTCTCCGGTCTTGGGACCGCGATGTTTTTCCCATCCAACAATAGTGCGGTCATGGCGAATGCCCCGGAGGGGTCCTATGGCGGGATCTCCGGTATCCTCAGGACCGTGCAGAATATCGGGATCTTGGGAAGTTTTGTCATTGCTATCACGGTATCTGCGGCGTCTATACCCCGTGATGTGGCATTTGAGGTCTTTATCGGCACCACCAATCTCGTTGGCGGGGTGTCAGATGCATTCATAAAAGGGATCGATGGTGCCCTTCTGGCGTCGATCGTTATTATCGGTATTGCCGGGGCATTGTCCTGGATGCGGGGTCACGAGACCCGGGGATCTGATCCCTGATCTCTACAAGGTACCCTCACCGGGAATTACACTCTTTTTTCCACCAGATCTTGGCAAACGTCGATTCTCCGGAGATAACAACTTCTTCGCTTTCAGTGTGCATGAGTGGCGATAAGTACGCATCCAGAATCCGCTCCTGTTCCGGGGTTTTTGCATCAAACCTCTTCCGGAAAAATGCTGTCATTTCACTGGAGGATGAGAACCGGTACTCCTTATCGAGGGGGAGCATTTCGACATTAGCGTAGATCCCGGACTGGTACAAAACGTTCCAGAGGCAGTCTGCTTTTGGCCCGGGACAATAGGGAATCCCGTGGAGTGGTAGAATCAGATCGGTATACATCCGCTCCCAGAACGGCAGGTCCGCAAACCAGTACAGGCAGACTTCGCCGCACGAGACCGCATCCATTTTTTGCACTGCTTCCCGGATGTCATTCATCGTAAGTGAGAGTGATGCAATCACAAGATCATAGGGCCCTGAAAGGTCACGGCCGGGATCCACATCTTCCCACACTTTCCTGATACAGGAGATGTTGGTGATCTTTTCTTTTTTCACTCGCTCTTCCAGAGCCGCTACCATCCCGGCCCCGGGTTCAATTGCAGTGACATCTTTTACCTTATATGCAAGGGGGATTGCGAGTGTCCCAGGTCCGGCGCCAATATCCAGCACCCTTGTAGTACTGCTAACCGAAAGACCGTCAAGTGTCATACGGATACGTTTCCGGAACTCCCCGTCAGAGCCTGCTGCGTACCGGTCTGCATTCTCCTTTTTGTCCCAATTGTGCGAGGTATCCTCCCTTATACGGGCGGCATCGTGCCGTGCCTGCTGTCTCTTCCAAATCTCGTTCCAGTCTACATCGCCACATTCAGTGGGAATAACTGCCCCCGCCATACAGGAGAAGGGTATACCCGGCCGGTAATAGTAGTATGCCCTGAACAGCATACAACGTATACTTGAAAGCACCAAATAGCAAAAGTGTTCCACAATGTATATATTTGTACAGGATAAACTATCCGGGTATGAAGACAAAGATCCTTCTTGATGAGGAGCAGATCCCAAAGAAATGGTATAATGTCCAGGCAGATCTCCCCTCTCCTCTCGATCCTCCGCTCCATCCCGTCACGCACAAGCCGGTTGGCCCGGATGACTTAAAAGCAATCTTTCCTATGGAGCTTATCCGTCAGGAAGTAACGACAGACAGGTATGTAGATATACCAGAGGATGTACGGGAAGTACTCAGGCTCTGGAGACCGAGCCCTCTGTACCGTGCCCACCGGCTTGAAAAGTTCCTCAAGACTCCGGCGAAGATCTATTACAAGTGGGAAGGTGTCAGCCCGGCCGGGAGCCACAAGACCAACACCTCTGTTCCCCAGGCATACTATAACATGAAGGCCGGTATCGAACGGATCGCAACTGAAACCGGGGCCGGGCAGTGGGGATCAGCGCTCGCCTTTGCAACCATGCTCTACGATCTGGAGTGCACGATTTACATGGTTCGTTCCAGTTATACCCAGAAACCGTACCGGAAATCCATGATGCATGTCTGGGGCGCAGAATGCATTCCGAGTCCCAGCACAAAGACGAACTCAGGGCGGGCTGTGCTGGAAAAGGATCCCGATACTCCGGGGGCGCTGGGTATTGCCATCTCTGAAGCGGTTGAAGATGCAGCGACCCATGAGAATACCAACTATGCGCTGGGTTCCGTGCTGAATCATGTCTGTCTCCACCAGACCGTAATCGGCCTTGAATGCAAGGAGCAGTTTGCCATGGTCGACGATTATCCGGATGTTGTGATCGGGTGCGTTGGTGGCGGCTCCAATTTTGCCGGCATTTCGTTCCCGTTTGCCGGGGATAAAATGAAAGGAAAACACAAGGACATCGATATTATCGGTGTCGAACCTGCATCCTGCCCGACGCTTACCAAAGGGTTGTACACCTACGATTTCGGCGATGTGGCAGGACTCACGCCCCTCCTCAAGATGTTTACGCTTGGCCACGATTTCGTGCCGCCATCCATGCATGCCGGGGGTCTCCGATACCACGGGGATTCTCCGATCGTCTCGCGCCTTGTTCATGACGGTGTTATGCGAGCAGTGGCATACCACCAGAGTGAGGTATTCGAGGCAGCCCAGACTTTTGCCCGCACTGAAGGTATCATTGTTGCGCCGGAGACGTCCCACGCTGTGAAGTGTGCAATTGACGAAGCACTTGCCTGCAAAGAGACCGGCGAGGACAAGACGATCCTGTTCAACTGCTCAGGTCACGGAAACTTTGACATGACCGCATATGATGCGTTCTATAGCGGCGAGCTGGTTGACTATGAGTATCCGGATCAACTGATCCGCGAGGCTATCGGGCGGATCCCGAAAATTTGATCTCCACTACCTCTTTTTATGCTTCGCATCGGTTTTCTCATCAATCCTGTCGCCGGCATGGGAGGATCTGTCGGCCTCAAAGGCACGGATGGGAAAGTGGATGAAGCACGCCTCCGGGGCGCAAAACCCCGGGCACAGGAACGGGCTATTATATCTCTCCGGTGTCTTTCGTATCACACGAACATGCAGTTCATCACCTGTTCCGGGGAGATGGGTGCATCGGCCATCCAGGAGTCCGGAATAGCTAACTATAAGATTGGGTACTCGCTCCAAGGGACCAGTTCGGCCGAAGATACCAAAAAAGCAGTCGCTGCGTTCTTAGATGCAGGTATTGATCTGCTGCTGTTCTGCGGCGGCGATGGTACCGCACGGGACGTTTTTGAAGTTGTGCAACAGAAAGTCCCGATCCTCGGGATCCCTGCCGGGGTGAAGATGTATTCTGCAGTATTTGCACTTGATCCGCAGACTGCTGCAGCACTTGTGTCCGGGCCGTTTAATCTCAAGGACGCTGAGGTGATGGATGTAGATGAGGAGGCATACCGGCGGGGGGTTCTTGATACGCACCTGTTCGGGATTGCAAGGGTTCCGGCTCATGCCTATATGACCCAGACTGCAAAACAGGTATTCGAAGAAGAGGATGAGGGCCGGGCAAAAGAGGAGATCGCCCGGTTCATGCAGGAAGTCCTGCTCCCGGGGGTACTGTACATTATTGGTGCAGGAACAACGACAGAATCTATCACCAAAAAGCTGGGACTCACAAAAACCCTGCTCGGTGTAGATGCAATGATAGACGGTCAGCTCGTGGCATCGGATGCGGACGAAAAAACGCTCCTTGACCTAACTAGCCGGTATCCCGAAACGAGGATTATTTTAAGCCCCATCGGCGCGCAGGGTTTTATTCTCGGCCGGGGCAACCAGCAGATTAGTCCCGCCGTCTTCAGGAAAGTTGGCATTCACCACCTGATAGTGGTTGCTACACCACACAAACTCCGGGAAACACCTTCGTTGTATATTGATTCCGGAGATCCTGCACTTGACCGTGAATTCGGGGAATCCATTCAGGTTATCTCCGGCTACCGGATTGCCCAGCGTAAGAAAATCTCGCGGTCAGGAGTATAAAAAGGGAATTAATCCTGCCGGTATCAGCCGAGGGGAGCAACCGTTTTTTTGTACATTTCATTAAGGACCTGTGCAAGGCCGGTGTAGATCGCAAGGAATCCGCAGAGGATTCCGACATAACCTGCTACTACGGTGATGGTTCCGTTACCTGTTATCTCCCCGAGGGCGAGCATGAAAAACAGGATCGCAAGGGTTCCGAAAACCAGCTGGAGGGCCCGATTTGCCCGGAGCGTCCCGGCAAACATAACCAGCGTGAAGATCCCCCACATCGCCAGATAGGCCGCCATTGAAGGAGCGTCAGGGGCATCGGCAAGGCCCAGTTTCGGGAGTACCAGAATGGCGACAAGCGTCAGCCAGAACGCCCCGTAGGAGGTAAACGCAGTTGCCCCAAACGTGTTGTTCTTCTTCCATTCCTCGATACCTGCGATGATCTGTGCGAGACCCCCGTAGAAGATCCCCATTGCAAGGATCATAGATCCAAATGCAAAGAAACCTGCATTATGCAGGTTCAGGAGCACAGTGGTCATGCCAAACCCAAGCAGCCCCAGAGGTGCCGGGTTTGCGGTCATATCCATATTTTTCACGGTTGTTGCCAGTTGTGATACTTCATTTTGCATACTCATACCTCTGTAATTTGCTTTCTTTTTTCCTTAATGAGTCATTCCTTTCCTGTTATTCTTCGAGCGTCGATACATCCCCGGGATCCATCCCAAGCTCTTTTGCCTTCAGGACCCGGCGCATAATTTTGCCGCTGCGGGTCTTGGGCAGTTTGTCGACATATTCAATTTCATGCGGTACTGCGATGGGACCAAGTGTCATACGTACGTGATATAACAGGTCTTGGGTGAGCTTATCGCTTGGCGTGTTGCCAACCCGGAGGATGACAAATGCCTTTATTGCATTCCCTTTGATGGCGTCAGGTTTTCCGATTACGGCAGCTTCGGCCACTGCATGGTGGGAAACAAGTGCGCTTTCCACTTCAGCGGTACCGATGTTGTGGCCGGAGACGATGATTATGTCGTCGGCCCGGCCTATCACCATAATATACCCATCCTCTCCCTTGACGGCAAGATCTTCCGCTGAGTACACCCCGTTGATGGTTTCCCAGTATTTCCGGTACCGTTCGTCATTTTTGTATACGGTGCGGAACATGGACGGCCATGGCTTTTTGATAACAAGGAACCCTCCTTTTCCGGGCGGTGTCGGATTGCCGCTTCTGTCGGTTACATCTACCTCGACACCCGGGATCGCTTTTCCTACGAAGCCCGGGCGCATCGGCTCACCGACTATTGTCGTTATCATTTGCATCCCGGTCTCTGTCTGCCACCAGGTATCCACAACCGGGCACCTGCTTTTCCCGATCGTTTTGTAATACCACTCGAACGCTTCGGGATTGAGCGGTTCGCCGACCGATCCGATAATGCGCAGTGAATTGAGGTTGTATTTGTTGGGCCACATCTCACCGACTTTCATGAACGTCCGGATTGCCGTCGGGGCCGTATAGAACACCGAGATCTGCTGTTCCTGGATAAGTTTCCACCAGGCGCCCGGGTCCGGGTAATCCGGGGTAATTTCAGAGATAAACACCGTTGCGCCAACCGCAAGCGGCCCATAGACGATATATGAATGGCCGGTGATCCAGCCGGGATCCGCAGTGCACCAGAAGATATCCCGCTCTTTGAGATCAAATACCATCTTTGTGGTGTAGTATGTCCCGACCATATATCCGCCACAGGTATGGACGACTCCCTTAGGGGTACCCGTCGAGCCGCTTGTGTAGAGGATAAAGAGCGGATCTTCCGCGTCCATCATCTCAGGCGGACAGTCCACGGGTTCCTCCTCCATGATGCCGTAGAAATCGTGTTCACGGCCTGGATGAAGCTCTACGGGCGGTTCCTTACGTCTCCGGTAAATGACAACATGTTCTACGGAGGGTGCGTGAACGATAGCTTCCTGAACTATGGTAATCAGGGGGATAGCCTTTCCGCGCCGGACGGAGATATCTGCTGTGATTACCACTTTAGCCTCTGCCTCTTTGATCCGGAGGTTAAGTGCAGTTGTCCCGAAACCGGCAAAGACGACACTGTGGACAGCACCGATTCGGGCGCAGGCAAGCATGGCAATCAGCTGCTCGGGTACCAAGGGCATGTAGATAGAGACCCGATCTCCTTTCTTCACGCCGAGCTTTTTGAGGCCGTTCGCAAATCGGCAGACCTCACCTAACAGACGCTGGTAGGTGTATACCCTTTCCTTTTCTCCTTCTCCTCTCCAGATAAGGGCAACCTTATTACGGCGATCTCCTGCTACATGGCGGTCGAGGCAGTTGGCGGTAATGTTGAGTTTGGCGTTAACAAACCATCTTGCGTAGGGATACTTCCATTCGCAGACCTGGTCCCATGGCCGGATCCACGTAAGCTCCTTTGCGATCTTTTCCCAGAAAGCATCAGGATCCGAAAGAAACTTCCGGTAGGCCTCCTGGTAGTCTCCTATCCACGAAGAACGCTTATACGCCGCATCCGGGGTATAGTACTTTGCGTTCTCGACGAGTTTGACATCAAATTCTTTGGTCATAACTCTTCTCCTTTGTATTTTACATAATTAATCATGTTAAATCCCTATATAAATATTTACAAATTGGCAATTTCCTGTCACAATAATTATAATTTTGCATCCTGCCGTTTTTGCGGTCTTGTATCATCCAGTGAATTCATGAAAAAAGGAAAATACGCGAATCATTATCTATCGGTGTCTTTCAATAGTTTATTAATGCTGGAACGAATTAAGGGGTGTATGCTCGGGGCGGCGGTTGGTGATGCCCTTGGCATGCCAAACGAGAGCACGACGCCAGGCCTTACCAAGATGCGGTACGGGTTCCGTAAAGCATACAAAGGTCATCCGAATGATACCCTGGCAGCCGGCCAATATACCGACGATACCCAGACAATGCTTCTTGTGGCAACGCTGCTTGCCGATGGCAGGTACACTGACGAGCGGTATGGTCTTGCCTTAAAGGAACTATATACCCGGGAGATACTGAGGTTCCCGGACGGTTCGGTAACCGCGGCGTGTGAGCATATGGTCTCAGGAAAAGTGCTTTCCTGCGGTGTAAAGTCTACGACTGCCGGGTGTCTTCCCCCGGCCCTTCCCTTTGCGCTTGTTTATCCTGATGTCAATGAGGGAATCGAGCGGGCTGTGCGGGCGTGTTCGGTAACACATACCCACCCGGCAGCCCATGCGGCGGTTGCGACATTTGTGACGTTGTTGTATTACGCCGTCCATGATAACCCGGACCCCGTGAAAATGGCCTTTTTGCAGGCCCAGAATGAGGACGATTTGTTGGGTGGTAAAATCCACACTGCACTCAACCTTGAAAAAGAGGGTGTGGAGACTGATACTGCAGTTCTCAAGATTGGTAATGATGTATCGTTGTATCAGACGCTTCCTATTGCCTTTTTCCTGATTAGCAGGTACGAGCGGCCTGCTGATCTCCTGACTGTCGCGGCACATGTGGGAGGAAACACCGATACGATCGGTTTTCTTTGCGGAGCATATCTTGGGGCACGAAAAGGGGCCGGTGCGATCCCGGAAGATCTACTGTCGGGTCTTGAAGATCGTCAGCGTATTGAGATTCTCGGCCAGCGGATTTTTGATATTTACACACGAAAACTTGAAAACTGATATACTGAATTAAACTGATTTTTTTTAATATTTTTCGAGTACATCTGAAATTTTTACAGGGATTCCCGCAAAAGGTTAAGTTTTCAGGAATGAAAAGATCCCGGTATGAAAGTTGCGATTGTTGGTGCATCCGGGTACGCTGGTGGCGAGCTGGTCCGTCTCTTGTACCATCATTCTTCTGCGGACGTTGTCTGCGTTACGTCACGTTCGCTCGCAGGGACTCCGCTTGATGAAGTGCATCCCCATCTTAAGGGATTTACCCATCTCAAGTTTGAGAATCCAGCGCCGGACACAATGGACGTGGATGTTGCCTTTCTGGCGGTTCCGCACACGGCTGCAATGACGATCGCAGGAAAATTACTCTCGAGGGGAATACGGGTTGTCGACATGAGTGCCGATTACCGTCTCCCAAAGGATGTATTTGAGAAAGTCTACGGTGTAACGCATACGGATTATTTCAAGGCCCCGTACGGGATTCCTGAGCTGCACCGGAAGGAATGCACGAATGCGAAATTTATCGCAAACCCCGGATGTTTCCCCACCGGGGCAACGTTAGCCGCAGCACCCCTTGCCCGGTATGCACACACAGTCATCTTTGACTCAAAGACCGGTGTAAGCGGAGCAGGCGACAACCCCTCTGCAACAACGCACTATCCCAATGTCGGGGATAATGTCAACCCATACAAGTGGACCAGTCACCGGCATCTCGCTGAGATGAAACAGGAACTGGCAGGTCTCGGGTCTTCAGCTGCATGTTATTTCACACCTCATCTGGTGCCGGTCAACCGTGGCATTCTCACGACAGCCCACATCCTCTTAAAAGAACCTATGGAGACAAAAGAGGCTGAGAAACTCTACCGTGATTATTATAAGGATGAGTTTTTCGTCCGGTACCAGAAGCCAATCCTTGCAGCAGTCCGGGGCAGCAACTTCTGTGATATTATGGTCGAAAGCGAGGGCCTCCGGGTGGTTGCGATTTCTGCGATCGACAACCTCGTCAAAGGGGCAAGCGGACAAGCAATCCAGAATATGAACATCATGTGCGGGTTTAAGGAAACTGACGGCCTTGATGCAGCAGGGATGCTGCCTTAAAGCGGTGATACAGATATGCTTGTTTCAGAAGCCATGACAAAAGATCCGTTAACCTGTACCGTTGATACACCTCTTCGCGATGCGGTCGCCATCCTGCGCAAACACCATATCGGGGGATTACCGGTAATGGAAGGGGATACTCTTGCCGGGATCATCACAGAATCCGATGTGATTGCCCAGTTGGAGACAAAGAAACTTTCAGATGATCTCTGGCTCCCGTCCCCCCTTGAGATTATCGAGATCCCGATTCGGGAATATGTTAATTGGGAAAAGACCAAAGATGCCCTTCGCAACATTGGGGAAACACCGGTAAAGAAGGTGATGACCCATCGGGTGGTCACAGCAACCGGCGATATGGATATCGAAGAAGCTGCAGCGCTTATGCTCAGGGAGGGTATTGCACGGCTGCCAGTGGTTGACGGGCTAAAACTGGTGGGTATTCTCACCCGAGCCGATATCGTGGAGGCGGTTGGCGCATCCCACTCACCCGATTCATCTGACGATCAATAACGATCATTATCGGAGGAACGACACCTATGTCTTATAAGAGTCTCTGTGCAGTAAAAGGAGTCACTGCAAACGGCGTTAAGGAAGGAAAGTTCGGTCTTGCTCTTATCCGGGCAAGCGGAACGGCGGCAGGTGTATTTACTGCTAACCTTGCGAAAGCAGCACCGATTGAACTGATGCGAAAGCAGATAAAAAAAGGACTACTGGATGCGATTATCGCAAACAGTGGTTGCGCGAACGCGTATACCGGCACGAGGGGATACGAAGATGCGCTCACCATGACGGAATATGCCGGGTCAGCTCTCGGCGTGGACAGCGCCTCGGTTGGAGTGGCAAGCACCGGCGTAATCGGCCGGTACCTTGACATGCCCCTTATCCGGCGCCAGTGCGCAGATGTTGCGCTTAACCTTACTTCAACCCCCGTTGCAGAGGATCGCACAGTCCGTGCAATTATGACAACCGATATTCGACCCAAACATGCACTTGTCGAAAGAGAAGATTTTACCATTGGGGCAATCGCCAAGGGAAGCGGCATGATCGCACCTAACATGGGCACCATGATTGCGTTCATCTGCACTGATGCAACGATTGATGCCAAATCACTTAAGGAGGCGCTCAGGCTGGCGACAACCCGGACATTCAACCGGGTTGTTGTAGACGGCGATATGAGCACGAACGATATCGCTCTATGCATTGCAACCGGGGAATCCGGGAAAGTAAAACCCGGGGAATTCTCTGATGCACTCGAGACCTGCTGCCGGTCGCTTGCACAACAGATCGCAGCCGATGGTGAAGGGGCAAGCAAGCTGCTTGAAGTCACCGTAAGAGGAGCCCCTAAAGAAACCGCCGCTGCAAAAGTTGCCCGGGTTGTTATTGAGTCGCCGCTGGTAAAGACCGCAGTGTACGGGGAGGACCCCAACTGGGGCCGTGTCATTGCAGCTGCTGGTCGCGCGGGCGTAAAATTTGATCCAAATGCTGTCTCACTCTGGATCAGCGACGGGAAAAACAAGTACCCTCTGGTAAAATCCGGTGAGATAATAGCTGATCTGACTAAAGCAAAGGCCGCTATGCATGGAGATAAAGTTATCTTCGTGCTCGATCTTGGAGCCGGAAAGGAAGAGGCTACCGCGTGGGGCTGTGACCTCACCGAAAAGTATGTTGAAATCAACGGGAAGTACACAACATGATGAAACGCGAAGATGTGCTTATGGAAGCGCTTCCCTATATCCAGCAGTTCCACGGTAAAACGATCGTGATCAAGCTGGGAGGGCATGCCATGGTCGATCCGACCGTCCTCGAAAATGCTATAAAGGACGCTGTGCTCCTCCATTACGTGGGGATCCGTGTTGTTTTAGTCCATGGCGGGGGTCCTGAGATCACCGAGAAGATGAAGGCACTCGGGAAAGAGTCGGTCTTTGTCGGGGGGCTGCGAGTCACCGATTCTGAAACGCTCGAGATTGCCCAGATGGTGCTCGTCGGCAAGATAAACAAAGGCATCATATCCCTTATTGCAAAATGCGGAGCAAAGGGTGTGGGGCTTTCAGGAAGCGACGGGAACATTATACTCGCTAAAAAGATGGACATCCAGAAAGTCAAAGTCGAAGGCGTGGAACAGGAAGTTGACCTCGGGCGTGTCGGCGAAATCGAATGGATCGATCCTGCACTTCTCAATACCCTCCTTGCAGAGGGTTATATCCCGGTTATCTCGCCTATTGCAATCGACCGGTTCGGAGGTAACCTGAATATAAATGCAGATACCGCCGCCGGGGATATTGCTGTAGCACTCAAGGCATACAAGTTGATCAATATGACTGACGTCGACGGCGTGATGGATGCGAAAAGAACCCATGTCTTCCGCAAACTCTCTCTCAGTGAAGCAGACGCGCTTCTATCATCTGGGGCCATCGGTGAGGGAATGATCCCGAAAGTGACTTCTGTCATAAAAGCTGTCGAAAACGGCGTCAGGTTTGCCCATATTATCAACGGGAATGTGGAACATAACCTCATTCTCGAACTCTTCACGCGTGACGGAGTAGGAACAATGATCTCCCTCCAATAGGTTTTTTTGCCAAGCCGAGGTAATATTCACCTACTATTAACCAGCGCTCCCGAAATAGCAGGTGGGCAGAGGTTACCTTATGGATAAGATCATACAATTTGTTGTTGCCCTGTTTGTGATAATTGCTGCCGGGAGTGTGGCATATGTTGTTTTCTTCGCACCGCCGGCACCTGCGACCTCCACATTATCCGTGAATGATAGCATCGTTTATTATTTCTATGGCCAAGGATGCCCCCATTGCGCAAAGGTCGAGCCGTTTATTGAAAATATGACAAAAGAATATCCTGATGTGGACATCCAAATACTTGAAGTATGGTATAACCAGACAAACCAGCAGATCTATACCCAGGTAAACACGCAGGCCGGTATTTCCACTCCCCCGGGTGTGCCTGAAGTCATTATCGGTAAAACGGTTCTTGTCGGTGAAGACGAGATCCCCGCTAAACTCGAGGGATATCTTCAGGCTATTGAAAAAAAAAAGTAACCCCTGATTTGTCAGGTGCGATAAACCAACCTTCCTCTTCTTCTCCGGGGACCGCCGCTTCAAACCTCACGATAACCGGGTATTTTTTTTACGGTGAGGGGTGCAGCCATTGTGATGACATAAAACCGTTTATTTCAGCAATGCAGTCCCGGTACCCGGATCTTGATCTTGAACAACTCGAGGTCTACCATAATGCTACCAATCAGGCATTCTTCCTTGCGATTGATCAAAAACTGGGGATTACATCAGCAGGAGTTCCTACCATCATCATCGGCAATCATGCACTCGTTGGTGAAGATCAAATCCGGGACCAGATGGAACAGGTAATTCTTGAAAGCAAGGCTGCTCCCTCCAATGGCTCATATGAGAATGTGAATATAACCGCGACCAAAAACTGCCCCGGTACCTTCACTGCCCTTACTATTCCACTGGTCATCTTTTGCGCCGGAATTGACAGTATTAATCCCTGTGCATTCTCGGTTCTGGTCATCCTTCTTCTTTCCATTATAGCGCTCCAGACCCGCCGGCAGGTGCTGATGGTGGGAATCACCTATATCGCAGCGGTCTTTTTGTTTTATTTCCTCTCCGGTATAGGCATCCTTTCTTTTGTCCAGGTATCCGGGGTTTCGAGCCTGATATCCAAGGCGGCAGCACTCATCGCTATCGTTCTTGGGTTGATCTATATCATAGATGCTGCGGTGAAAAAAGAAGGTTTTATCCTTGCTATCCCTGCTTCGAAAAAAGAAGTTATCGAACGTTATATCATAACAGCAACGCTTCCTGCTGCTTTTATTCTGGGAGTCCTTGTCGGTATCTTCGAACTTCCCTGCACTGGGGGAATCTACCTGACCATTCTCAGCCTGATTAGCAGCACAATGACGCTCTCAGAGGGAATACCGTACCTGATTCTCTATAATGTTATTTTCATTCTCCCGCTCATTATCATCCTTCTTGTAGTTGTGGTGGGAATTCCGCCGGAGCGGGTTAATGCGTGGAGGGTGGATAATCGCCGGAAGCTCCGGGTTGTGATTGGCATCGCAATGATTTTTGTAGGTGTTTTCATTATTCTTGGGCCATTACTTCTGTAAAAGTCCCAAGGGTGAAGATCCACTTTTACCGATGAAAAAAGGCCAGACTAAAAAATTTATTTATGGGCTCTCTTTTTCGGGGCAGGTTTTTCCAGGGCCGCCCGTTGTGCTTTCTCGTTCATACTGATAAGTGTCTCAAATATGGCTTTGACCGGGACCGGATCGATGTGGTTTGCCTTTGCAAGTTTCATAACATACTCCAGAACATCAATTTTGCGTTGGTTGTCATGAATGGGAATTCCACGTTCCTCTTTAATAACGGCAATTCTTCCGGCAAGGCCTTGTCGTTGTGCGATGAGGTGAATAATCTCTTCATCGATCTGGGTTATCTCCGCCCTAACCTCCTCAATAGTCATACGAATGTACATCGCAGGAAAAAGTGATAAACATGACGCGAAGACACATAAGACAGAAACGCTCTATCTGATCCGGTGGTTTCATGCTCGAAAAAATGACACGACGCGAAGAATATGATCTTTTTGCCGCATGGCTGGCAATATCTCTTTCTTTTGCCATCATCAAACTGGCACCTAATGGGATCCTACGGTCAATGCAACCGGTTGATCCGGTTGAGGCGCTCACATACCTTGTAATTGCCCTTCTGACTGCGGGAATCGGGTTGGTCCTGCATGAACTGGCGCATAAATTCACTGCAATAAAATTCGGGTTCTGGGCTGAATTCAGGAAAAATAATATTATGCTGCTTGCAGCGGTAGCCCTTGCTGCACTGGTTGGAGTTGTTTTCGCCGCCCCTGGTGCGACTGTGATCTATAGTGTCAGACCTGACGGTCGCACCCTCTCTCGTGAAGAAAATGGCAAAATCTCGGCATCCGGCCCTATTACCAATCTTCTTCTTTGCATACCATTTGCGGGACTCCTTATTATGAGCGGGCCCTCTGCGTTATCTTCGGGAGATATTCTTACCCAGATTGGCATATTCGGGATTCAGATAAATGCAATGATTGCCACGTTCAATATGCTCCCCATCAGTATTCTCGATGGAAATAAGGTTTTGTCTTGGAATATTGCAGTATTTGCCGTTTTGATCGTGGCCTCATTTGCGGTGCTGGTCGGCTCCTTCTATATTATCTGACACTTTTTTCTTCAGGAACTCTTTTTTTCAAGTATTTGCGGTAATTTTCTCCAGATCACTCACGATCTTCTTTCCCTGCTCATATGCCTCTTTTAATGCAGTCGGGTGGTTTTTGACACCGTTATATTGGTCCATATTGTTGGCAACGATGTTGAGTGAATAGTCAAATCCTGTGCCATGGAAAAGAGCAGTGATCGCCGGGAACGCGGCATCGAACACAGTGGCAAGATTCTGGCCAGCGGTAGAAATAAAGACACCTTTATGCCGTTTGATGTGTTCTTCCGAAAATGTCAGGGTTTTGAGGATGAACTTCCGTGCCCAGAGGTATTGCGCCCGGTCAATGAATCCCTTTAGCTGGGCGGTAATTCCCATGCTGTAAATTGGGGAGGCTACCGCCAGACAATCGGCTGCCAATATCTTCTCGTACAGGCCCGGGGCATCGTCCTTTACAATACATTCGCCGGTCTTGTGGCAGGCATTACATCCCCGACAGGGAGAATAATTGATTTCTTTGAGCACCACTTTTTCAACGGATGCCCCCGCGGCTTTGGCCCCTTCGAGGAAACTGTCAAGAAGGGTCTCGGTATTCCCATGTCGGCGAGGACTTCCCGAAATGCCAAGTATCTTGACGGTCATGTCGTTTGCCCTTCTTTCAATCGTTTTTTCAGCTCAACGATGACGGTTTTACCTAATTTTTCGGCTTCAGATCGGGCGGTCGGGTGATGCTCGATAGCTCCTTTCTCGTCGACACCGTTTATCATAAGGTAACGTATATCTGCGTCCCTGATATCGATCACATGGTAAAAGCATTTAACTGAAGGAACGGCTGCGTCAAAAACATGGGGCCATGTCTGTCCTGCCGTGGAAAGAAATACCCCGACTCGTTTGCCGAGCCGTTCAACGGGGACTACTGGCAGTTTGAGTACATATTTCCGTGACCGGAAAACCTGTGCACGGTCAACAAGGGCTTTTACCTGCGAACACAGCCCCATACAGAAAATCGGGGACGAAAGAACGATACAGTCCGCTTCGATAATCTTGTCGTGCCAGGTATCCATCCCGTCGCGCTGGACACATTTGTTGAGTTTTTCACATGCATTGCATCCCCGGCAGGGATTGATGTCTGCATCTGTGAGCGGGACTTTTTCGATAATGACATCCTGTTCCTCTGCCATAGATGCAAGTGTCCAGTCGAGCAGCGTCTCCGAATTACCAAACCTTCGCGGGCTCCCGGCAAACGCGAGGACTTTTACGGGCATAGATGATGCTTGGATATAGTTAGTGAAAAATCATTGGATACAACATTATAAAGGAAAATTTCCGGATAATCCGGAAAAAAAGTTATCGCGATTACTTCTTCATGACTTCATCCAGCTGGGCTTTGCCATACACGTATGCCGGCATGCCTGAGAGGAGGAACGTAACCCGTAGAGCCTCTTCCACTTCAGCTTTTGTGACACCAAGGTTTGCCGCTCCCATAAGCTGGGCACGGACTGCATGCTGGTCACGTAATGAAGCTGCAATTGCAATGGCTATAAGTTTCTTAGTCTTCCTTGTGAGCTTTCCATCGTCCCAGATATGGTCTTCCATCTTGATGACAAGATTGAACATTTCGGGATCATTTGTGGTCAATTCTTGGAAGAATTTGGGCACTTTTCCGATCTTCTTTTCCAATCCTTTGAGTTCTTTTACGGTTTTAGTCTTCGTAACAGTCTTTTTAACAACCATCTTCATTCACTCTCCAGTATCATAGGTTCACCGCAGCAGATCAGCTCTCCGCCTCCGGCTTCTTTTACAGTCACAACATTTCCACAGATCTCACACTTGAAGACCTGTCCTACTGCAGATACATTCACCATATAGAATTTTCTCCTTTCGTAGTTGTTGCCTGGTTATACATCCGCCCCGGGAAACCTTGCAAAGGCTTACCCGGGCATTCACTACTGGCAGTACCATCGCAGGAAAAATAAGAAATTACTGGAAACTCTTTCCCCGTTTTGGCGGGTTTTTGGCATCTTCGGGAGTCTTGATGTCTGGTCGGATATGAGTCATCGGGAAACACTGGTATTCCTCACATGAACATGCCGGGCATTTACGAAGATCCTGTTCGCTCTTATCCAGCGTGAGTTCCTTACCACAATCAATGCATACATATTTTCCCGGCCCAACCTTCTGGCCTGCCGCATACGTCTTTTGTTCGGTCAGATTTACCACCAAACTTCACTTTTAAATCAATGATATTTATCAGTTGTGTTCGTACATCCGTCTATAATCCAATCCGACTTTCGGGGCTCCCTCTTCTATGCAAAACTATATTGGTTTTTTCCCCCTAATGCAGGTATGGCACCAAAGGTCATCGGTCTCCTCGGCAGCCCGCTTCACGAGGGTAATACTGCACAATTGATGGCACGGGCAGTGCAGGGTGCCAGGGATGCCGGATGCGCAGTGGAACTCATCCCGGTCACGAATTTTGATTTCCAAGGATGCCAGGAAATGTTTTTCTGCCGTGATCACGAGACTTGTGTCCTTGACGATGACATGCAACAAATGTACCCGAAATTTGCGGATATGGATGGTCTGATCCTTGCAACCCCGGTGATGACCATGGGAATCCCCGGGACACTCAAATCGTTTATGGACCGGTTTCAGGTCTTTTTCATGGCCAAGTACCAACGGAAACAGTCTCTGGTACCACAGGACCGGAAACAGAGGCGAGCCGGAATTTTCATCTGCATCTCCGGGATGAATGTCCCAGAAGTGTTTGTTGGCGCAAAACTTACGACACAGGCTTTTTTTGATATTATTGACTGTCGGTACCACGATGAATTGCTGATAAACGATATGGATCGGATACGCGATATCACGACGGAGCCGGATCTCCTTGATGCGGCGTATAAAAAGGGATATACCTTAGGAAAATCGTTTGAATCGTAATTATTCCATTGTGAATTACATTCTTTTACTAAATCAGACCAGCCCCTTTTCCTTCATGCTGGAAAAACCGGTCCGTGTTATGATAAGATGATCGAGGAGCTGTATACCAAGCAATGCACCCGCTTCATGAAGCTGTCTGGTGATCGCTACATCCTCCGGGCTTGCATCAAGGGTTCCTGAAGGATGGTTATGTACGCATATGACGGAGGCTGCCCGGTCAGTGATCGCCCCGGCAAATACCTCCCGAGGATGGACAAGGCTGTGGTTGAGGATCCCAATAGTGACCACGCGACTCCGGATGACCTCTCCTGCGCCTGTCAGTGAGATACAGATAAAATATTCCTGAGGTTTTTCCCGGTAGGAATTGACGAGCTGCAGCACATCTTCCGGTTTCTGGATCTTTAGCGCTCCTGATGGTTCGTACCTGCGGCGCCCCAGCTCAAGACAAGCCATAATCTGTGCTGCTTTTGTTGGACCTGTCCCACAGACCGCTAAAAGATCTCCAAATTGGATCTGGCGATCAGGATCCTGAAGCATCGTTGCGATATCGCGTGCGATTACCCGGACATCCCGGTTTTTCACACCTCTACCTATGATTGCTTCGATGAGTTCTGTATCGGTGAGGGATTGTACCCCCCGTTTTGCTATTTTTTCCCTCGGCCGGTCGCTTTCGGGAACCTCCTTCATCTTTTTCATGGTAATACCTGGCCGGGACAAAAAGATCTGAACACCAGCACTTTTTCCTGTATGCGTGGCACCCCCGCATCTATAACTGCTTTCATTTTACTTCGGAAAAGTCAGATGGATTCTGGTTTTGATTTTCTGCCCCATGAAAAATCTTTAAGTAAAAATCTACACTATAGTTCCCGTATGACAACCCAGAATAATGCAATGGAGGCATTTGCCGGAGAATCTCAGGCCAACCGGAAATATTCAGCGTTTTCCGAAAAAGCTGCTGCTGAAGGATTCACCAATATCGCTACACTCTACAAGGCGGCATCTGAGGCTGAAGCAATCCATGCAAAGAAGCTCTTGAAAGTGCTTGATGCAATTGGCGAAACCGAGAAGAACCTTGAAGGAAGCATCGCTGGGGAAACGCATGAGTACACGTCCATGTATCCCGGTTTTATCAAAGAAGCTGAATCAGAAAAGAAGAGTGAAGCCGTGCTTGCCTTTACGCATGCCATGAAGGCAGAAGAGGTCCATGCAGGACTGTACAAAAAAGCACTTGCAGCCCTTAAAGCCGGTCATGATCTCGGTCGGGAAAAGGTCTTCCTCTGTCCGATCTGTGGTAACATTGAGACAGGTAAAGCTCCCGATAAGTGCCCTATCTGCGGAGTATTCGGGAAACAGTTCCGAGAAGTTACCCTCTGATTTTTTTTAATTTAATGTAAAAAAAAGTCCTATTTTTTATTGCGCCGTGAGTGGGCCCAGACAATTACTACGATAAGTGCAATCAAGGTTGCCCACGACGCAGAATAAATCACAATGATAGGGTTTTCAAGGATTACTCTTGGCATGGAAGGTGCCTGTGTTTCCGGTGTCGTACAGGAGAACGTTATACTTACACTTGCCGGGAACCGGTCCGGGCCACCGAAATAATGGACAAGTACCGTGGCATTTCCCGATTCAATAATGCCGGCTGCCGGTGCATTGTTTGTAACGGGAAAAGCAACAATGCGCGTGAGACGAGTATCCTGGTCTCTAAGTTCTACGTACCATTCGTCAGCATAGGTGGTGGGATAAGCGTCCATAGCACCGACTGCCAACTGGGAGCCGGGAGGAACGGTTACCTGCCAGATACCCTGTTCTGTCTGGTTTGAAAAAGTCAGCCACTTTGCAGCCGTCTCACCGGGGCCCAGTTTCAGGGACCCGGATGTAAGAAACACCGGAGGAATGCCGGAGGGAAGTGAGAGGATTCCTGTTCCAACTGCTGCTGAACATTGGTACCGGTCATCGATTTCCTCACTGTATTGAATTGCCCTATCGTAGATCCTGAGTTCATCAATACCTCCGGTGAGATAATTTGGCGAATCTATATCAGGGTACACACCTGGCCCTGCGTTGGCACCGATAATGACATCGTTGTCATCTGCATAATTGATTGAACCGGATGCATTAACCTGACTTCTAAGGACGCCATCAAGGTAGATTTTGACATTCTGGCCATCATAGGATCCGGTTACCTGGTGCCACTGCCCGGTAACAATATCCTCGTTTGGAATAACCACGGAAACGCTTCCCTCGGGGTATTTAAGACCAAGTGTCCACCAGAGATCATTTCCTTCATCGAACCCAAGTTTGTATCCTCCACCATCGGCATAGGTCGATACGAGTGTCTGGGGATTTGTATTGTTTACGTAAAACCAGAGCGACACCGTGATAGCTTCGGTAGGGTGGTTCTCGGGGGTATAGGGTACTGATACGTAACTCCCATTCCCGTCAAGAACCAGAGCCTTCTCGCACCCATCATTATCGATCCGGTACCCATTGCCATGGATTGTTCCTGTATTACCATTACCGGATGAATCCAGTGCCAGATTGCTACTGCCTTCGTTGAAATTAAGATACACCGCTGGACCCCCGGAGGCTGGAGTTGTTCCGGAAGCTGCGGTTGCAAAGGAGGTATTCAGTAGCAGCCCGATTGCAATCCCAATGATAATGGCCCAAACGAGATTACCGCCGGTGTTTCTATGCATTGTCGGATCCTGTTCCTTGTATGAAATGGGTATAGGGGTTTTCGGGAAAAGAAATTTGCGTTTACCTTCGCATTTTTCTGCCCGGTACATAATCTTTATATTTTTCGCAGACCTCTTCGCATTTATGAGCACGGTCACCGTATATTCCACCAAGAACTGCCCCTACTGCAGGATGGCAAAGGCTTTCCTCGAGAAACAAGGCGTCCAATATACATCTATTGATGTCGGCGTCGATGCTACTGAAGCGCAAAAGATGATAGCGCTTTCCGGCCAGCGCGGCGTGCCGGTTATAACGGTCGATGACGAGATTATTGTCGGCTACGACTCTCAGCGGCTCAATGAATTGTTCGGCTCTCACCCGTCAGATGAAACCTACGACGTTGTTATTGTGGGTGCAGGGCCGGCGGGCCTCACCGCTGGAGTATATTGTGCTCGCAAGTTTTTAAAGACCCTAATCGTTTCTGAAAATATTGGCGGCCAAGCGCTGGAATCGTGGGCTATCGAAAATTACATGGGCTACCGGATGATCCCCGGAGAAGACCTTATGAAAAAGTTCGAGGATCAGGTGCGAACTTTCGATGTGCGCCTCGAAATTGACCGTGTAAATAAAATAACCCCGGATCAGGGACTGTATAGTGTCTCAACCGTTTCCGGGATTACGGTAAAATCAAAAAGCCTGATCCTTACCCAGGGGAAGAAGCCAAGGAAACTTGGGGTACAGGATGAGGACAAATACATTGGACGGGGACTTTCCCTCTGTTCAACCTGTGACGGCCCGCTTTACAAGGGAAAGAAGGTTGCAGTAGTTGGTGGTGGGAATTCAGGAGTCCAGACTGCGATTGAGATGAGCAACATCGCAGCATCGGTGAGTCTGATCGTCCGCAGCACGATAAAAGCGGATCCAGTTTTTGTCAAGAAGCTTGAATCGATAAAAAATATTACCGTACATCTTTACTCTCAGATCTCGATGCTCACCGGTGATCGTTTCCTTAATAGCATCACTTTAAAAACCGAGGGAAAAGACAATCAGAATATCGATGTTGACGCTGTTTTTATCGAAGTTGGTTGGTTGCCGAACACCGATATAACAGAAGGCTTGGTGGACCTCAATAACGATAAGGAGATCGTAGTGGATGTAAACTGTTGCACCAGCCGCCCCGGAGTCTTTGCTGCAGGAGATGTTACCTCGATCAAAAGCAAGCAGATTGTTATTGCTGCCGGTGAGGGGGCGAAAGCAGCTCTCGAGGCATATGAGTATCTCTTGAAAAAATACTAACTTTTTTCCATTACCCAATATTTCGAAGGGGGAGAATTGTTAAGATCCTACCTTTTTTCCTTGCCGATCTTTCTCTTGGTATCCCTCAAGCAGAACAGTCATCACGTTTTTTACTGGCTTTTTTGTATGGCTTGCGATATGATACTCGCAGAACGGGCAGGAGGTAATCACGATATCAGCCCCGGTCTTTCTTATCTCATCTCCCCTCCGCTGGCCAAGGGCTGCTGCCTCATCAGGCATACCTGATTTAACGCCCCCACCCGATCCGCAACAGATGGCCGGCATCTCGACAAGGTCAATTACCTGACGCATAAGTTGCCGCGGCTCAGCCTCTACACCCTGTCCTCTCATAAGGTGACAGGGATCGTGATAGGTCGCTTTAACCGGGAGACGTGCCGGAGGTTCAATGCCAAACCGGGTGAGCACCTCGTTAATGTCCATAACCGTAAAGGGTGTCACGTAATCGTGTTTGAGTGTCGAGCCGCACCCTGCACACATCGTCATCACGGTATCGATCCCCCGGAAGCGGAATGCATCGATATTTCGTCGTTTAAGTGTCTCAATAATAGCCAGCTGGCCGGTCCGGATAAGGGGCGAACCACAGCAGACCTGTTCCTTGGGGATGATGATGCGGATACCGTTCCTGCGGAGTACTTCCATTGCATCGAGCGCGGACTGCTGCTGGCGGAAGTTGTACATACAACCGATGAAGAAACCAACAGTTGTCTTCACCGTGCCGTGTGGTTCGATGATCTCGCCCATCTTTTCAAGGAACGATTCAGACGTACGGGGGACACTTCTGCCGGTTTTTTCAATGAGTGCAGCGACCTCGAGATGCCGGGGAAGGGTAAATCCTTGAGTATTTGCAAGCGCCCTGAGTTTTTCGATTGCTTTTGCCGGGATTTTGATCTTTTTGGGGCAGGTTGCAAAGCAGGCCTGGCAGCTTGTACAGGTAAACAGGCCATCCCGTACCGCATCCGGAACACGGTTACCGGTGTCCCGGGGATCAAGTGCAAGCCGCATCTCCTGACGCATCGCGGTAGGCCCGAGGAAATTTGTTACGTCCATGGCCGGGCAGACCGAAACACATGCAAGACATTCGATGCAGTCTCGGAGGGGTTTTATTTCATCAATCTGTGCTTTGGTTGGCAGTCGGGGATCGTGATCGGGCGCCGGAATGAGCGATGCGATCACTTCAATTTTCGGGATAAGATCGACAATCAGGTCTTTTTTAATGGGCAGGTTCAGGGGGGCAATGGTAATGCCGTCTGTCGCCTCCCGCATACAAGCAAGTACTGGCTCGCCGTCTACCCGAACAGCGCAGCTTCCACACTGCCCGGACCCGCAGCAATACCGATAAGAAAGCGTGGAATCTATATCATCGTGAATTGCATGAAGGGCATGAAGAACTCTGGCGCCTTCATTAACTTCCACCGTATAAGATTCAACGTGGGGCTGTTGATCTTTTTTCGGATCAAAACGCTGGATTGTCACGTTGAGCTTTTTCATGCAGTTGCCCCGTGCCTGATAATGCCTTCCCGGTCCTTGGAGATGTACGTGTGCCCGAAAGGAGAGTGCTCCGCGTCCCAGTCTTGCATGATATCCACCCGCATATCAGCGCCTCGTGATTCGGGGCGGATAAGTGCTGAACGGCAGATCAGGATCGAAGTGAGACACATATTCCGTATTATACAGCATTCCGCAGGACCGGAGGGGCCGACCGCTTTTAACGGAGCCTGGAGCAGGTGTTCTGCTGTGGCAAGCGCGCGCCTAAGTCCGGCTTCATCCCTGAAAATACCCGCGCCCTGCCACATCGCGCCCTGGAGCTCCTTTTTGACGCGTGCCGGGTTTTCGCTTCCGGAAAAGAAATCATCAATACACTTTTGCACATTGGCTACCTGAACAGGATTGATTTTTTTTGCCCGTTTTCGTTCCTGCCCGGCAAACTCTCCTGCCCGTTTCCCGAATACCTGTGTCTCGGCAAGGGCATTTCCTCCCAGCCTGTTTGCACCTTGTACACCCCCGGCCGTTTCACCGCAGGCAAAGAGGCCGGGAACGGTGGTTTCGCTCTTTGCGGTGATCTTCAGGCCGCCCATGATATGGTGGGCGGTGGGAGCGACTTCCATTGCCTGTATCCGGATGTCCACACCGTACGTCAGGAACTGTTCGAGCATCACCGGCAGCCGGGTTTCGATCTGCTCTTTTGGAAGGTGAGTAACGTCGAGGAAAACGCCCCCGTGCGGTGTACCCCGGCCATTTGCGATCTCGGTTGCAATCGCCCGGGAAACAATATCCCGGGTCGAAAGCTCCTTTCGTAGGGGATCATATTTTTCCATGAACCGTTCACCGAGGATATTTTTCAGGATGCCTCCCTCTCCCCGCACAGCTTCCGTGATAAGCCGGCCTCGTGCATCGTACGGGTAAACTGCTCCTGTCGGGTGAAACTGTACCATTTCCATATCGATAAGCTCAGCTCCCGCGCGATAGCCCATGGCATAGCCGTCACCCGTGCCACTTGAAGAATTTGTCGAGATATCGTAAACCCGTGTCCCCCCCCCGGTGGCAAGGATGGTGCTATCGGCGGTTATATTGATCATGTCCCCGTTCTCATCAAGAGTGATGGCGCCGATTACACAATCGTCCTCTTTAAGCAGGTCTATGACGGTAACCTCCTCCATTTTTGTAGCACCGGATGAATCAAAACGTTCCACAAGGGTCATCATCATCTCGTGGCCGGTACGATCCCCCGCATAACATGTCCGGGGGAACCGTTGTCCGCCAAACGGACGCTGGGCGATCTCGCATTCGTTGGTAAAATCAAAAACGGCACCCCAACGGATTAGATCGTTAATACGCTGAGGCGATTCCTGAACAAGAATTTTTACGAGTTCAGGGTCGTTGAGGTATGCCCCTCCCCTCATTGTATCCTTGTAATGGATATCGCAGGAGTCTTCCTGGCGCAGCACAGCGTTGTAGCCACCTTCTGCCATGGTAGTGCAACCGCCCTTTCCCGCAATCGTTTTTGATACGAGCACGGTCTCCCCGTACCGGGCTGCCTCAATTGCTGCACGTACACCCGCGCCGCCGCTGCCTATAACCAGCACGTGGCAGTCAACCACGTCGTCTGCACGCATATTATAATTCTGTGCGTCGTATAGTTACATAAATAAATGGTACAGCCGAGTGAAACGACATGAGATTTCTGATGAAATTTGGCGGGACGTCAGTTGCTGATGCACAATGTATAAAGCGTGTAGTAGACATCCTCGAAGGATACCATAAAGCCGGAGATGAAGTGGCGGTCGTAGTCTCCGCTCAACGGGGAGTGACCGATCAGCTCATCGCCCTTGCAGAAAAGCTTCCTACGGCAAAAGACTGCTCCGAAGTCCCACCGCTCATCGCACACCTCCGTGAACGGCATATGGCCACTCTTCGAGGGGCCGCACCGGATTATGTCAGGGAAGTGGAGGAGATTATTGAAAAACGCCTCGCAAGCCTCCAGCATATTCTTTTTGCGATCTATAACCTCAGAGAACTTACTCCCCGATCGAAAGATTACGTTATTTCATACGGGGAGCGGCTGCTTGCTCCGGTAATGGGCGCAGCTCTTCGCCAGCGGGGCATCCCATCGACAGTATTTGACGGATGTGAAGCTGGTATCCTTACGACATCCCAGCACGGCGAGGCGACCGCTCTTTCCCGCAGTGATGAGATAATCAAAAAGAAAATCGGATCTCTCCTCAAAAAGGAGATCCCGGTTGTCATGGGGTTTATGGGTTGTACAGAGAATGGAATTATCACGACGCTGGGGAGGAGCGGCTCGGATTATTCAGCGTCCATAATCGGTGCAGGGATCGATGCAGATGAGATCTGGATCTGGACGGACGTTGATGGGATCATGACATCCGATCCACGAGTTATTAACGACGCTCGCGTTCTAAAAAGCGTGTCGTATATCGAAGTTATGGAACTTTCATACTTCGGTGCAAAAGTCATGCATCCCCGTTCAATAGATCCCGCCATGAGGAAAAATATCCTTGTTCGGGTGAAAAACACCTTTAATCCCTCCACTCCTGGCACCCTTATCGTAAGAAACGGGCACCGCGACAGCCGGATAGTAAAGGCTCTTACGTATATCGAGAAAGTTGCCTCCATCAATATCAACGGCGCCCAAATGATTGGGAGGCCCGGTGTTGCAAAAGCAATCTTCTCCGCACTCGCTGACCGGGAAGTGAATATTATGATGATCTCCCAGGGGTCGTCGGAAGCTAATATCTCACTCATTGTGGACGAATCCCATCTCGATGCCGCCGTTGACGCTCTTACACCGCTTGTTACCGATGGCATCGTGCGGGAAATATCGCACAACAGAGATGTTTGTGCTGTAGCGGTGGTAGGCGCAGGAATGGCCGGTGCCGCCGGGACCGGTGGCAGGATCTTTACCGCACTTGGCAGAGCCGGTGTGAATGTCATGATAATCTCGCAGGGATCAAGTGAGGCAAATATCTCCTTTGTGGTCCGGCAGCAGGACGGTCCCCGATCGGTCCGGGTGTTACATGATGAATTTCAGCTTTCGGAGGAATGTAATTGACCCGGAATGCGTATAGTGACGCGGGTGTAGATATTGACCTTGAGGCAACAGCGATTAAGGCCCTTATTAAAAACCTGACATTCAAAAGGAGCGGCAAACACACGATGCTCGGTAGTGTCGGGCATTTTGCCGGCCTGATCGATTTTGGGTCTTCAGCCCTTGCTCTCACAACGGATGGTGTTGGGACCAAGATGCTGGTTGCCGACAGGATGAAGGATTGGTCCACAGTTGGGATCGATTGCATTGCAATGAATGTAAACGATCTCTATGTAATGCACATGGAGCCGATCGCATTTGTTGATTATATTGCCACGGATAAGTTGTCAGTTGAAAAGATGGCCCAGATTGGTATGGGTCTCAATGAAGGGGCGCGGCTTGCAAATATCGATATCGTCGGCGGTGAAACAGCATCGCTTAAGGGTCTGGTAAATGGCCTCGATCTTGCTGGTACCTGCGTTGGGGTACAGGAAAAAGACCGGATCGTGACTGGTGAAAAGATCCGACCGGGTGACGTGATCATTGGTGTTCCCTCTACCGGCATCCACAGCAACGGGCTCTCATTGGCAAGGATGATTGTGGAGAAACATGCTGATTATGATGAAAAACTCAGCAACGGAAAAACGCTTGGTAATGAACTGCTCACGCCTACACGGATTTACCACGAAAGCTTGCATATAGCTGATACGTGCATTGTTCACGGTATGTGCCATATCACAGGAGGAGGATTATTGAATTTCCTGCGACTGTGCCGATTTGGTTTCCGGTTCGATAACCCCATTACGCCACCTGAGATCTTCCAGTGGATACAAGAAACCGGTTCCATTTCCGAAAACGAAATGTATCGCACCTTTAATATGGGGATGGGATATTCCTATGTGGTGCCACCTGAATCTGTTCATTCCGTAATAAAAATGGTCAAAGGTGCACAGGTTGTCGGAGAGGTTATGGAAAAACCTGGTGTGTGGCTCGGTGAAAATCAGATCACGTGAATGAAGATTTAATAACGTACATTTACAGGAGAAATGAAATGGAATTAGGGGGCTGAGATATATGACCGTTGATTTCAAATCGAGTCTTAATACTCTCCCGCGCAGCCGTGTCTCCCTCTCTTCAAAAACAAAGAAACAGATTAAGGAACTGGTCGGCAAATGTGAACACTGCGGAATAGAATCCCCTGCGGACTCCCTTGAGATTCACCAGATTGGCATGCAAACTCATAATCCCCAACGGCCGGATGATGACCCTACCAAGATTCTTATTATCCTTTGCGAAGAACATGCCATTCAGGCACGTGAGGGCAAAATTCTGAAAACCTCGTTACGATCAAAGATAGCAAAACGTTCGGATAAATTGAAAAAAGCACTGAGGGCTCTTTTACAAAAATCTGACAGAACCTACGAAGGAACAAATGTTAAAGAGACACACGACCCAAAATGGTTTAGTGTCGGGGCATTCCTTTCAGAGAACAAAGAACGGCGTTCATAATCCGGAAAGATACTACATTAGATTAAGGCATGGAATGGCCGCTTTCTCTCGAAATAAAGTGTGTCAATCGTCACAGGGATCTGGTTCATCCAGCACAAAATCGTTCTTTTTAGCGGTATCTGAGACAAGTGCACTATTTCCCATCGGATCCTGAATGATGAGGTTTACCGGCATTTCTCCAGCCTTGATATTTTCGATTTTTTCAAGAAGCATGCGCCCGTTTTCCTGTTCGGCCTCATCACCATCTCGTATCGCAGTTCTGATAGCATGGCCGATCCGATCGAGTACTCCTTCAACATTAGTTACAAACCCCTCGCATGCAGGCCCCGGATCGATCCTGACACCGAGTTCAGGTATCTCGATCCTTGCGGTCATGCTTCGTATCACGCGCACATTGAGGTCGTCGCAGGTCTTGACCTGCATCTCAAACCGAACCGGATCAGCGTTTTTAAGGAGTTGCGTATCCACGTATCGGTACCCGCAAGTGGGGCAGATAGCAGAGATAATAAGAATATCAGAAAAATAGGGGATGTTTTCTGTCTGGTAGATATATTCTATCTCAGTATTGCAGTATGGACACGGTCCCGGGACGATGGTGCGCACCGCTTTATGCCCCGATCTTATCGCGCGAGATCTTGACAGACATCGGTGTCAGAACGACGTATCTCTGGTCGCCAAGACCAATGATGTCCCCATTGACATCCTTTGCCACTTCTTTTAAGTCCTTTAAGACCCGTTCGTACGAGATCTTGTCCATTTTCAGGCGTGAGATATCAACGATTACGATGTTCCCGTTGTATACTTCATCTTTGACCCGGGGTGTATCCTTGAGATCCGCAATCGTTGCAATCTTTACCAGAAGCGCCGGGGAATCTCTGCCGTGCTCCTCATAGGAACTAAGGTCCAGATCCATGTATTCATCATCGGAACTGGTAGAATTTTTTCCTAAAAGGGTGTCTATGATTTTAACCATAAAAAAACTGTACGAAGAAACTTATTTAATAGTATCGATGAGTATGGCAGAAATGGCCTGATTTTCCATCTTTGTTTCCTATTTCAGAAATGTTAAAGTTCAAGATTCCAAAGTTCATCGCCGACATGATGAAAATTTTTACACATCTTACCGGCTGCGCTCGCCCGGATTGTGGAACCATCCATGAGTGCAACTCCGATGGCAAGCGGTTTTTTGTGTCGTTCATCGACAATCTGGACAGGCCCCCCGGCGATTACATCGTCACTGACCGCAACGATCCCCGGCCTCATAACATCTGCTCCGTTCACGACATAGGGGATTGCTCCGGCATCGACTGTGATCATACGCTCCGGGAACGGGCACTGGACTGCTCCCCGTAATGTGGGAAAAACCCATGTTCCGGTATCCATCAGCAGCGGTTTTTTGTTCACCAGAAAAACGGTAACGTCTGCATTTGTTTCCAGGATTTCAATAGTTTCGGCATGGAAGAGCTCAGTTGACGGGCCAATCTGGAGAGCGAGCTTGTCCAGCAACTCCTGGGCCTGGCTTTTCCGGATAGAGTGACGTTTTTTAACGATAATTTTTTTCATTGTTCCGTTCTTACATTCTCTCGGGCAACGGCTAAAATTTTTCCCGTCCAGGACCCGGGTTTCCTGTAATCTCTGTTGGAAGCTATGTGATTACCGGTCTCATCTACGGGATACCAGAAACCTTCTTGTCCCTTCAGGATCTACGCTATGTTTAAGTAGAGTGCTCACGCACATATATTACTCCAGAGCGATGGTAACACAGGGATATGCATGACCAAGAGACCGTTGGATATTTTGGATCTGGTGCTGAACCGCCAGCCCGTTATTGTTTCCCTCAAAGGCGGGAGAGAAATCCGGGGAGTTCTTCAGGGCTACGACGTTCATATGAATCTCGTCCTTGATAAGGCTGAGGAAACTGAGAACGGACAGGTTGTAAAGGTAGGCACGCTTATCGTCCGTGGGGATAACGTGATCTATATCTCGCCATCGCTGGAATCATAAGGTGAAATACTATGTCAAAAGGCACTCCGTCAATGGGAAAGATGAACAAGATGACCCATATCGCCTGCCGGCGCTGTGGCAAGATCTCGTTCCATGCCCAGAAGAAAGTCTGTTCTGCCTGCGGGTTTGGCAGAAGCACTAAAATGCAAAGTTTCAAGTGGCACACCAAGCGACCAAAAATTCCGACGCATTAGAGCAGTACCATGTGTGGTGTCGTTGGCATCGTCGATGCTGGCGGTGTATCCATCCAGCTCTATTATGCCATGTATGCGCTCCAGCATCGTGGCCAAGAGAGCGCCGGTATATCCACGTTTGACGGGACAAGTCTCTGTAAATTCAAGGGACAGGGACTTGTTGCCGACGTTTTCTCTCCTGCTATTTTAAAAGATCTTAAAGGTACCGCCGGTATTGGTCATGTGCGTTATCCCACGACCGGTGCAAACCTGCCGGAGAATATCCAGCCTTTAAACTTCCAGTTTCAGGATCATTTTATCTCGGTCGCCCACAACGGGAATCTGGTTAACACCTGCGAATTGAGGCGGGAATACGAGGAAGCTGGCCAGATTTTTACTACGACAACTGATACAGAAATTATCGCGAAGATCTTAATCGGTGAGATCAGTGTGTCGGGGAGCGTGGAAGATGCGGTTCACCTTTGTATGAAACGGATGGAGGGTTCGTACTCGGTCGTTATTATGATTGATGGCGTTATCTATGCGTTCCGCGATCCCCTCGGCATAAAGCCATTCTGTCTTGGAAAGATCGAGAACGGGTACATCGTAGCATCCGAAAGCGTGGCAATCGATGCACTTGGCGGACGATTCCTCCGCGACGTGAAGCCCGGCGAATTGATCCGGATGGATAATGACGGAGTTCGGTGTACGCAGATAGCTGTGGCCGGTCGCCGCGCCCATTGTATCTTCGAATACATCTATTTTGCCCGGGCAGATGCGGTAATTGACGGAGTACTTGTATATGATGTACGACGGATCATCGGCCAGAAACTTCATGAGGAAGCACCAGTTTCTGCGGATTCGGTCTGTTCGGTGCCTGATTCCGGTACAGCGTATGCAATAGGGTACGCGGAAGGATCCGGGATCCCATTTGTCGAAAGCCTCATGAAGAACCGTTACATGGGCCGGACATTTATTATGCCCACGCAGAAAGAGCGCGAGCGGGCAGTAAGAATAAAACTCAATCCTATTCCGGCCCATCTCCGGGGGAAATCGATTGTTCTTGTCGATGACAGTATCGTTAGGGGTACAACCTCAAAACGAATTATCGAGATGATGAGGGATGCAGGTGCCCGGGAGGTTCATATGCGGATAGGATCTCCGGCGATTAAGTCTCCCTGTTATCTTGGTGTAGATATGCCGACGAGAAAGGAGCTGATTGCAAGTGATAAAGTCGAAGACGATGTCCGCCGGTCAATTACGGCGACCTCTCTCCACCACATTTCACTTGATGCTCTGGTAAAAGCAATCGGGTTTGATCGCGGCGATCTCTGCACAGGATGCCTTACCGGTTGCTATCCGCTGCCCATAGACGGCGAAACGGCAAATCCCCGGCATATTGACTTTTTGGATGGAACATTCCAGTCCCGGCTTGAATCGTTTGAGGCGGAGACTACATAATAAGGATCTGCATCCTTTTTCTTATACGGCACAATTCTTCTCGCGGTAACGAACTTTTTTTACTACTACCGGCAAACCCGGTGTAATGACTGGCAGCATATACTGGCAGGTTAATATGAGGGGCATATGGAGCATATAAGAAAAGCTTTTGATTCAGTTGCAATGGGATACGATGCTCAACGAACATTTGTCATCCCAGACATGCGGAACTATTACGATGCTGCAATCTGGGCCGCAGAAAGTCCTTGCGATACACCGGCAATCCTTGATGTCGGGGCAGGAACCGGTCTTTTAAGCGCCCTCCTTCTTGAAAAATACCCTGCTTCCACGATCACCTTGCTCGATATTTCGGAAAAGATGCTTGCCGTTGCAAAGGAACGGTTCAGCGGCCGGGAAAATGTCCTTTTCCGCACTGAGGATTATTCCAAAGCGGATCTCGGCGGACCGTACGATCTTGTCTGTTCCTCTCTCTCGATCCATCACCTCGATCCCCGTGACAAACGCCGCCTCTTTGGGCAGGTGTACCATGCTCTTAAACCGGGTGGTTTGTTTGTCAACGCCGATCAGGCTAAAGGGGAAACTCCATACTTCAGCAAAAAATACATCGCATATTGGGACGAATTTTTGCAAAGCGGACCGTTAACTGTTCAGGATATCACGGAAATCTGCCGGCGCCGGGACACATTAGATAAAAACGAGAAACTCTCGGTGCAGCTACGGTGGCTCGCCGAGTCTGGATTTTCCGACGTGGATGTTGTTTATAAGAACCGTACGTTTATCGTAGCTGTAGCCCGGAAAGTTTGATGGTGTATTGTGACGCTTGACGCCGATCAGTACCGATAAAAATCTGTCTCGGTGTTTTCCTTTTTGCAGTTTTAGGGGCCGAACCTTGATCGAAGCCGGTACACAACGGATGTTTCAGGAAATTCTCTCTGAAAAAGAAGAAGTAGCGAGGGATGGATTTGAACCATCGATCTACGGGTTATGAGCCCGTCGGGATATCCTGACTACCCTACCTCGCTGCTGGTTAATCAGGGTAATTATATAGACGACATTCGCAGATATACTTTACTCACAGGATACGTGGAAAATCTATCCTTTTCGCTAACTTCAATTAGCAGTGCTACCTTATTCACAGATATGGACGACAATGAACTTAATGAAATCCGCGAGAAACGGATGGCTGCACTCAAAGAGAAGATGGAGCACCAGAGTATTTCAGGAGGAGTGATCCAGATTGACCAGCAGCACATCAATGATCTTCTCCGGAATCATCCGGCGCTTATTATCGATTTCTGGGCCGAATGGTGCGGACCTTGCCGAAGAGTAGGTCCTGCAATTGAGGAACTTGCTCAGGAATTTGCCGGTAAAGTTACGTTTGGAAAATGTAATACGGATGAAAACCAGCAACTGGCAATGCAACTCAATATATCAGCGATCCCGAATATTGTTTTTTTCTCACACGGGAAAATGGTCGACCGGGTGATTGGGGCATATCCCAAGGAAGCAATACGGGAAAAAGTTATCAGGAATTTTATAAAACCGGAATAAACAGGAAAGAGGTTATTTTTTCATCGTTTATTCGCAATAGGGATCATTTGCCCATTCTTCATAGACTTTCTTTACCGGCCTGCCCCCGCGGTGACCCCCGCTGTGTGACCGGCGCCGGGACTCTCCGCGCTCCTCCTCATCCTCTGCAGCATCAAGATTTTCAACGGGTCGCTCCTGTGTCGGCTGCTCCTGCACCGGACACTGGTTGTGGTTGTCCCGCATATGCCGATGATTGGGATCCCCCTCGTGCTGCTGGAGGGGAGGTTGTTCATGATGCGTTTCCTCAGCCATAGATATCAGTTATCATACGCGTCAGAATACAGAAAAACTTATTGTTTGCTTCCTGGAACCGTTTCCCTCGGGTTCAAGGAAAATCCCTTTGACCAAATATCGAGTCTATTCTCCCCCGTAAAGAGTACCTTCCTGGATCTCGATAATTATGGCCCCCAGTTCCTCAACAACCTTGAGGAGGTCAGGACCCGCAAAGGTATTTGGTCGGATATTATCGAATTCACCAAGAGAAAGAATCCAGGCATTTCCCCAGATTTCAAAACGGAACAAGTTTTTCTTCCAAAGAAATCCCGCCAAAATCAATACAATGCCGGCAACGACACATGCAATACCGAAAGCCTCAAAGAGCATATTTCCGGAGAGACCCATAACCGCAAGGGGGATGCCGGCTAGCATAAGAATAATGCCCAAAGCGACTGGCGTGGGGCGATAGCGCTTGGATTGTACTACACCCATACCCTTGATATCTGAGATATTCACCTGTTGGTAGAGTGATTCTGTTCGTAGATCGAAGAAACTTTTTACCGTCGAATATGCAATAAATCGTTTGTTTGTGGCAGCCAGGCCTATCTTGGCCCTCACCGGATAATACATCCTCAGGCCATCATATTCCTTGATTAAAGTCTCGTTTTGCGCAAATCCGATAAAATTCCGAATGTCCGGCATGTCTACACTCGTCCGCTACGATTACATTAGGTGAACAATTATTACAAAATTGCGGTTACCACTAGGATGTTTCCAATCGGGATAACAAATTAACACCTAAATACATCAAGGTCTCATTCGTATCATCAGATCATTCTAATGTCCATGTCCAACGTTACCACACTCCTTGATGCAAAAAGTGTACCCGAGGCAAAAGCGGCGCTTGTCTGCCCATCCCGTGATAAATTCTATAGTTTTAAAGAACTTCGCGCGGAGATGAATCGCATCGGGCATGGGTTGTCCTGTCTTGGTATAGGTAAAGGGGATCGCGTCTGTATTTATCTCGATAGCTCGCCAGAATACCTTATCAGCTACTTTGCAATCTGGCGGATCGGTGCTGTCGCAGTACCCACAAACAGCGTGTACCAGGCAGAAGAATTGCACCATGCCGTCAGCGATGCAGGAGCTCGTGTTATTATCACGGATACACGAGGGATGAATGTCGTATATGAGGTACAAAAGAAAGCCGCGTTGCTTGAGAACGTCATTTGTGTAACCGATGAAGGAACAGATCTTGGCCCCGGTGTAGTTGCATGGGGGTCATTTCCCCTGGCTCCTGATTCAATGAGGGCTGCCAATTGCGCGTTTGACGACCTGTGTCACATCCAATACACGGCAGGAACGACCGGGAAACCCAAAGGTGCCATGCTGAGCCACGGCAACTGGATGACAGCACTTGATGCTGAGCGGGAAGCGCTCCGTCTCAGACCGGACGATGTGTATCTCGGCATTTACCCTATGGGTCATGTGGGGTTGTCATGGGGGCTTGCGGTCCTGCGCGCCGGCGGGACCTTCGTGATGATGGAACGGTTCAATGCGCATGAATATCTCCATCTTGCAGAGAAGTTCAAGGTGACCGTCCTTGCAGGAATGCCCCCGGTTATCCACACACTAACCCACAGTGACCCGGGAACAGAGTCATTCCTCAGCACGGCCCGGGTTATCATATCGGGAGGTGGTCAGCTCCTGCCTTCGGTGTGGGAGGCGTTTGATAAACGATACCACATACCGGTTGCAAATTCGTATGGACTCTCAGAAACAATCGTAATTGGTTCCGGAACAACGACGCTGCCCGAATACCCTGCCCTCACCCGGAATTACCAAAGCGTAGGCGTCGCTGTCGGGTACACTGAAGTCAGGATCGTGGATGTGGACGATCCGGAAAAGGAGTTGCCTCATAAGCAGACCGGAGAAATAGCGCTGCGGGGTCCCTCAGTTGCCCATGGGTACTGGAATTTACCCGAAGCAACAGCGGCAGTATTCAGGAAGGACGGGTGGTTTTTGACCGGCGATATTGGGTACATGGATAAGGAGGGTGTTCTCTATATCACCGACCGGAAAAAAGACATGATTATAATGTCGGGATGGAAAATTTACCCAACTGAGGTGGAAAACGTAATCGTTCAGCATCCGGCTGTTGCAGATGTTGCAGTATTTGGCGTTCCCGATGAAAGAAAAGGGGAATCTCCTGTGGCTGCAGTTGTTTTGAAAGCCGGAGCCACACTCTCTGAACCGGAGTTTGAATCATTCTGCCGCTTGCACCTTGCCGGCTACAAGGTCCCGCGAAAACTTATCATCGTGGATGAGCTACCCCGGGTGCATGGCTGGAAGCTATTACGCCGCACCTTGCGGGAAAAATTCAGTCGGATAACCGCCGGATCATGATGACACGAATATTTTGAGACAAAACAGGTTCATTCCCGAAAACCTTTTAATGTTTTCTTAATAATATTTAAGGGAGCATATAACCGTGGATACAAAAAGCCAGATTGTTGATATTCCGATAAGCGGTAAGCCCAAGAAGAGGTCTACCGGTATCGTCGGACTCAACCTTCTTTTAGATGGAGGATTTCCTACTGGCACGGTAATCATGGTGTACGGTTCGCCGCTTGCTGGTGTTGATCTTGCGGCAATGCAGTTCTGGAAGGTGGAAGGCGAAGAAGGCACCTACCTGATGAACGACGGGGATGTAGAGACAGGCATGCAGGATGTGTCTGAGATCCACCCCGAAATGTATCTTCCTCAGATGATCGGGGGTAGGATCGTTGTCGATTCCCTCTCAACAATTATTATAAAATATGGGATAGACGTCGCGCTTAAGTTTCTCCGGAATGCACGCGAACTGATGAGGGAACGCGGTTCAAATCTTATGATCGTTGTTTATACCAACGTCCATTCACCGGTCGAAATGACGCGGATCATGCGTGCGTCGGATATTGTGCTTGAACTCAAAACGGATATTCACCAAAGTGAAATTGAGCGGACGCTTGCGGTACATAAGATACGCGACTCCGCCGCCCCCCAGCGGCTTCTGCCCTTTATTATTACCGATCGCGGGATTGAAGCATCGACAACATCAAGAGTCGTATAGAAAAGATATTTTTTTTATTTTTGGTCTGGCCTTAAAGCGCGAGCCGGACTTCTTTTGCTGCCTCTGCCATATTCTTTAATTTCCAGAATGCGGATTCCCGGGATCGCATCCGCAGGCCGCAATCGGGATCGACAAGCATCGCTTTAGCGCCAAAAACTTCGACTCCTTTCTCTATCCGCTTTTTAATCTCATTTATCGATTCAACGTTTTCCGCACTCGAATCGACACAGCCATAGCCAATCATCCGGCCGGCAAGATCTCTGGATCCGAAGAGTTCGAGGTTTGCGGGATTCTTTGAGAATTCGAAATCAAGCACATTTACGTTAATCTTAAGGATATCATCGATAGTGTTTGCGAGATTACCACATACATGCATGCAGCTGGGGATTTTAAGGGAGCCGGTAATCAGCTCAATTGCCTGCTTTCCAACTGCGAGATCAGCAACACCGGTTGAGAAAATCGGCTCATCGATCTGGAGGAGTGTTACTCCGGCAGCCTCAAGATAACGGGCTTCGGTGGCGAGTGCAGCTGCTATATCCGGTACAATCTCCTCCCGGTTCCGGTACATTGATGTACTGATATGAAGTCCATGTGCGAGCGTGGATGGACCAGTAATTATCCCCTTGACATAGAGAGACTTTGAACGGGCATATTTTGTATCAGCGACAGTGATGGGTCTGGATGCAGGATGGATCTTTCCTATCACGTCCTGGTCTTTGACCCCGGGAAGTTTGCCCGAAAACACGCTGACCATGTCTCCTCGTACCTGTCCATCTGAAATAATGTCAATGCCTGCTGAAATCTGGTCGGAGACTGCAGTTTCAACTGCAGGTCCGAAAGGATCAAAAAAAGCTTTAATGCCGGTTCCTTTGACAACAGGATAACTCCCGACGACCGTAGTAGCAAGAACTTTGTTGATGAAATATGCCTTCATGGAACAAGCCTGTGCATGTCACGTGGGAACAGAACGGCTTCGCGGACATTTGAAAGTCCGAGCATAGTCATGATCAGCCGGTCGGCACCAAGCCCCCATCCGGCGTGCGGTGGCATCCCGTACCTGAACGGCCGAAGGTAAAACTCGAAACTATCCGGATTCAGACCCTTCTTTTGGATTTGCCTGACGAGAAGATCGTACTGATGGATACGCTGGGCGCCACTTGAGAGCTCCATCCTCGGGTGCATCAGATCGAACGCTTTGCATATAGTGGGATCGTCCTCATATGGCATCGCATAGTAGGGACGGATCTCTGTCGGCCAGTCCGTGATGAAATAGTGACTTCCCATTTCGTCACCAATTGCATGTTCTGCTGCAGCGCAGATATCGTCACCAAATTTGATCGGTTCGCTGCTTTTCTTCGAGGCAATTTCGATTGCATCGCAGTAGGGCAGCCGGGTGAATGGGGCTTTGGGCACAGAAAAATCGGTACATTCGAGGTTTGCCAACTGGTCACTACAGCTCCTGTTTACGTATTCATAGGTTTTGACAATCAGGTCCTCAAGAATCTTCATGACTTCATGATGATCCGCATACGAAACCTCGATATCTATACTGGTGGCTTCGTTTAGGTGCTTAGTAGTGTTGTGTTCTTCGGCCCGGAAGATCGGTCCGATCTCGCAGACTCTTTCAAAACCGCCTGCCATCATCATCTGTTTGTAGAGCTGCGGGCTCTGGTTGAGGAATGCCTCCTTATCGAAATAGGCAATTGGGAAAAGTTCAGTTCCACCTTCGGTTGCGGCGGCGACAACTTTTGGGGTAGTTATACTGATGAACCCCTCTTTATGGAAAAAGGTACTGACCGCATGCATTGCGGCGCTGCGGATCTGGAAAACCGCAGCGACCCGGGGCCGGCGTACATCAAGAAACCTCGCGTCAAGACGGGTATCGAGTTCGGCACTGACTTTCTCCGAGACATCAAGGGGCAGAGGTGTTTCGGCGAGATTGATAATCTCAAAGGTGTCCGGGACAAGTTCTCTTCCACCGGGTGCCTTCTCCATGGCTTTTATTGTCCCGGAAATCCTGACGACCGATTCCCGTGAAACTTTCTTTGCAGCAGCAAGAACTGCCTCAGATGCCTTCTTTTTCGGTATAGTCACTTGGATGATCCCGGTTCTGTCACGGATTAAAAAGAATGCGAGTCCGCCAAGGTCCCTGACCTCGTGGACCCATCCGCATACTTCTGCATGACCGGTATCAGGTGTGACCGATTGTATGGGTATACGCATCAAAATCCTAGTACAATGGTACGGGGGGGGTAATGGATTTTATGGGAGGGATCCGGAATATATGATAATATGATGGATCGATCTCACCGCGCAACAAGCAGCAACGATAGTCACCTGCAGAGCCGAAAAAAGATCCTGTTGGGTATTGTGGCCGGCATCGTAATAGTAATTGCCGTTGCGGCGATCCTGACCTTCACAATGTCTGTCACTTCTGGTACCATAGGCAACGCGTTTCCCTTTGTTACACACTTTGCAGTATCCTTTCCGGACGGGAATACGGTCGCAATCGGTAGCAGCCAAATTGCGGTGATGGCATACAATGGATCGGTCATCACTGATGCAGATGGTAACCGTGAGCAGCTTGCTGTAGGTCAGACCCGGATCATCAGCCCGAGGCATGCAACAATCTCGATTTTTGGCGTACCCGTCTATAATGCCGATTTCCAGATCACCCTGCAATACTTGGGATCGACTGGCTCAAAAGACAATTTCGATCTTATCATAGCAACCTCGAAGAAATTACCGTCATTCTTACTTGACCGGCTTCTGCCCCCATCCGTAAGTGCCCATGCGGTATAATATTGTCAGGATTAATCCGGGATAGCGTGGCCGGGATTTCCTTTAACTTTAACCTATGATTTTTCACAAATCTTTTCAGAGGGGATATTGAAGATCACAAAAAATATGAGGATTATTGTTATTTTAAAATAAACGGGTTTATTCTTCTTCAAGTTGCTTTTTCGCTTCAGAGAAGTATCGGATCTGCTCCTCTGAGAATTCGGGATAGGAAAGGTTCAGTCCCGTGATGGCTGAAGTGATTGCTTCGGCAACAAAAGTACGGGCCATCCACTTGTGATCCGCGGGGACGATAAACCAAGGGGCATATGCTGTCGATGTAGATTCAAGCATCTCCTCATACGCTGCCATGTACTGATCCCAGTACTGTCGCTCTGTAACGTCAGAGTAAGAAAACTTCCAGTATTTTTCCTTGTGGCTGAGCCTGTCGATAAGTCGCCGTTTCTGTTCCTCCTTTGAAATGTTCAGGAAAAATTTCAGGACAACGGTTCCATTCCTGACGAGGTGCTTTTCAAAGGCATTGATATCCTTATACCGGCCCTCCCAGAAACCGTTTACGTCTGGCCCTATCGCGGCAGGGAGATCCTCCATACGCTCAGGGTGAACCTGGACAACAAGAACGTCTTCGTAATAGGAGCGGTTGAATATACCAATCATTCCCCGTTCCGGGAGCACTTTTTCGTATCTCCATAAAAAATCGTGCGCGTGATCTTCTGCATCAGGTACTTTGAACGAATAGACCTGGCATCCCTGAGGGTTCACACCAGACATCACGTGCCGGATTGTACCGTCTTTTCCTGAAGTATCCATCCCCTGGAGGACAATCAGGATACCGTACTTACGAGATGCAGCCAGAATATCCTGCGCCGCGGCCAGATCGCCACGATCTTTTGCCAGAAGATCTTTGAGAAACTGTTTTGCTTCTTCTTCACTTTTAGCTTTAAACGCCTCATGTTTTACCCAGCCGGTATCGAATTTTTTTAACCGGATTTTTTTATGAGGTTTTGCAATGAACCTTTCCAAGTATTTTCTGACGTTCGGTCCGTTAACTTCCATATTTTGAGCTCCTCTCCCTCTTTTTCCTGATTCACATAAAAAGGGTTTGCTTCCCCCGGTCCCGATCCTAAAAGAATGATCTTTTTAGAACCAGTACGTCTTTACAAAAACCTTGGATCTCGAGACACGGTCCGTATAGTGATGGAGCACCAGCGGGGCAATGATTATCGTTGCAATCACGTTTCCGAGTAACCATGGTAAGAACGCTGTCATAACCTGGTTCCATCCAATAATACCCCCCATTGCAAGCGAAAGCGAACCCCAGGCTGCTGCGACGATATTGTTGATAATACCGCCAAACAGGACGAGATGGAAGAGATCGCGACGGGATTCGATTTCTACCTTCACATCAAAGATACGGAATGCCACGAGCGGGACGAGTACCATCCAGAGATTTGCGAACGACAAATAGACCACTCCGGTCGCTGGCATACCAGAGAAGAGCCCCGCGCCAAAGAATCCCCCAATATATGCAGCAATCGCCCCATACATGCCGAACCATAGAGTAAAAATCACCATGAAAGCAGCAGCGATGGAGATCACTGCGACACCGGTGGGAAGTGAGGGAATGGCGATGTGGGAAATGAGAATGGAACACCATGCAAGAAGAGTGTTGATGAGGATAAGCCCGATCACAAGGATGAGATACGAATACGTCGGACGTCTGTTATTCTTCATAAATAATCACTATCCCACTATTATCACCACCTCTAAATAGCATTTATCCTTCTGTCTGGACGGATTCCCGTAAAACAGAGGATTTTATGGACTTGGATCGTAATCACTAGGTAGTTCCGGGAGCTACACAATCCATGATAATAATAGGAATCGATCCTGGCCTTGCGCGGCTTGGTTATGGCGTGATCAGGATGGATCGGAGCACCACGGTACCGGTCTGCTACGGTTGTATGGAAACCAGTGCGGGAACCAGGCCGGCAGAGCGCCTGCTGGAAATCTACACCGGCATTTCCTCCCTTTTCGATCGCTATCCCCCGGATGAACTTGCGATGGAGAAACTCTTTTTTTCAAAAAATATTACTTCGGCGCTCGGAGTCAGCGAGGTGCGGGGGATTGTCCTCCTTGCTGCTGAGCAACGTCGGATCCCGGTCACTGAGTATACTCCAAACCAGGTCAAACAGGCTGTTACCGGGTCAGGTCGGGCGGATAAAAATCAGGTTCAGCAGATGATCACCCGGCTTCTCCATCTTGATGAAGTGCCAAAGCCGGACGATGCAGCAGACGCCCTTTCGATTGCCTTATGTCATATCCACGTCATGAGATAGTATTATGATTGCGTATCTGGACGGAACCCTTGCCGCCACTGGTGACCGGTGGGTAATACTAGAGGTAAATGGTATCGGCTACCGTGTTTATGTTCCCGATCCCGGGATACGCGAATTATCCCAAAATTCCGGGAAAGTTAAACTCTATACCTATATGGCCGTGCGTGAGGATGCGATCACCCTCTACGGGTTCCTTCACGAAAGCGAGCTCGAGCTCTTTACCGTCCTTATCAGTGTCTCTGGTATCGGACCTCAGATAGCGCTTAACATCCTCTCTCAAATATCCCTTGAGGATTTCGTCCTAGCAATCCTTTCCAGTGATGAAAAAAGTCTGGTCAGGATATCAGGTATAGGATCAAAGAGCGCACAACGGCTCATTCTCGAACTCCGGGATAAGATAAAAAAAGTTCAGAGTACTATGGCACCCCTTATACCCGGGAAACAGGAGTCGGTCATCCAGGATGCAGCAAGTGCGCTTGTCTCACTCGGGTTCGCTGAAACTGCTTCGTATGATGCGGTAAAAACTGCAGCAAAGGGAAAGACTACACCTTCTGTACAGGATGTTATCAAAACAGCACTGAAACTGCTCAAGGAGGCTGAAAAAAGGTGAGCGAAAGGATCATATCCCCTGACCCGGTCCCTGACGATTCTGACGAGATCACATTACGGCCGGCAACACTCGAAGCCTTCGTGGGACAGGTACCGGCAAAAAATGCGCTGAGGATTGCAATCACCGCGGCCCGGCAACGAGGCGAGCCTATAGATCATATTCTGTTCGCCGGTCCACCCGGCCTTGGGAAGACCACGCTCGCGCACATTATTGCTCGAGAGATGGGCGCGGCAATACGAACAACAACCGGTCCGGTACTGGAAAAACCCGGGGATATTGCAGCCCTTGTTACCGCACTCAAGAGGGGCGATGTTCTTTTCATAGATGAGATACACCGCATGAACCCGGTGGTTGAAGAGATCCTCTACCCGGCAATGGAGGATTTTTTTATTGATGTAATGATTGGCGAAGGCCCAAGTGCCCGATCGATAAAACTGACGCTCGAACACTTCACCCTGGTAGGCGCAACAACCCGGCAGGGTCTTCTGAGTTCTCCGTTCCGGGACAGGTTTGGGATCATCGTGCGCCTGAATCTGTATTCCTATGAGGATCTTATTGAAATCGTTAAACGAAGTGCAGCGATCCTCAGGATCCCCATCACCCCGGAGGGTGCGGCCGTAATCGCTGCCCGGAGCCGGGGAACGCCGAGAATTGGTAACCGGCTCCTTCGCCGGGTGCGGGATTACGCGGTGGTTAAAGGTGATGGGACCATCACCAAAGAGATCGCAGACGACGGTCTTTCCCTTCTTCAGATCGACGATCTGGGGCTCGATGATATTGACCGCCGGATCTTATCGGTTATTGCAGATGATTTTGGCGGCGGTCCCGTGGGAGTAAAAACGATAGCGATATCAGTCGGGGAAGAGGTCAGAACAATAGAGGAGGTCTATGAACCCTACCTTATCCAGGTGGGGTTTGTGAAACGAACTTCTCAGGGAAGAGAGACAACACCTGCGGCCCTTGCACATCTTAAATTAAACCATCCCCAGAAAACACTGTTTTGAATGAAGAAAGAGATATCCTGTTTTTTGTGTGCTTGACTCCTTAAAAAAGGAAGTTGGTACCTGATAAAAAAGAAGATCCCACAGATTCTGGTAGTCTTATTAAGATGCCTGAATATTTTTTGCGGCTCGTTTGGAACGTATCTGCCACATCAGGATCCTCATCACAAGAGGGAAGATCATGTACATATACATGGAAGAGAACGGTGCATTGAAAATGACAAGCGCCATTCCGGTGATAGCGGCAAGGATGATCGGAACCCTATCCATGACTGCATCCACAATACGATCAGGGTGCACCGGCCCGGTAAGGAGTGCTGGTCGGTGGATGATGTACTGCCACTGGACTAAGAAAAGGCAACTGAGGATCAGCATATTTGCATGGAAGATGAGGGGAGCGATCGGGACATGAGAATATGCCCCGGAGAGATTGGTTGAAAATGGCACCAGTACTACGAAGATCAGGATGAGGATGTTGAGCCAGAGCACGACTTTATTGACAGAACGGAGGAAATGGAAATGTTCATGATGGACGATCCAGAGACTAGCCAGGATAAAAAATGCGATAAGGAAACTGAGGAACTGCGGGAACATCGTGACCAGGTAGGCTGGCAGTTCAGTTGCGGCTTCTGCTTTTGGGATAGTTGGCACATTCAGACTGACTACAAGCAGGGTCATAGCAAACGCAAAAACGCCGTCGACCAATGCCTCAAGTCGGGCCTTCGAAATTAAGGTATTATCCAATATTTCTTCATCTGAACCCATATTCTGCCTTCATCAATACGTGGATTTTTGTATATTTTACTTGTTTTCTTTTAATTTTTATTTCGTCAAAATGATCTGGTCTGTTTCCGGGATTTTCACGTCCTTATACTGATCAGGTACTGCAGAAAATGAGTATTTACAAAAAAGTAGGTAACTCGCGATACGGGGAAGGGATTCCATTGCAATAAAAAAGAGATAAAGTTATTGCCGGAGATTTCGTTTCTTAATCATTTCGAGCGCTTCAAAGGCTTCCCTTCTCACAGAGACATTTTCGTCGGATAAAAGACCGGTAAGGTGGTCTACCGCTTTCTGGTCACCGATCTCACCAAGGAGAAGAGCAGCACGTTTCCGAACATCACTCTGGTCATCCTTGAGGACCATGATAAGCGGGGTTGTTGCCGGCTGGCCAAGCATCCATAATGCCTCCATTGCGCCTGTTCTTGTACGCACATCACCCTCGCGGAAGACCTGCATAAGCGGGGCTATAGCGGGGACGCCGAGCGCCGCAAGTGCCTTCACAACATCAATCCTTACCGTCCGGTCAGGGTCTGCGAGTGTCTCAATGAGAGCGGGGATAGCTGTTGTGTTGCCAATCTGGCCAAGAACAGATGCGGCTTCTTTACGGATGCCCGGGTTCTGGTTTGAAAGGGCAGCAATAAGCGGTTCAACCGACTGTTCACCAATGGTAGTCAGTGCCAAGGCCGCACGGCGGGAAACATCCTCGTTCTTATCGACAAGGGCTTGTATTAGGGGTGCGATCGAAGGCTGACCAAGAGAGCAGAGTGTTGCCATAGCTGCCATCCTGACATGTTCTATAGGATCGTTAAGACTCTCGATTAGAGAAACAACTGCACGCTGATCGCCAATCCTGCCAAGTGCTACTGTAGCTTCATGGCGGACCCATGGATCCGCATCCTTAAGGCCTTCAATCAGGTTCGGAACTGCGTGGACTTCTCCTATAATGCCAAGAGCCTGGATAGCGCCACGGCGTATTGACGGGTGGCTATGTTTGAGCGATTGAATAAGCGGGTTGACCGCGGGTTCACCGACGAGTTGGAGTGCCCTGATTGTTTCCTGCTGGACATCTTCACTGGTCTCTGAAAGTGCGCCGATCAGTGGCACGACCGCAGGTGCACCGATTTTTCCCAAAGTGTCGGCAGAGCCCCGACGGATGATCCAGAACTCGTCTTTTAGGCCACTAATGAGCGGCTCAATAAACGGCTCACCGAGATCCCCTACGGATCTAACGGCGTTCCAGCGGGTATCGAGATCGCCGCTGGTTAATGCCCGAAGAAAGTTTTCATAGCGTTCCCGCTGGGCGCGTAGCCGGGCTTCCTCTTCCTCGCGGTTCCCGGACTTAAATATACTGAGAATTTTTTTTATGATCGCCATGGATTTTCTCCCACGGGTTCATTGTTTGTATAAAATCCTTCAAATAGGTATCGGATGCCCGCGATGTTGCCGGAACTCGAAAAACCCGTAAAATAAACGGTTACTTCGTGTTTTAACAACGTATTGCATTTTTTTGATGCTAAAAAAATCAGATAATTTATCAGGTTTTCCGCGATCGATTTAACTACCATTGTTTAGCGTGACAACTACTGAACTTGTTGCTGTATTTTGTGCATCGGTTGCGACCATAGTGTAGGTTCCTGAAGGTCTTGACACGGCAAACTGATACTGATATGACCAGCCATTATTTGCATTCAGGGGCAGGGTCGCGACAAATTCAGCATTTTGATGAGGGGGGTATAATGTGAGGCTGACGCTTGTCGCTCCTGTTGTACAGAGTCCGGAAAATGTTACTGATCTTCCCGCGTACGTTGAGGGTGGGGTTGCTATTATAGTAACCTGACCCCCACCGACTATGGAGAATGCGGCAGTAGCGGATGTAATTTTTTGCGAGGAATATGCAACTATCGAATATGATCCGGAAAGCACGGAAGTCCCGGGGTTCCACGTATAACTCCATGAATTAGACGCGCTGACTGGCACTTGGGCTATCTCCACACCATTTATATAGGTACCTGGCCCGTACAGCACGAGTATTACAGAGCCACTTCCCGTACATGTACCGGAAAATGTTTGTAAGCTGCCGATAGTCATTATCGTCTGGCTCTGCTGGATCGTGATAGTAGGCAGAGGTCCGGTGGTAGTTTCTTGTACTTGTGCGGTTGTTTCAACCGGCACAATCGTTGGCTGCAAAGTCTGGGATGTAAGCGGAATCAGGGCAGCAGAAACATAATAGGTTGCTGTCGCTGAGGTAACCGTGAGATTATTAAATGCACTTTTATAGCCAGAATCACGGAACTCAATGGTATGTGCCCCGGCTGATACCCCGGAAAGAGTACTTGGCGTTGTGCCCTCATACTGATTGTCGAGATATATCTGGGCGCCTTGAGGAGTGCTTGAAAACTGGAGTATACCTTTTCCCGTTGGCTGAGTTGTTGTGCATCCGGTGATGAGAACACAGGTTATTAACATTAGAATGATGAAAAGCCGCTTCATTCCATTTCCCTTTTCACTGGAGAGGTTATCATGATTATAAATTAAAATACTTGTGCAATGATTTCAGGTCATAATAACAGGGATCTGCATGCCCTTTACAAAAAATGAGGTTTTCATTTCCGGTTCGCAAGGGACAAAACATTTTTTGCGAGCTCGATACTTTTCTCTTCCCCGGTCATCAGGGTATCCAGGCGGATCGCATCTTTTACTTCGACAGGATCCCTTGTGTCCTGGATGAAAAGATCGACGAGATCTTTGTAGCATTTAGCAGTACCCACCGAGGTCGGTTCAAAACCCGAAGCCTCCATAAGAGCCGCTGCCGGTCCACTCACCGGGGCGTTACCAATAAACGGGCTTATTGCAATGACAAATTTGTCCGTGAGGGCATCTTTGAGCCCATTGCATTCGAGAATAGGTGTAATACTGGTGATAGGGTTTGACGGACCTATGACGACTACCTCGCTTGCCTCGACCGCCTGGATTACCTCTTCCGTACTCTCAGGATGTGTCTTTGAACACCGTACGACATCCTCGATCCGGATCTGGCCTTTGGACCGGATCCAGTACTCTTGGTAGTGGATCAGGCCCAATTCAGTTTTTACCTTGGTTGTGACTTCGGTATCCGACATCGGTAGGACATTCTCCCTGACACCAAAACGATCGCAGAGAGTCCGGGTGACGTTTGTAAGTCTCGTTCCTTCCCGGAGCATGTTTCCCCGGGCAATATGTACTGCCCTGTCCCGGTCGCCAATCGCAATGAACTCTCCGTGGCCCATATTGATAATTTCATCGTGTGTCGTGAACGTGTCGTTCCTGATCCCCCACCAAGTGTCGGTGTTGAGGACCCCGGCAAAAAGATACATGACCGTGTCCACATCCGGCGAAATATGGTTGCCGGAGATCCAAATATCCTCGGCCGTGTTTACTACTACTGAAATCTCATGCCGGTCCATCACTTTTTGCATCCCCCGAAGGAGCTTGGGAGTGCCGGTTCCACCAGATAGGAACGTAATCATTACTCAATACTTTTATGCGATGTATATGAAGATTCTTTTAGTGAATCCCAAGATTATCAAAGATCCTGTCCATGGCTATGTGGAAGTGGATGAAGAAATCCTGCCGCTTCTTGATTCTCCGGCGATCCAGCGTCTGCGCTATATCCGGCAGCTGGGTTTTTCTTATCTGGTATATCCTGGTGCCAACCATACGCGTTTTGAGCATTCTGTGGGTACAATGCATTTGGCCGGGATTGCCTGCAGGCAATTTGGTTTATCTAAGGAAGATAGCAGGCTTGTGCTGGTAGCTGCACTTCTCCATGACGTTGGACATGGCCCTTTCTCCCATGCAAGCGAGCCCCTCATTGAAGCATATCTTGGGCGAATCCACGATGATATAGAGAGGATTGTGGAATCACAGTTCGGGGCATTACTCGATCCTCTGGGAATAAGCCCATCAGATGTATGCGCGGTTGTCAAGGGTAACCACCATCTCTCGGGGATAATCCACGGTGATCTTGATGTTGACCGGATGGACTACCTGCTCAGGGACGCGTATTATACCGGGGCTCCGTATGGAACCGTGGATGCACATCGACTCCTCCGGAATATCCACCTGACTCCGGAGGGCGTAGTGCTTGATGAGAACGGTATCAACGCGGCAGAATCGCTGCTTATAGCGAGGACACTGATGCGGCCTTCAGTCTATTATCACCACGTAAGCCGGATAGGCGAATGTATGTTCCAGCTTTCGGTACTCGATCATATGTCAACGGGACCGGCCGGTGGTTTTGAGCGTATCTGTACATGCGATGATGGAGAATGCATGCATGAACTGAGAACTTCAAAAAGTCCCCATGCGCGTGAGATGGCTGACCGGCTTTACAGCAGGCGTCTCTATAAACGCGCGATATATGCTGGACAGGATCAGATCAATACTGCAGCATTCCAGACCGGGTGGTCGATTGAACGAGCGCGAAAAATTGCCGGGGAAATTGCCTGCATGGCCGGGTGTCAGGCCGCAGATGTCCTCGTTGATATTCCCCCGATCCCCGGTGACATGTCACTTGAGGTACAGGTGAAAAACAGGCACACACTCATAGGTTTTGCCGAAATATCTCCCCGTCTGCAGACACTCAATCAGACCCGGCGAGAGCAATGGCGGCTTGGTGTGTATACGCTCCCGGAGTATCGCGAAGTTGTCACCGATGCCGCAGCGGAGGTACTGCACATCAAAAAGCCAACCCGGCAGGATACCCTTTTCTGATTATTTATTTTTGGGCCAGCAAAGTGGAGCTGATACATTCTCGTACTTAATAATAAGCTCAAATAGTGGTTTTTTACAATACTATCTATAATGAATCACGTTTTCGTCCCCTGTGCATTCCTGCTTATTCTTGGGGTTATCTGTACAGGATGCATTCAAGGTGGCAGTTCGGCCGGACAAGGAAACCCGGTCAACCAAACTCCGATACCTGAGGTGACTGTCCCAACTGCGGTGACCATAGCAACTCCGCCGACCCTTTCCCTTGGGGACCTGTATCTTCAGAACTCGTATTCTTTTGTAAACCAAAGTAATCGTATCACAGAACAGATCCGGATTGCTGACCCTTCATGGGCTATCGAATACAATATTACCCCTCTCAGTTACAATATACAGGATTGCTGGTTTGAAATGAAAGTGACAAATCTTGATACTCAGGTAAACCAGACTTTTTCCTGGACATATCTTAATGAGACATTCCAGCAATATCCCATGTATACGACGGGTCCCTATCAGATTGATATGACGGGGAATCTTGTCCTTGTAAAACTGGATGTGGCAAAGCGACTTCCTTAAGGTGAAATAATATGGCTGATATTTCCGGCGATTTATTCGTTATTACATGCGGTGTCGTCATCGTTATTGTTGTACTTGCGATCACTTTCATCAGGCTTCGCTCCGCTGAGCGCAGGATGCAGGAGAGTAGCTATAAACTCAGGGCATACACCGATCTACTCAACGCTGTCACTGAAATTAACCTCGCCCACGGCGATAGTTACAAAATGGATATAGCAAAAAAGAACCTGGCACTTACCCTCAATCGACTCAACCTCATTGGAAGTTCCGGCGTTCTCAAGAGTGTCAGTGACCTTCTGGATTTCTTCAACGAACACAAGGACAAGGATTTTGATACGCTCAGACTCCACAATATCCTTAATACACTTGTCATCGAAGCCCGCCGGGATCTCAACCCCTCACATGCACGCCGGGTAGAAGAGTCTCAGGTGCGTTACCGTTTTTTCTCCCCAATACGAAAATAAATCCTTCTTTCTTTATTTTTTCCCGTGGCCTTTTTGTATAAACGCTTTTTATCTTGGGGCTCCGACATTGGTATCACAGGTATGCGCGGAGGCGAAGATGAAAAAGGAATACGTGATCGGGATAACCGGCGCAAGCGGGATCTGTTATGCCCGGCGCCTGCTCGAGATTCTATGTCAGGATGCCAACGTGCATCTCATCATTTCCGATGTGGCAAAAGAGCTTGCCAGGCATGAGAAAGTCGACCTGTCGGGGTTTGGTGCCACCTATCACGATATCAATGCGATCAGTGCAGTGATAGCCAGTGGATCACACCGGCATGACGGCATGGTGATCATTCCCTGCAGTGCAAAGACTCTTTCGGCGATCGCATCCGGCTATGCGGACAACCTTATTACGCGGACAGCCGATGTCTGTTTGAAGGAACGCCGGAAATGTATCCTTGTCACCCGCGAGATGCCACTTTCGCATATCCATTTAAAAAACATGCTCGCAGCGCATGAAGCCGGTGCGACTATTATGCCGGCCTGTCCGGGATTCTATACCAATCCCGAAAAGATAGAAGATCTCGTTGACATGGTCGTTGCCCGTGTGCTCGATCATCTTGGTGTCTCCCATTCGCTTTCAGATCGCTGGAGTGGTTACCATGCGTGAATTCATTGAAAAGATGCGTAAAGATGGGCTTGTCATCGATGTTACTGAGCCCTGCTCTTCTGATATGCAGGCCGCAAAGATGGCGGCCAGGACAGATAAGATCCTGTTCTTCCATAACCTCGACGGATCACGTGCGGTCATGAACCTGACTGCAAACCGGAACACGCTTGCATGTTCGCTTGGCTTAAACGAAAAAGAGATGGTGCAAAAACTTGCTGACGCGACCTTTGACGGAAAGATTATTGCAGACGGCAAATTAGCGATGAAAAAGCCGGATTTGTCTCGTATTCCGGTTATGCATTTTTTCCCCAAAGATGCCGGTAACTATTTCACCGCCGGTATTGTTTTCTCCAAATGGGGGGACGTGGAGAACGCATCCATTCACCGTATGCTGGTGCTTGACGATCACCGGGTCGTAGCCCGGCTGGTAGAAGGGCGGCACACCCATGTGTTGCTTAAAAAAGCACTTGCCTGCGGCGAACGCCTTCCTGTTGCTGTGGTCATAGGTGTGCATCCGGCAGTGACGTTTGCGAGCTGTACCCGTGTTCCGGCCGGAAAAGAACTTCCCTATGCAGCAGAATTGATGGGAGGATCACTTAAGGTGAAAGAATGCAGCAATGGTGTTCGTGTCCCTGCCGGTGCAGAAATTGTTCTTGAAGGGTACATTGGGAATGAGGTTACTGACGAAGGTCCTTTTGTCGACATCACCGGAACCTATGACCCGGTCCGGCGCCAGCCGGTAATCGAGTTTACCGGTATGTATACAAAACCGGATTTTATCTACCATAGCATTCTCCCCGGTGGTGACGAGCACAAGATCCTCATGGGCTGCCCCTACGAGCCTAAAATCTATCGCGCGGTCGCTGGTGTGACCGAAGTGAAAAATGTAATACTTACCAAAGGGGGCTGCGGATATCTCCATGCAGTGATCCAGATAAAAAAGAGTACACAGGGAGACGGTAAGAATGCAATTATGGCCGCGTTTGCTGCCCATACATCACTCAAGCATGTAGTGGTCGTTGATGAGGATATTGATCCCTCGGATGCTACCGAGATCGAGTACGCGATTGCTACCCGGGTGAGTGGTGATCTGGATGTCATGGTTATAACCGGTGTCAGGGGTTCATCGCTTGATCCCTGCCAGAAAGATGATGGTACAAACGTGAAAATCGGGATCGATGCGACCATGGTGCTGGGCCGTGAAGAAGGATTCCGCCGTGCCACGTGGTGAACAGCATGCAGCTTGATCCGGAAGACGAGCAGATCCTTGCAGGGGAACAGGGCGAGACCCGGCAGAAGATGCTCGAACTGCTTGTTGCCCTCGGAAAAGTGTTTGGCGCAGAGCGTCTGATTCCGATCAGGAGTGCCCAGGTGAGTGGGGCATCCTATAAAACGATAGGTAAATACGGTCTTGACTGGCTTACAAGCCTCGACGCAAAAGCAGTTGTCCCGGCTGTACTCAATCCGATTGGCATGCCACGGGGCAGGTGGCGGGAAATGGGGATTGATCCGGATTTTGCAAAGAAGCAGCAGGCTGTTGTAGCCGCATACGAACGGCTGGGCATCCGGCTTGAATGTACATGCACACCTTATTACCTGCATGAAACCCGGTATGGCGATCATCTCGCATGGTCAGAATCGTCGGCCGTCAGCTATGCAAACTCAGTGATTGGCGCCCGGACAAACCGTGAAGGCGGACCAAGTGCCCTTGCCGCAGCTCTCGTCGGAAAAACGCCGTGCTATGGGTTGCATCTTGCTAAAAACCGCAAGCCGCAGCTGGTAATTGATGTCCATGCAGATTCCTCCCATTGGACAATCGCTGATTTCGGGGCGCTGGGATACCACGCTGGAAAGTTTGTTGGAAACCGGGTTCCTTTCTTCCGCGGTATCCGGCCGGATCCCGACCAGCTTAAGGCTCTTGGTGCTGCGATGGCTGCGACCGGTGCTGTGGCACTTTATCATGTGGAGGGAATAACCCCCGAAGCGCAAAGGATATCCTACGACATCTCCGGCCTCAACGTTATTCCTGTTGAAATGACAGAGATCTCGTGCCTGTTTAAGGAAATCCCCGTGGATGCGGTTGCCGTCGGCTGCCCGCATTGTTCACCAGCAGAACTGGCAGAGATCGCCCGGCTCCTTTCCGGAAAAGTCGTAACAAAACCCCTGTATGTTTTTGCGGCGCAGGGAGTAATTGACAAGAATAAAAACAGTGCCGCAGTCATCGAAAAGAGCGGTGCCAGGGTTTATGCCGATACCTGCATGGTTGTTTCCCCAGCAATGGAGCAGTATCCTTCAATTATGGTAAACTCTGGAAAAGCACTTGCCTACGTCCCGAACATGTGTGGTGGAAAGGCCCGTATAGGTACGATCGCGGATTGTATCCGGGTGGCTACCGAATAATGTTTTATTTTGTTCATTGCCGGCCCAGCATATAATTCATGACAACAGGAAGGAAAAAAAGGAGAAATTCAAGAGAGCCCGAGCAGGATTTTCTTGATATTATCAACGGATTCTGACGTTGGGTTCAGTCCCGGCCTGACTCCAACTCCATATGAAAGAATCTGCCGGATTTCACTAATTGTTATACTGCTAAAAGGAATCTTGTCCCAAAGATCCTGATCAATAACATTCCATGTGCACTGCATCAGGTGAGACAAAAGCAGTATTTCCTCTTCAGAGAATAACTTCCAGTCAGATCCCTTCCCCTGCTGCATTTGTTTCATAGCTCGTTCGACTTTCTTTTCACGGTGGACGTGGTACAGCCGCCTTCCCACTTCGGCCTGGGTTGCTTCCGGCATACATTTCCTCCCGCCCCATATGGGGGATGATGAGTGAATCCCGTTGCGTAACCTTATACTTTGTGGTGATTAGCAAAAAACAGAAAAGACTCTTGGTAAAGTCCTGGTAAAGGAAAAATTTATTATGCGACCGGAATAATTCCGATACATTCTACTTATGGCCCGGACAAGCAATGACGAGCTGGGCCGGCGACGGTTCCAGATTGGAAAAGAGCAAGCCGTTGAAGAAGCTATAGAGAAAATACGGCACGGTTCAGCAGTCGATTGGCCGAATCTTTGCGGAGACGACTGCAGGTTGCTCCGGGATATACTAGGTGAACTATGGGTCCTTATTGAACGAAAAAAATGGGAACAATATACGTTCTCAACCCTTACGCACCAGAATATACGCGATCTCCTCGCACTTGGTGCAGGAATGGACGGTCATGCATTATCTGGTACCTGTTTGGAAAAGATGGATGCAATCCTCTCCCATAAACGGTAAATCTCCGCCATAACTATGATCCTGAAATCTTTATGGACCGGGGGTTAGTATTCCTCCTGTAGAACTGCACAATACCTTAATATACCAACACTCGGTTAGGATACTATCAGTGGAGGTATCGTTATGGTTGGTTGGGAAGTCCCGATTGGAGCTGCCATTGCATTTACAGGGGGAGCTATTGGAACCGGGCTTGCACAGTCCCGGATCGGTGCTGCAGGAGCCGGAGCGATTGCCGAGCGGCCCGAGGTTGTGGGATCGATTATCATTCTCGAAGCCATACCTGAAACGCTGGTTATTCTCGGTTTTGTCGTAGCCGCGATGATCATCCTTATGGTTACGTAGATTGGGTGGCAATAGCGCACACATGGGAGGCCGCACCTCCAGTGCACCATTCTTCTTTACGCACCTTGGACACGATGTCCGGGGCTAACGGTGGTCGACTGGATGCAGAAGAACAGAGAGTCGATGTTGCCATGGCCTATGAAACTCTTTTAAAGTCCGTCGAGGAAAGTGCCGAGGAAAAAGAGCGGGAGCTCCTGCAGAATGCTCAAAAACAGGCGGATGAGATCCGGCAGGAGGCAAGGAAACTGGCAAAAGAGGTCGAAGAGCGCCTCGTAAAGGAAGCTGAAAAAACTGCGGGTATAGAGCGAAACAAGCAGTTGTATTTAGCGAAAGGTAAACTCAAGGAGCAGGCGCTTATCGCCCGGGAAAAAATGTTCGAAACCGCATTTGAACTGGCGGGAAATCGACTCAGTTCACTTCGACAAGACGAAAAATATCCCTCGATTTTCAGACACCTCTGTGAGGAGACAATCAGGGCGATTGGAAAGGGCATGGTTGTTGTCCATATCGATCCCCGGGACCTTGATCTCTGTAAAAAAACCCTTGAGATTGTGCATATATCATGTGAAATCCATTCCGACCTTGATTGTATTGGGGGCCTGACGGTTAGCTCACCTGATGGGAAAATCACTATATCCAACACAATCGAATCCCGGCTTGAACGGGTAAGGGAACACAAGAGACGTGAGATCTATGCCACACTCTTCGGGTGATTGAGATGGACTGGGGATATATTAATGCCCGTATGCGGGGAATGAAGAGCCACCTTTTGGATCACCATACCCTCGATAACCTGATCCTCCAGCCAGATATCGACTCTCTCATGAGTGAGCTTGAGAAAACCCCGTACCGCGATGATATTATTGAGGCCCGGGGCCGGTATGCCGGAGTAGCTTGTATCGAATACGCGTTGCGGAAAAATTTTGTCCGTACGTTCCGCAAGGTCCTGAAGTTTGCCAAAATCGAGGAAGCCGAACACTACATTACAATCTTTCTCCACCGGTGGGACATCCAGAACATCAAGACAATTCTCCGTGGTAAGAATATCCACGTGACAAACGAGGAGATCCTTGACTGTCTCATCCCCGCAGGCGAACTTGATGAATCTATCCTCACCGAACTTGTTCGACAGCCGGATCCAAAGGCAGTAATCGATCTGCTTGCAACGTGGCGTATTCCGTGGGCAAGACCTCTTACTCAGGCATTTCCGGATTTTGCGCGGACTGGTGATCTTGGCAGGCTTGAATGCTCGCTTGACCGGTATTATTACGAGAAAGCGCTCGGTTCGGTTCTGGGTCCGGATGTTAATAAATCGATGATCCGTCGTATCCTTTCGATTGAGATAGATATCGTCAACATCAAAACAGTCCTGCGGATGATTCGGGACCATATCGAACCCGGGGAGGCTTATCAGTTTCTTATACCCGGCGGGCTGGAATTCGACATCAAAAAACTCACAGCCCTGCTGTCTTTGCACACCATTGATGAAGCCCTTGCGGCGATGGCTATCTCCCGGTACCGGTTTCTCTCTACTATACCTGAAGCCGCGGTAAAAGCCCAGAAAATTTCGGTCATCGAAAAAGAACTGGAACGGTACCTGGTAATACAGGGTGCCGGGTCATTTTCCGGTGAACCGTTGAGCGTTGCTTCCCTGATTGGCTATTTCTGGGCAAAGTATAACGAGGTCACGAATATCCGGGTTATTTCCCGCTGTAAAACTGCGGATTTCCCGATAGAAAGCCTGCGTGAGGAGCTGGTGTATGTATAAATTTGTTATAGTTACTGACAGCGACCGGGCATCGGGGTTCCGTCTTGCCGGAGCGGAGGTCATAGAAGTACGGGATGGAGAAGAGGCAAAGACCGCCATTACTCCCCTTCTGCACAAAGATGACATAGGGATCGTCGCTGCAAACGAGGAATACATACTCTCTCTCGACGAAAAACTCATGGACCGGATCGAGAAAATGCACCGCCCCCTTATTATCCCTATCCCGGCAAAGAAAAAAGAACTGGACCGCCGGACGTACATCGAACGGCTGCTCCGTAAGGCGATTGGATACAACGTCGTTTTAAAGAGGTGATAATGTGATTAAAGGAACAATCTCTCGGGTTTCGGGACCGGTGATCATCGCGAAAGGGATGATAGGCTCCCGGATGTACGATGTAGTAAACGTCGGACCCGAGGCACTCCGCGGCGAAATCATACGGCTCGATGGTGATGAGTCGGTTATCCAGGTTTATGAAGATACCACCGGTCTTACGTTAGGAGAGAGTGTGGAAAATACCGGCTCCCCGCTTTCAGTCGAGCTGGGCCCGGGTCTTCTCTCATCTATCTATGACGGTGTCCAGCGTCCGCTTCCGGTTCTGCTTAAAAAAAGTGGAGATTTTATCGGAAGAGGTGTCACCGCTCCTGGCCTTGACCGGGAGAAAAAGTGGGAATTTGTTCCGGCAGTTAAAATTGGCGACCATCTTTTACCAGGTGATATTCTCGGGACCGTTGCGGAATTCCAATTCGAACACCGGGTTCTTGTCCCCCCCAAGGTCACTGGTACGGTCACAGAAGTAGACGGGGGTACCTTTTCTGTTGATGAGACCGTGTGTATCCTTGATGGAAAGATCCGACTCACTATGATGCAGTCCTGGCCGGTGCGTATCCCCCGGCCTGTTGCAAAGAAACTGGATCCGGTCCTCCCCTTGGTTACGGGACAACGGATTTTTGATTGTATGTTCCCGGTAACGAAAGGAGGAACAGCCATGATCCCGGGTGGCTTTGGAACCGGAAAAACCGTTTCTGAACAGACTCTCGCCAAATGGTCGGACACCCAGATTGTCGTGTATATTGGATGCGGAGAGCGGGGAAACGAGATGACCGATGTTCTCACCGAATTCCCCGAACTGGTTGATCCCCGGACAAATCTCCCTCTGATACAGCGGACGGTACTTATTGCAAATACTTCCAATATGCCGGTGGCTGCCCGTGAAGCCTCGATATACACCGGCATCACTATCGCTGAATACTTCCGCGATATGGGATACGATGTGGCCCTGATGGCTGATTCGACTTCCCGCTGGGGGGAAGCGCTCCGTGAAGTTTCCGGCAGGCTTGAAGAGATGCCGGGGGAAGAGGGCTATCCTGCCTATCTAGCAACCCGGCTTGCAGCGTTCTACGAGAGGGCCGGTCGGGTCACCTGCATCAGTGCCAAAGAGCGGACCGGGTCGGTTACTGTAGTCGGGGCGGTATCGCCGCCCGGTGGAGATTTCTCCGAACCCATCACCCAGAATACACTCCGGGTTGTGGGAACCTTCTGGGCGCTGGATACAAATCTTGCTTACCGCCGGCATTTCCCTTCTGTGAACTGGATAAAAAGCTATTCGCTTTACCTAGATTCCATTTCCGGATGGTACAGCCAAAATATTGCCAGTGACTGGAGGGAACTCCGGGATAAGGCAATTTACCTGCTCCAGAAAGAAGTGGAACTGCAGGAGATCGTGCAACTGGTAGGACCTGATGCACTTCCCGATAGCGAGAAAGCGATCCTCGACACGACACGCATGATTCGCGAGGATTTCCTCCAGCAAAGCGCTTATAGTGATACTGATTCGTTCTGCCCGATAGAAAAACAGTACCTGATGCTAAAAGTGATTATGGCATATTACGAGCAGGTGAACCTCGTGATGAACCGGGGAGTCAGTCTGCGCCAGATCCAGGAACTCCCGTTGAGGGCAACCATCGGAAGGATGAAAGAGGTGGCAGAAATTGAGACGGTCCGGAGTCTGATTGGGGAGATCCATGACCGGATATCAGCACTGGTGGTGGAGAAATGAGAGATACCTCGCTCTTGACAAGGGACTACCGTACAATCGGTTATGTGTCCGGCCCCCTGATCTTTGTTACCGGGGTAAAGGGTGCATCTTTTGGGGAGATCGTAAAGATCACGCTCCCTGACGGCGAAGAACGAAACGGCCAGGTGCTTGATATCTCGGAAGACCATGCCGTAATCCAGGTCTATGAAGGTACGCGGGGGATTGACCTCCTCGAAACGACTGTCCGGTTCACCGGTGAACCTGCCCGGATACAGGTTTCCAAAGACATGCTGGGCAGGATCTTTTCCGGCGTGGGAACAGCCCGGGACGGTGGCCCTGCCATCATTCCGGAGGCTGTTTTAGATATCGCCGGAATGCCAATTAACCCCTCCGCACGGGATAAACCCGCCGATTTTATCCAGACCGGCATGTCTGCAATTGACGGTCTTAATACGCTTGTACGGGGGCAGAAACTACCAATCTTCTCTGGCTCCGGTCTTCCGGCAAGCAAGCTTGCAGCCCAGATAGCCCGTCAGGCAAAAGTCCTTGGAGAAAACGAACAGTTTGCCGTTGTTTTCGTTGCAATGGGAATCACCCATAAAGAGGCCTCGTTTTTTATGCAGGACTTCGAGCGGACCGGTGCACTGGACCGTGTCGTTTTTTTCATGAATCTTGCCGATGATCCGACCGTTGAACGTCTTGCCGCCCCACGGTGTGGTCTTGCGGTAGCCGAGTTCCTCGCTTTCACGCACAACCTCCATGTGCTGGTGATTCTTACCGATATGATCAACTACTGTGAGGCACTGCGTGAAATTTCGACCGCGCGGGAGGAAGTGCCCGGTCGTCGTGGTTATCCTGGTTACATGTACACAGACCTCGCCTCTATTTATGAGAGAGCCGGGCGGCTGAAAGGGAGGACCGGGTCAATCACCCAGATCCCGATCCTGACTATGCCGGATGACGACATCACCCACCCGGTACCTGATCTCACCGGGTACATCACTGAAGGCCAGATCGTCCTTTCACGGGACATTTTCCGTCGGGGTGGCGATCCTCCGGTCGATGCTCTCCCCTGCCTTTCGCGGCTCATGAACCTCGGGATTGGTCCGGGCAAGACCCGGGAAGACCACCGCGGTGTGGCAGATCAGCTCTATGCAAGCTATGCATACGGGCGTGACCTGCGCCGGCTTGTTTCCATCGTTGGGGAAGAGGCACTGACAGACATTGACCGGAAGTACCTGAAGTTTGCAGATGCCTTTGAGCGGCAGTTTATTACTCAGGGTGACGAGGACCGGCCCATAGAAAAAACGCTCTCGATTGCCTGGGATCTCTTTAGTACTCTGCCGGAGGATGAACTCAAGCGGATAAAAAAGGACTATATCCAGAAATATCACCCGGCTGCACACAAGGACTGATGAATAACAGAGGAGCTGAACAACGGTATGGAGCAGGTAAGGCCGACACGGATGGAACTCATGAAAATAAAGGCGCAGATCAAGCTTGCAGAGCAGGGGCGTGACCTGTTGCGGCAGAAGATGGATGCCCTTATCCAGGAGTTTTTTAAGATTCTTGGTACCGTCTCAGAGTCCCGCGATGAGCTGGAGCAGGTTTCACAGGCCGCCGATCTTTCCCTGATGCTAGCTGAGGCCGTTGACGATCCAGTTACGCTCCGATCTGCATCATTTGCCACCCGGCGGTCGATCACTGTAGATATCAGCGGGAAAAACATCATGGGTGTCCCGGTCCCGGTGATAGAAAAGAAACGTGTCTCAAAAAACATGCTGGAGCGGGGTTATGGTATCATATCCACCAGTGCACGGATCGACGAAACTGCAGAACGGTATGAGGTGGAGCTGGATCTTCTTATCAAACTTGCAGAAATTGAAACAACAATGCGACGTCTCGGGTCCGAGATCCAGATGAACCGGCGCCGGGTAAATGCGCTTGAGCAGATCCTGATCCCGGAACTGAACACCCAGGCAAAGTATATAGAAAATGCAATTGATGAGCGGGAGCGGGAGGACCTGTTCCGGCTCAAGAAAGTAAAAAGCATAATAGAAAAAAAGAGACGCAAGGCTCAGGATAAGAAGAAAAAGGATCTGATTAAATAAATCGATCTCTCGTCGCATCATCCCCTTTTATGGAAATTTCACTATTCCTTTTATGGCAGCTCCCGTTTGAACGGCTTGTATGGCAACCCGCCCCCCTCATAAAACTTTGAGAAAAATTCGACGAGGTGGAGACGAACAGCATGGATCGATGGGGAGAACATAGCGAGCACGACATTGAGTGCATGCAATAAAAGGGCAACAATAATGCCGATAATCGCAAACGCAAACGCGCCGCTGAGCCGGTTTGCGACCATTGCAAGGATCACCGATGCCATTCCTATCGCCATAAGCCGGGAATATGAAAGGATGTTTCCTGCCGTGCTCATGATTTCTATAGTGCCAAAAACCCCGGCACCTATAAGGAGGAGGGGAAGACCGAAGAAGATCAGAGCAGCCGCCGGATAGACGGAATAGGAAGGCACAACTTTGGCGAGCATAGCGACAAGAACGATTATCGCGATTATCATCAGGAGCATACCGATCTTCTCATACAGATGTTTGCGTTTTTTTGTAATGATCGCATTTCGTATACCTATAAACAGTCCCAGGAAAACATGGATGATACCTATCGTGATTGCAACAATGAGTAAGGGGATCATCGCATCCACGCGGTTCCAGGTAATGCCCAAAAAATGGACCGGAGCAATCCATCCCATCTTCTCCCCGAAATCTCCGAAGAACTCCCCGAAGAAAAAGCCGAACATTATGGCCGGGATCGAGGAGATAACCAGGATGCTGGCCAGGTTCTTTGCGAATGCGACCTCCTGGTACCGGAACCGGATTACCAGACCAATGGCGAGGATGATAAGACCGTACCCGATATCCCCCACCATGAACCCGAAAAAGAGTGGGAAGAAAATAGCAAGGATCGGTGTGGGGTCTACCTCGCGATACCGCGGAAGTGCGACCAGCTGCATAATAAACTCGAAGGGCTTGATCCATGCGGGGTTGTCATAAAAGACCGGTGCCTCATCAAGGTCTTTTTCCGTAACCGGGAGTTCTCGGATAACCACCCGGTCTGAAAACCTTTCATGCACCATCTCGCGGGTCTTTTCAAGGTATTTTTTCGGGATCCAACCCATAATCACGAACACGTAATCCGAAGTACCAAAATTCAGGTACATGCTGATCTCGGCATGTTTACGGTTGAGATGATTTTTCAGGACAACAAGCTCCTGGTACCAGGTGTTTGATAATGCGAGCAGCTCTTGGTCAATATGTGCAATCTCACCCTGTGCCCGTAATCGCTCCTCTCCAATGAGGGCATACATCTCGTAAAAAGGCCTGCCTGTATATTCTCTGGGGAGCCGTACCTCGTTGACATTTACTGAATAGATAAACGAATGGATTTCCTCAGAGTATTTTTTGGGAAAGACCATAATTGCGGCAAGGGTTTCGGCATCGACCGTTGTCGCGATCATTTCGAACCGGTTGCCGGTTATAGAGTCAATCTCCTTTTTTATTAGCTCAACGACCTCCTTGTGCTCCTCCTGGATAAGAAGGATTGTCACTTCAAACCCTTCAAGTGCCGGCAGTTCTTTTTCCAACGGATGGATAACATCGAGTACTTTCTCGTACCGGTTCAGGTTTGAAATCGATAGTGCGAGCTCCGTTTTCTTCGCCGCAAGGTCACGGGTCGTTATTTCAAGAGTAGTTATGATGGACCGGGCTCGGGCTACCAGTTCCTGGGGAGTTTTTCTTTCAAAAGAGGAACGGAATCGGTTCTGGGTTTCGGAATCATCGGCAATGGCAGGAAGTGTTGAGAAGATCGCATTTATTGTGCCGAGGGCGCCGGCGATTTCATCAGCTTCATCCTGACGGACACCGGTAAGTTGGATCTCGTCTTTTGCGATGCGGTCCGGTGCATTCTCGACGTGAAGGGTCCCGGCCTCGTATAACAGATCGACAGCACGGTCGAGATCCGCTTTTGGCCCGATCACCTGGATACGTTTCATTGCCTGGAGCATTCAACTCCTCCACTTACCGTGCCCTGTGCTATTCCATGGTGACATAGCTGACTATTTTTTCCACTGCGGCAGGGACATATTTCTCTCCTCTTTCCAGAGAGGCCAAACGATCGAGTTCAGCATTTTTATCGAGGATTTCAATATCAGTTACCGTCTTTTCCCGAATATCCCCGTATACTTTTTCTGCATGCTTTTTTCCCGTTTCGTCAGCCGTGCAGAGCAGTTCATCAGCCTCGGTCTTTGCTGCAGTAACCAAAGCATCGGCATCTGCCCTCGCCGTATCGATTTTCTTTTTGAACTCCTGCTCCTTGTCCCGTATCTGCTGCAGCAGTGTCTTTTCTGTATCCATACAAATACGCCTCTCAAAGCCCGTATTTATCTTTGAGTAGCGACGTCACTCCATGCAGGGGTTTTTCATGGTTGGACCGCGCCTCATCGTTATCTTTTTCCTTCTTTGGCTTTTGTGCCGCCTCCTCTATGCGTTTCCTGCAGTTCCCTATTGCCGTATTTTGCATTGCACGGATTGTTTTTAGGAGATCCTGTGTCATTGTCTGCCGGTCCTGGAGGAGATGATCACTTGGAGTATACCCCAGAAGTTGCATATATACTTTCTTTAGTCAACAGGAACGTACCATCTTGGAAAAGGAAGCCCTTATCCCCAGATGTGCAAAAATGGTAACTGGGAAATAAAACACTTACGTCTTTATGGAGCGACGGCATGGATAGTTTTGTGATCCTCGGTCTTTTTGTCATTTTCTGTGCCGTCCTGATCCTTCCTTTCTTGATACGAAAAGTCGAAGAAAATCTTGAGATTTTCCTGTTCGTATGTGGCGTCCTTGCGCTCACACTTTCGGGTTTTGCGAATCTCCCCGGGGAACACACAGGCTGGAGCATCGCTGTTGTTATTGAAGCGCTCACCAGTCCCTTAAACATCGTATCGGTTGGGGGGATCCCAATTGGGATTGTGCAGATCGTTCTTGTTATGGGCATGCTCATCTACTGTTTACACGACCACCTGGAGCGTGCGATCAAAAGCGTTGTGAAGGCATATTCCCTTCTTCTTATCGTGCCGCTGCTTATCATCGTTATTGGTCTTGTATCCAGTATTATATCTGCTATTCTTGCTGCACTCATCCTTGTAGAGATAATAAACGCCCTTCCCCTGATAAAAGAGTCAAAGATCGAGATCACCGTTATTGCCTGTTTCGCCATCGGTATTGGTGCCGGCCTGACCCCGCTTGGCGAACCACTCACGACAATCGTTGTATCCCGGCTCTCCGGGGATCCCTATCACGCCGGTTTTGGGTTTCTTTCCGGCAGGATTGGGATCTATATCGTAACCGCCGTTATATTCTTAGGGATTCTCGGTCTGTTTGCCTTAAAAAGACGGCAGACCGACGAAACCAACCTTCCGTGTGTTGTTGAGCGTGAAGAGATAAGTGATATTATTATCCGGGCCGGGAAGGTCTACCTTTTCATTATGGCCCTCATCTTTCTCGGAGAAGGATTCCAGCCTCTTATCATCAGCTATGTTGTCCTTATTCCGCCCGAAGCCCTCTACTGGGTCAATATGATTTCAGCTGTGCTCGATAACGCCACCTTGGCTGCTGCTGAGATTGGCCCGGCACTTTCCATAAACCAGATCACGAGCGCTCTCATGGCGCTTCTCATATCGGGGGGCATGCTGATACCGGGTAACATCCCAAATATTATCGCGGCAACAAAAACGGGGATCACAAGCCGGGAGTGGGCCCGGCTGGGCATCCCCTTGGGACTTGTCCTGATGGCGGTTTTCTTCTGTATCCTCTTTGTCCCTCCTCTTCTTGGTTTTGCATGAGTGGAGAGCATAAACCGGACAATCCCGATAGCAACTAGCAAGAGCTGGTACACGAAATAGGGAAGATAATGGTGATTCCCATGACCACACCGGAACGTAAAGACGATCAGGCTACCATTGCCTTTCAAATCAGCCAGCTTGACGATCTTTCAGTGGAGAACCGTCATCATGCAATTCTTGTGCTTTCCGATAGCGGCGAGGCCGTTGTTGAGCCCCTGATCAACTCCCTCACCGGAGCAGATGACAATGATCGCCGCTGGTACCGTGCAATTGCTCTAGCAAAAGTGGGAGTCCCGGCGATAAGCCCGCTTATTTTGGCGATGGAAAAGAACCAGGATCGTGAATTCCGGCGTTACGCAGCAGCAGCGCTCGGAGAGATAGGGGAACCGGCAGTCGAGCCGATTATTTCTGCAATGGCAACTGAAGACCGCGAATTACGGGGTTTTCTGTCGCGGGCACTCTGCCGGATCGGGAAACCCGCAGTCGATCCGCTTACCCGTCGGCTATCCGACAGCAATGAGATTCTCCGGTCATGCGCAACCCTCACTCTCTGGCAGATGGGAGAAACCGGGCTCCCGTCTATAGTCGAACAGATCCTGGATAGGAAACAGTCCTGACTCCACTTGGGGACATTTCTTTTCATAGACGCGGAAAAACCGGATACTACAGTATAAATTTTCAGCCGTAGGAATGTACCACGATGCTCATCCTCTCCCCTGAGATGGAATTGTACGGGAACAGCCTGATGGACGGGCTTAACCGTGCAATTGCACTTGCAAAAGAAGCGCGTTCCCGCGGTCTCGATCCGAGCTTAGCCGTCGAGATACCTATAGCAAGCGATCTCGCAGATCGGGTTGAAGCACTTCTTGGGATAAAAGGGGTGGCTGCCAGGATCCGGGAGCTCGAATCTCAGATGTCCCGTGAGGAGGTGGCGCTCCGGATCGGTGACGATTTTGTTGCACGGATGTTCGGGGAGAAAAACAACGATGAGGTCCTTGATCATTCCATTCGTACTGCAATGGCTCTCCTGACAGAAGGTGTCGTCTCGGCACCTACTGAAGGGATTGCAAAAGTGGGTCTAGGCAAGAATGATGATGGCAGTTCATTTCTTAAAATCTACTATGCCGGCCCGATACGGAGTGCAGGTGGGACAGCACAAGCCCTTTCGGTACTTGTCGGTGATTATGTCAGGCAGAAACTTGGGATAAGTCGCTACCTCCCCCGCCAGGTTGAGGTTGAACGGTATATCGAGGAAATCCGCCAGTACAACTCTATAATGAACCTCCAGTACTTGCCAAGCGAAGCAGAGATCCGGTTGATCGTGGAAAACTGCCCGGTCTGTATTGATGGCGAAGCTACGGAAAAGGAAGAAGTCTCCGGGCACCGGAACCTTGAGCGCGTTGAGACAAATGCTGTCCGTGGCGGTATGGCACTCGTCCTTGCCGAAGGTATTGCAGGCAAAGCCCGCAAGCTCAAGAGCAAGGTCGAGAAGATGAACATGGGTGGCTGGGACTGGCTGGACAAGCTTATCGCCGGAGCAGCAAAACCGGGGGCTGAGGACGAAGCCCCGGGTGTCAAGCCAATTGACAAATACCTCCGGGATCTCATCGGAGGAAGACCCGTCTTCTCTTATCCTATGCGTAAAGGAGGGTTCAGGCTTCGGTATGGCCGTTCCCGTAATACCGGTTTTGCGACAGCCGGTTTCAATCCGGCAACCCTTCACCTTCTGGGTGGATTTCTTGCGGTTGGTACCCAGATGAAACTTGAACGGCCAGGAAAAGCATGCGGGGTTGTCCCCGTCGATACTATCGAAGGGCCGACCGTACGCCTGACCGGTGGTGAAGTTATCCGTGTAGACGACGAGAAAACCGCCCTTACCGTACTGTCAAAAGTCGAAAGAATCATTGATGTCGGTGAAATCCTGATTGCCTATGGGGATTTTTTAGAGAACAATCACCCTCTGGTACCTGCCGGTTACTGCGAGGAATGGTGGCTGCTTGACCAGGGTCCTGGCGCAAAACCCCCGTTGGATGAAACAGGAGCACTCACGCTTGCCAATTCCGGAGGGTTCCTGCACCCGGCCTACACGTGGTTCTGGGATGATATTACCACAGACCAGATCCGGCTCCTTGCAGATATCGTTTCAGGTTCCGGGACGATTGAAGACGGGGTACTGGTTATTCCTCTTAACCACGATGTAAAGGAATCACTTGAACTCCTGCTCATCCCCCACAAGGTGAGTGGGGGGACGATACGGATCCGGACATTCCAGGCTTTTGTGGCCTGCCTTGGTCTTGATGAGCGGTTGAAAAAATGTAATACCTGGATGACAGCACCTGCTGATGCCACGCCGCTTGCGCTAGTTATGCATTTGAGTAATTTCCGGCTGCGATCCCGATCAGGCATCCGGATAGGAGGACGCATGGGTCGGCCCGGGAAATCCAAACCACGGAAGATGAGTCCGCCGCCTCATGCCCTTTTCCCTCTCGGAGAATCCGGAGGCTCCAGACGATCATTCCAGGAAGCCTCGATTCATACCGAAGAATCGGACGCTCAGGCAACCGAGATCGATTTCCAGAAAGAAGGTGGAATCATCGAGATCGAAGTCGGACGGCGACGGTGTTCCGGCTGTGGCGAGATTACGTACCTGAACCAGTGCCAGAAGTGCGGCAACCATACAATGCCGGTGTACACGTGCCCGAAGTGCGGACACGAAGTGGCCGGGGAACGCTGCCCGAACTGTGATGTCCCGTCAACCTGCAGCCAGCGGATCAGCCTGAACGTGAAAGGGGAATATGCAAAAGCAATGGATCGTCTTGGTATCAAAAAAGAAAGCATAGCCCTTGTAAAAGGCGTAAAAGGTGTCATCTCCCGGGAAAAAACCGTGGAACCGATGGAAAAAGGTATTCTTCGCGCCCAGCAGGACATCTATGTCTTTAAAGACGGCACGACCCGTTTTGACATGATAGACCTTCCTTTAACCCATATCAGGCCGGACGAGGTGTGTGTTCCGGTCGAGAAACTCCGGTCGCTTGGGTACCTTAAGGATATGAATGGATACGATCTCCAGAATGGCAAACAAGTCGTGGAAATCCATCCTCAGGATCTGCTCGTCTCTGACTCATGTGCAGATTATATGGTGAAAGTTGCACAATTCATTGATGACGAGTTGGTCAGATTTTATGGCCTGCCTGCATTCTACAATTTAAAGACAAAGGACGATCTGGTTGGTCACCTGGTCATCGGTCTTGCCCCTCACACGAGCGCCGGAGTATTAGCACGGATCATCGGTTTTACCCGGGCAAACGTTGGCTACGCCCATCCATTCTTTCATGCAGCTAAACGCCGGAACTGTTTTTACGGAGACACTGAGATCGAGGTTTATGACGGAAAAACCTGGTCGCATCTTCCCATACGGAAGTTCGTTCTGGAAAACTTCGATGTCAGTAAACCAGGACTGGACCGGCTGGGAACGTATTATTCAGATCCGGTCCGCCCCTATTTTACGAGGACTGTAGATACCACCGGCATGATGCACCTTCGCAGGATTACTACGGTTTCCATCCACCGGGCACCTGCGCACATGATCCGTTTTACCACCACACGGAACCGCGTGCTAATGGTTACTCCGGATCATGCGATGGTAGTCTGGGATATCGGGTATTTACGGAAAATCAAGGCTCTTGAGATAAAAGTCGGGGATGCTGTTCCGGTCTTTGAAAGTGGCTCGGTAATTGCCGACCGGATAAGTACCGTCGAAACGGTCACATCACTTGAGGACCGGGTGTACTGCCTGACCGTAGCAGAGGATCATACACTTGTCGCAAATGGCATTTTTACCGGACAATGCGACGGCGATGAAGACTGCATTATGCTCCTCATGGATGGGCTTTTAAATTTCTCCCGCTCCTTTCTCCCCCAGAACCGGGGCGGCACGATGGATGCACCTTTGGTTCTCACGAGCCGTATCGACCCGGCAGAGATCGATAAGGAATCCCTGAACGTAGATGTAGGTCGTTCATACCCCCTCGAATTGTACGAGGCGGGTCTCCAGTATGCGAAAGCCAAGGATGTCGAGAAACTCATAGACCGGGTCGAAAGGCGGCTGGGAACCCCGCAACAGCTCGAAGGATTTTACTTTACCCATGATACGTCAGATATATCGGCGGGGCCTTTGGAATCCACGTACACACAACTTAAAACCATGGCCGAGAAACTCGAGGCCGAACTCGATCTGGCCGAGAAGATCCGGGCGGTCGATGCCGATGATGTTGCAGAGCGTGTCCTCAATACCCATTTCATCCGTGACCTTATGGGCAACCTCTCGGCATTTTCCAAGCAGAAGTTCCGGTGCACGAAATGCAACACCAGTTACCGCAGGATGCCGCTGGCAGGTAAATGCACCAAATTTAAAGGAAAAGGGATCTGTAATGGCAATATTATCCCGACCGTGCATGAAGGATCGGTTAAAAAATATCTCGAAGTCTCCCGCAGCATGGTAAAAAAATACCGGGTATCTGAGTATTGCCGGCAGCGGGTAGAAGTGCTTGATCTTGCTATCGAGTCGACCTTTGGCGAAGAGAAACAGGAACAGCTGGGTCTTGCCGATTTCATGTGATCTCCCGAGTTGATATCTCATGTATTTCTCCCAAATCAATATGATCGAATAAAAGTGTGAGGGAATGTAAGACTGGCCGATGGAATCAGACGGTAAGATCCATAATAGTATATTGGCATAAGATTTTTGAGTTTTCAAAGCCTTTTACTATCCCTAAACACCATTATTTTGTGCGAGAATATCTAAGTGGCCAAAAGAGGCGGGCTCAAGATCCGTTCCCGTAGGGGTTCGCAGGTTCGACTCCTGCTTCTCGCATTTTCCCTTGAAGGTTACCCTCTCCTTAAAATTACAAAAATTTCTGCCCACGAGAGCGTTCGAGCTAGTACACGCATAAAAATTATATTTTTTCAGCGGCAAAAAATGAGCTTAAATGCCTGAAATGGCTCAAAGGAGAGGCTTGTTCTGTCTGAAGAAAAATCCCCGGCACCTGGATCTGGTGATGAGGTTGTCCGTGTAAGACTTCCCCAGAAACGCAACCGTGAACAATTCGGCTGTGCCGAGCTCATGATGGGTGCAAACCATATTCGCATCCGGTGTTTCGATGGTGTGACACGGATGGGAAGAATCAAGGGAAAGATAAAAAAGAAAGTCTGGATCCGGGAAGGTGATATCCTTATAATTGTCCCGTGGAATTTTCAGGATGACAAATGCGATATCCTTTACCGATACACTGGCCCGCAGGTTGAATGGCTGCGGCGCAGTCATTATCTGTGAACCCTATTGTTTCGGCAAATAGATTTTTAATTTTCCTCGTGAAGACACTTTGTTTCATTTATTTACCGAAGTTAAAAATATTCAAAAAAGAAACACAGTGACCACCTCTCTTTTCAAAGGTGAGTTTGATTAAAAAACCAAAAAGATTTATTGGAGTTTGATGAATGCTTTGGCAGATTCCCCGAGCACGATTGCTGTAGGGAGGATCTCTTTTCCCGGGTCAGTGTCATGCGATGTGGCTTGTATCAAAATATAATAGTCTCCAGCTGGGAGACTGCTGACGTCCCAACTATAA
>CAYPEQ010000003.1:0-111042 GCA_964409915.1 uncultured Methanoregula sp. | reverse complement strand
CGCAAGGCTGAAACTTAAAGGAATTGGCGGGGGAGCACCACAACGGGTGGAGCCTGCGGTTTAATCGGACTCAACGCCGGGAAACTCACCGGATAAGACAGCTGAATGATTGCCGGGCTGAAGACTCTGCATGACTAGCTGAGAGGAGGTGCATGGCCGTCGTCAGTTCGTACTGTGAAGCATCCTGTTAAGTCAGGCAACGAGCGAGACCCACGCCAACAGTTGCTAGCTCGTCCTCCGGGATGGAGAGGACACTGTTGGGACCGCCTCTGCTAAAGAGGAGGAAGGAATGGGCAACGGTAGGTCAGCATGCCCCGAATTATCCGGGCTACACGCGGGCTACAATGGGTGGGACAATGGGTATCGACACCGAAAGGTGAAGGCAATCTCCTAAACCCATCCTTAGTTCGGATTGTGGGCTGCAACTCGCCCACATGAAGCTGGAATCCGTAGTAATCGTGTTTCAAAATAGCACGGTGAATATGTCCCTGCTCCTTGCACACACCGCCCGTCAAACCACCCGAGTGAGGTCTTGATGAAGCCGTCGTTTTCTGCGGCGGTTGAATCTAGGTTTTGCAAGGGGGGTTAAGTCGTAACAAGGTAGCCGTAGGGGAATCTGCGGCTGGATCACCTCCTAACGAATTTTATTTCGGGTTAAAGCGGTTACTGGACAAACTGTAAAATTGCCGGTGTCGACTAGAGAAGGCTCAGGTGTCCAGAAGGGGACACATCAATCTGGGTTCGAATCCCAGGGAGCTGTTTAGATGCACCTCGAGATGCGAATCACGAGGGAAGGGCTGAAAGTCAAACCAATGACTTTGCGAGGCCGTGTAAAGGTTTGCACTCAGGACGTTAAATGGGTTTAGCGGAGCATTAGTTTAAACCTACCAGTGGATGGCTCGGTTCAAGTGCCGAAGAAGGGCGTGCCAAGCTGCGATAAGCTCCGGGTAGACGCAAGGAATCTATGATCCGGAGATACCCTAATAGGACATCCTAACGCTTTATGCGTTTATCCGTAAGGATAGGGAACGCCCCGAATTGAAACATCTCAGTAGGGGCAGGAGAAGAAATCAACCGAGATGTCGTTAGTAGAGGCGATCGAACACGACAGAGCTCAAACCGAATCCCGCAAGGGAGATGTGGTGTTATAAGCCTACCGTTACGGTGCAGGATGTGAAGCGGAAGTTGCCTGGAAGGGCACACTACAGAGGGTGATAGTCCCGTACGCATAAGCAGACTGCATTAGGTGGTGTCTTGAGTACCGCGGGTCGGAATTCTCGCGGGAATTTAGGGGTCATCAACCCCTAAAGCTAAATACAACTTGAAACCGATAGCGAAATAGTAGCGTGAGCGAAAGCTGAAAAGTAACCCTGAAAAGGTGGTTAAAAGTGCCTGAAATTGGTAGGTGATCGCGAGTTGCGGCATGAAAGGATCTTCCTTATGAAGGAACCCGTCGCGAGGCGGTAGTACGGGTAAGGTTGCCAGTGTCGCAACGTACGTTTTGAAGAACGGGCCAGAGAGTTTATTCTGTTGGCGAAGGTTAACCCACAAGGGGAGCCATAGGGAAACCAACAAGTCCGTAGCAGCAATGCATGGGACGACGTATTAAAAGTGCGTGGAGTCAGCAGGATAAGACCCGAAGCCGGGTGATCTATGCGTTGGCAGGTTGAAGCGTGACGAAAGTTGCGTGGAGGACCGCAAGCGGTATTGATATGCAAATCATTCGTGTGACCTACGTATAGGAGTGAAAGATTAATCGAACCCGGCATCAGCTGGTTCCTCCCTAAACATGTCGCAGCATGACCTAACCGGAGATCGTTGGTGAGGTAGAGCACTGATTGGGGGAGCTGGGCGGGAAACTGCTCACCCCCCTGTCAAACTCCAAACTCCCCAACATCCTAGATGGTTGGAAGTCCGCATTACGGGGTAAGCTTGTAATGCGTAAGGGAAACAACCCAGACCGTGGTTAATGTCCCTCAATGTAGGCTCAGTGTAAACACTGAAATTGGTCCTAGGTCAAAGACAACTGGAAGGTGAGCTCAGAAGCAGCTATCCTTTAAAAAGTGCGTAACAGCTTACCAGTCAAGATTTAGGGCGGTGAAAATGGACGGGGCTAAAGCCTACTACAGAGACCACGGAGCACCGAAAGGTGATCTGGTAGGGAGGCGCTCTGCGTGGGTAGAAGCTGGGGCGTAAGTTCCAGTGGACCGCGTAGTGATGAGAATTCTGGCAGTAGTAGAAGCATAGTTGGGTGAGAATCCCAACCGCCGCAGGGGCTAGGTTTCCTCGGCAACGTTCGTCAGCCGAGGGTTAGTCGGTCCTAAGGTGCGTCGTAACTCGAACGTACCGAATGGGAAACAGGTTAATATTCCTGTACCATGTGGTTTTTAGTCGCAAGACCCTGACGCTTGGGGGTATGCTAAGCGGGACTGTCATCCCGTCCAAGCACATAACTCTGTGGAGTACCGTAATGGTGAGAATCAGAAGAAAGTGTGATGGGGTAACTTAGCAAATTCCCTGAGCCCATGAAAAGGGAATCACATGTCCGTACCGAGAACCGACACAGGTGCCCCTCGCTGAAGAGGTGTAGGCGTGTCGGATTTAATCGTAGTTAAGGGAACTCGGCAAATTGGCCCCGTAACTTTGGGATAAGGGGTGCCTGCCTGGAGATCAGGCAGGTCGCAGTGACCGGGGCGCACTAACTGTCTAATAACAACATAGGTGACTGCAACTCCGAAAGGACTAGTATAGTCACTGATTCCTGCCCAGTGCGAGTATCTGAATACCGGGTTCAACCGGACGAAGGACTCGTAAACGGCGGGGGTAACTATGACCCTCTTAAGGTAGCGTAGTACCTTGTCGCTTAATTGGCGACTTGCATGAATGGATTAATGAGTGCGCTACTGTCCCTAACACGAATCCGTTGAACCTTTTGTCCTAGTGCAGAGACTAGGGACTCCTGATGGGAAGTGAAGACCCCGTGGAGCTTTACTGCAGCCTGTCGTTGAATTACGATAATTCTTGCGCAGTGTAGATGGGAGGCGTTATATCCATTACTTTCGGGTAATGGGGAGCCAACGATGAGACACCATCCTAGTTTTGTTGTAGTTCTCACTCTAACGAGGACACCGGTAGGTGGGCAGTTTGGGTGGGGCGCCACACCCTCGAAAAAATATCAAGGGTGCCCCAAGGTCAACTCATGTGAGTCAGAAACTCACAGAAGAGTGTCAAGAGCATAAGTTGGCCTGACGCGATCACGCAAAGCAAGTGATCGCGAGAGGAAACTCGGGTCTAACGAACCAATATAGCCTTTTGGTGAGGCTTATTGACTACAGAAAAGCTACCCCGGGGATAACAGAGTCGTCGCCGGCAAGAGCACATATCGACCCGGCGGCTTGCTACCTCGATGTCGGTTCTTTCCATCCTGGCTGTGCAGCAGCAGCCAAGGGTGAGGTTGTTCGCCTATTAAAGGGGATCGTGAGCTGGGTTTAGACCGTCGTGAGACAGGTCGGTTACTATCTATCAGGAGTGTAAGAAGTCTGAAGGTAAGAATGAAATAGTACGAGAGGAACTTTCATTCGGCGCCTCTAGTCGATCGGTTGTCTGACAAGGCAGTGCCGAGCAGCCACGCGCCAAGGGATAAAAGCTGAAAGCATCTAAGCTTGAAACCCAGCCTAAAAAGAGACTTCGTTACAGGACATGGGTAAAAGACCCGTTTGATAGGCTTGGGATGTACGCACGAAGGCAACGACGTGTTCAGTCCGCAAGTACTAACGTCCAAACACTAGTGCTCACCACGCTAAACCCAGACGAAATTCTGAGTGCAAACCTTATATCTTATCCTGACATACAGGATAGGGTATCATCCTACACGGTCGCCAAGGTGGCGGAGCGGCCACGCGGTTGACTGCAGATCAACTACACTCCGGTTCAAATCCGGACCTTGGCTTGGATCGGTTTCCAGCAATGGAATGCCGATCTGACGAAGAATTGCATCTAATTCTTCGGCTGCAAACAAAGCAAATCATGTGGTGATAGCGGCCATAGCTGTCGGGAAACACCTGGTCTCATTCCGAACCCAGCAGTTAAGCTGACACACGTAGTATGTTGTACTGAGGTACGCGAGTCCCCGGGAACCATACCAAGCTGCTATCACCTTTCCTTCTTACACGAAATCTGTTCTTGTAGTATATTACTAAAGAGCGAAAGCTTTAGTCATGTCAAAGTATTGTTTTAGCGATCCTTAAGGTTCACGACCTTATCTGACATTCACTTTTCTTTAATTAGGATTTTAATCTCATCTTTCAGAAAGCGCAGGAGCATTCTCTTCAATCTGTTGTGCCGGGCAAAAATTGCAAATAGAAAAAAACACTTCTTTCTCTCGATCCCTTATGAGACAATAGTAAATACCATTCCGGTCTTCAACTGCAAATCCTCCCGGGAATGGCATTCCTACTGGATGACCGGGCTGATCAAGTACAAACATGGTGAAAGCAGCCATGAGATAGTAAAAGAGCCGGTGCCGCGGAGAGTAGTGAAATGGCGTTCTTTCTGCGTGTTCATCCCAGGTAAAGCAACCCTCGGGAATCATCATGCAGAATTTTTCAAAGATCTCGCGATCCCGGATCGGTTCACCGGCATGGCTGAACTGATTGGAACGATGCATTAAAAGAAGCCGGTGGTGTGCACCGAATATCTGTTTGTGGAAGAATGGGCGGACCCGGCTACGATACGGTTCAGGTAAAACATCTACTTCTAGACAGAGACGCCCGCCAATAATCTGGAGGTCGGCAAGGGAATACAGATTCGCCTCACGAGCAATTGCGTCGCCTAAATCACCCTTTGTTTTAGCCATTTCAAGCCGACGAGCAATAACTGCGATCTCCTCTTTTTTCAAGGACAGATTTTTTTCGTTATTGCCCGTCATAGATTTGTCATCCAAATCGCTTTTGTTGTGGTACCGTGGGCGCCAGTACCATATTATCCTCTCCTGTCGAATACGGAGAGTCATAATTTTGAAAAAAAAGGTTTTCTGAAACTTGAACTTATCGGCATCTTAACATCGGACTGACGCAAACTCAAGTATTGATATGTCATTTCCCAATAAATCCTCAGTGAGATGTGGGTTGATCGGGGTTTTCATCCTCATCTTACTGGGTGCTATCTTCGGTTCCCTCACAAGTGCGACACTTGTCCTTACAGGCACCGTCTTTTCCCCGGCTCCCCCGATAGTTCCTGGCAGCGGACAGTATGCGATCAGTTCCGCCACTATAATTCCCTCGGGTGCTACTACATTCTCCCGGACCCATATGCTCCAGATGCAGACAGGACTTGACGATGCAAAGTGGAACATCCAGATAATCGTAAACGGAATCCCCGCGGCACAGCAGTCAGCATCCGGCGCCACGGCGTTTATTAACGGCTATCTTCTGTCCTACCCAACAACCAGTGATGTATCGATCACCATTGCCATAAATGGGACTGTCCCTGCCAATGCATCCGGTAACGTGACCATTCTCAACTTGATCGAGCTGGATAGTACAGCATCACCCGTTCCCGGGAGTGGTTTTACAGTTATATCCCCGCGCATTACCACTTTAGTAACCCCCTCTGTTACCGACAATACTGCTATCTCTGCGACAACGCCACATGGATCAATACCTCTTCCAACACAATCATCTAGTCTTCTCCCCTTTACGGCTCCAGTTGCCCTTCTAGTAATGTCTGCAGGATACAAGCGCATGTGGTCACGGCGGTAATATCCTTAATAATGTTTTTTGGATTATTCACAAGATTTTTTCTATCAGATGCAGGAGATGGTATGTAGGATAAATTCTTTTTGACATTGGCGATGACAATACCTATACTACCAACGGCGTCCCACTTTTTTGTATGGACAATACCGAGGCTGCCTGGAACGTGCTTCCCGGCACAACCCTTTCGGAAAAACTTGCATGGATTGGTGTCGAGCGGAGAGGGATAATCGAGATCCGTCACCTTGACAAAATTGGACGTGATTACGGTATTGTTGTTTATCTTTTTTTTGAAAAAGATCTTGCGACAACTCACACCCTTGCCCAGGTTGAAAACGAGTTTCGTGATGTTCCTGAGTACGAGCGCCCCTATGTTAGAATCGACCGTTTCCTTAAATTCACCCGGGAAAATGACCCTTCATTCACCCGTACTCTTGATGAATTTCCTCTCATGATTGAAATTGTTACGGTAGGTGAACTGCAGAATCCCGTAACCGGGATTGCCCGGCCATTTATCACCGGTCTTATGCCATTCTTAGAAGATTTTGATGTCGATACCGATCCGCTGTTACAGCAAAAGGATAGTTCTCCGTAAATTTCTCCTTTGATTGTGAATTCTGTATATATTATTCACCGAAAATGTGGATTATCTCATGACAAAGAGATTTCACCGGTTTATCTGGCAGTTTATAATTGGTTTTGGTTTTTTATCGGGACTTTGGACTGCCATCGGTATTAACCCCGAAAGTATCCTCATAACCTCCCTTGTCTCTGCAATCTCAAAACTCTCATCTGATCCTGCGATCCGGATTTTCTTTGTTTTCCTGCCAATAATTATCCTGATAATATCTGTGATAGGCGCGTATCGGAACGGGAGAGTTCCCGTCCTTATTGCGGTCTTTGTAGCCTATCTGGCCGGTTTAGTGATACTTTTATCGGCTCTATTAGGACTGACATTTCTTTTCGTAGCAATAGTGATCGCGTACTACTCAACGAAATACCGAAGGAGGTGAAGAGATATTCTGGTATCTCAACACTATAAATTCCGGCACGACAAAAATATCTGTTCATGAGTTTGTTTCCAAAGAAAAATCTTATCTGTTATTTTGATACGATTGTCCCCAGTAAATATCTCTTGAAATTCAGGAAACTGGCTGTTTTAGAGCCGTTTATGGGATATGATATTGCGCAAAGAGGCCGCCTTTCGCATTATGGCTGCGCCGAGCGCAAGCAGTTTGCATCCAGACTGAAAAAGATCCGCTCTGATACAGATCTTCTCTTGGAGGACATCGAGGCATATCAGATCTATATGGCCGCAAAAATCACTGAAAAAGTTCCCGGGGATATCGCGGAAGTTGGCGTCTACAAAGGAGGGTCTGCCAAGATCATATGTTCGGCCAAGGGGAAACGCGCGCTCCATTTATTCGATACCTTTGCTGGACTGCCTCAGGTAGATGAAGTGGATGCAGTATGGCCGTTTTACAAAGGGAAGTTTGCTGCTTCCTATGATGAAGTGAAAACCTATCTGGCACAAGAAAAGAATGTTTTTCTTTATAAGGGAATCTTCCCTGATACTTCAGGACCTGTAGAAGATAAAAAGTTCTCTTTTGTCAATCTTGATGTAGACACTTATAATAGTACGAAACAATGTCTCGAATTTTTCTATCCCCGGATGAACTCAGGGGGAGTCATTGTTTCGCATGACTATCTTACGGCACCTGGGGTTCGGAAAGCAGTAGACGAATACTTCGCTGATAAACCTGAACCTGTGGTCGAAACTGCGGCGTCACAGTGTATTGTCGTGAAACTATAATTGTAAAATCACGGTCCTCTTTTTGTGGCATGCCTCGTAGAAATAGACATCGATTGTAAAAAAAAATGTGATATATCTTATTCCTTGAAAATCAGTACACCAAAGATGATGAACATCAGTCCTACCAAGAGAACTACAATGCCAATGAGGCCCTTAACTGCGACAATAACATCAGGAAGGAACTCTACAATTGCATAACCGCCAAGTGCCAGAAGGACGATACCCACAATTAGTGCCGCAATTCCGGTCTTATCCATATTTTAGTGCTCCTCTATAATCTCTCTGATTGACATCATATAAGCGTGTTGCCTGAACATTTCCTGCGTATCGCGATTTCCTATTTCATATTTATTACACGGTCATGTACGCATAATCATGAGGATTTCAATTATGAAATCCTGTACATCCTTTGTATGGAAGGCAAACGATCTTTTTAGGGGAAAGGTGCCCCCTATTTTTCCGGTGACCTTTCCTCTTCCTTTGATATATGCCTCTACAAACGGCGTCGAACCCGCGTTAAAAATTCCATAGGTGACCGGGGCGAAGTGAAGAGCGCAGTTGATAAAAGGCCTGTCTGCGTGTACCATTTGCTTCTGTGCGCCAAACGGAGGGTTCATAATTACGGTGTCGCCGGGATCAACCTTTTCTGTAAGGGCCGGTATAGCATCCGGAACACTTAGATCGGCCATAATAAACGTGACGTCCACGTTGAGCAGTGCTGCGTTCGTTTCAGCTGTCCGGATTGCACTCGCATCGAAATCGACAGCTATAATCTTCTTTGCGCCGAGAAGTGCTGCCCCTATCGCAAGGATGCCTGTACCACACCCGAGATCCATCACCGTTTTTTGTTCAATATCCCCGTGTAAGAATGCGTCGTAAAGGAGCCGGGCTGCAAGCGGAGCTGGTGTCTGGTACTGTTCCCACGCGGCCCGTGGTTTTTCAAATCCTTTGCAACGCTGCAATGCCATTTCCAGATGCCTGAGTTTCATACGATCTCATCGATAAGATAATCGTCCCAGTTTCTTGCACCGCAGAGTATTTCGAATTCTTGTGGTGAAAGGACGGGTTTCCCAAATCGCACCTGATCATCATAGGCAAGGCGAGGACATGCGGTGTTTACATAGCAGTCAAAACCAAGGTTGAGTAATTCGTCGGGATTTATTTCACGCATAGTAATGATGGATGTCCCGGGAGCGAGTTTTGCAAGCCGCCTCGCCAGATCCCAGCGTCTCTGACCACTTTTTGTGCTGATAAGAATACCAATGTGCCGGGCACTCCTGGCTTTTTCCATGATCGCAGACCGGCGCCGCAGGAGAGATTCGGCGCTTACTTCTATTGCGGTGCTTGTGAGCGGATCGAGTGCAATTACCCGGGCTTTCGTCGAAAGAGCAATGCCGGCGGGATGGAAAATGCCTGTTCCAACAAACAGGATTTCACAGGCCCCTGTCATTTTTGCAGCGGTAAAATTGCATCCAAGAACCTGTCCCCGGAGAGGTGTCCGTCCGGATCCATGAGCCACCCGTACATCATATCCCTTTGATGCAAGAAATGTCTCCATTTTTGGTACGAGATGGGCATGTTGTACCGTCGTTACAAGGCCAAATGTCTTTTCACGGAGCAAAGGGAATGCATGAGCGAGGATCGCGACATCAAAGTCAACGGTCCACGGCTCGAAAATTACATTGGGGGAGTCCTCCACAGGGGCATGCCCGAAATGTATAAGAACGTCTGCAGTTCCTTGAGATGCCGTATCCAAGGCGAGATCGCACGCACCGTAGCAGGGATCGCCACTGATGATAACAGAGAACCCGGCGGCTGTAAAATCGGCGGATATAGCCGCAGCCTGCCGTTTGAGGCCTTCTGGAAACTGGAGGGCCACCGTATGCGCCCCCCGCTGTTTCAGGGTTTTGATCAGCTCAGATATACCGCTCAACAACATGCACCCTGTCGGTGACATTGATCTTAACAAGCGACTTATACGGTCTCCCGATGTCAGGATCCCCCCGCTGGATTGCGATACAAACATCCTTTACCTCAGCACCTGCAATTTCGAGAGCAGAAAGAAGCGCCTTCATTGTGCCTCCTGTGCTCACAACATCGTCGATGATCACAACTCGATCACCTTTATAGACGCCGTTTAGATAAAGTTCACCTTTTGAATAACCGGTCTTCTGGTGGACCGGTACTTCAAAGGGAAGCTTGTATTCCCGTTTACGCATGACGGTAATAGGAATATCGGTCATGACTGAGAGAACGGCGCCAATATGGATGCCCATCGCCTCGACAACTACAATCTTGTCGACATTGTTTAAATCGAGCACCTTTATCATCGCGGTGCATACATCGCGAAGAAGTGCGGGTTCAATAAGAGGAACTCCATCGGTAATGGGGTGGATGAAATAATTATACTCCCCCCGTTTTACCATCGGACAGGTCTCAAGTGATTCTACTAGTTTTTCAAGCATGCATTTCACCAAACTCCTTTAAAAACGTCTCTATTGTATCGCGATGGACATGTGGCATGCAAACGATCCGAAGGTCGCCATTCCGGGTCCATGAAACTTTCCATGGCGGTGGAGCGCTTTTGCAAGCGAACGTCGCCACATTAACATCTGGGGTGGCAGCAGGCGCAATACCAAGCGTCGCCATACCTGCGATGAGGCGTTGTGTGTTTTTCATGCAGCCGGTAACGACTGCTCTCATGCCATCAGTACCGAGATAATCAAGTACGGCAAGGGCACCAGCTACCGGGGCCCCCGTGCGGGTACCGGCGAGGGTAAACTCTTTTTTCACGGTGAGGTAAGGGGTATCAATATTAAGCGTATCGAGCATATCAGGTTCCCGGGTAAGCAGGACTCCTGCGGGAATAGTACTCATGCCCATCTTGTGCGGATCGACAGCGATAGTAGTCACCCCGGGTAGGGCAAAATCAAAAGGAATGGGTTTTTCCAAGAATGGGATCACCATCCCTCCGAACGCAGCGTCTATGTGAAGGAAGATGTCGTGCTGGTACGCTATCTTCGCAAGAGCCTCGATAGGGTCTATCATTCCATATTCGGTGGTTCCCGCGATACCAACAAGACAGATCGTATTTTTGTCTATCACTTCGGCAGCAGCGTTCGCCAGCATCCGGTGATCGGGCCCGGTGGGTACTGTCCGCATCTCAAGGGAGAGGAGATCACAGGCTTTCTTAAACGAGAAATGGGCGGACTCCGGAAGGACTACGTTTGGGTATGTCACCGGCTTAATTGCCTTCGCAAGACGGAGCGCCTGAATATTCGACTCAGTACCTCCCGAAGTTGCGTATCCGCCTGCCTCTTTGTGATGAAGCAGTGTACCGAACCGTTCTATAAGAAGACGTTCCAGTGCTGCAGTCCCTGGAAAAAGGCCAGGATCGCCGAGATTGGTCTCCATGAACATGCAATGCGCTTTTACTGCAACCGGATGCGGCAAGGTACACATAGAGCTGAGAATATACCGGTGATCAATGTCCTCTTTCTTTTGAGAGGATAAAAAAGAGAAGAGATCTTCTTCGGAAAGTCCTTTACTCAGCATCGCGGGTTCTCGCAGCTTCGAGGATGATGCGCTTCTCGGTTCTAGCGACCGCTTCCCGGATCTTTGCAATGGCATCGATATTTGCAGAAATGCTGGTAATTCCGTGTTCTACAAGCCAGATTGCCATCTTAGGATCTGATCCTGCCTGACCGCAAATAGAGCACTCGACACCATAGGCGCGGCATTGCTGGATGGAATTGTGGATCAGGGTGAGAACGGCCGGGTGCTGAGGGTTATACATATCTGCAACATTCTCGTTGTTCCGGTCGATAGCGATCGTGTACTGGATCAGGTCATTTGTCCCGAAAGATGCGAACTTGATACCGGCTTTAAGGAAATCTTCAATCATAATTGCGCTTGCCGGAATCTCGATCATGATTCCAAGTGCTACGTTATCCACATCGATGCCCCAGCCTCTCATCATCTCTTTTGCCTTAATGAACTGATCAGGGTGGGAGACCATCGGGAACATAACGCCAAGGTGCTCGTAACCGGCCTTCCAGAGGCGCTTGAACGCTTCAACCTGGAGCCTGAACTGATCGAAGCTCTGAAGATCCCGGCGTATACCGCGCCAGCCGAGCATCGGATTATGTTCGTGAGGCTCACTCTCTCCGCCCTGCATATTCCGGAATTCGTCGGTTGGGGCGTCCAGCGTGCGGACCCATACCGTCTTCCCCGGGAATGCATCGAGCACAATTTTAATGCCGTCGTAGAGTTCTTTTACGAACTCCTCTTCTTTGTGGTTTGCAATGAACCAGCCGGGTGTTTTGTTGAGTCCGAGGATCAGGTGTTCGATCCGGAGCAGGCCGACACCGTCAGCCCCGGTTGCTGCTGCCCTTGCTGCTGCCTCAGGAATCGAGACGTTGACTTTCACACTGGTGGCTGTTATGATTGGGGCATTACCGGCAGGCGCCATTAACGCGGCCGCGCCTGTCTTTGATTGTGTTGTTCCCAGAGTAACTTCGCCCTCATAGACAATGCCCATCTCGCCATCTACGGTTACGAGCTGGCCGTTTTTCAGTTGCTGTGTACCAGTCTTTGTCCCGACTACTGCAGGTGTACCCAGTTCCCTGCTTACAATGGCTGCATGACAGGTCATACCACCCTCATCGGTGACTATGGCAGCGACTTTTCTCATCGCCGGCACCATGTCGGGGTTCGTCATACGGGTGACAAGAATATCCCCCTCTTTAACCGAACCAGTGTCCTTTACATCCCGGATAATGACTACCTTTCCGGTCGCGGTACCCGGCGCCGCACCCTGGCCTTTCAAGAGAATCTTTGCATCCTTGTTCTGTCCAGACATGCTCTTTGCCTCTTTTTTACCTATTGTCGTAATCGGACGGGACTGGAGAATGTATATTGTCCCGGCGACAATGCCCCATTCGACATCCTGTGGTATTCCATAATGGTTCTCAGCTATCTTACCATACATCGCCAGCTTGGCAAGCTCTGCATCCGAAAGGACTTGCATGTCCTGCCTTGCCGGATCTATGGACACAAGTTTCGTACCATGGGAACCATCGGGGATAATTTCGACTTTCTTGTTAGCTATGGTTTTTTCTCCAACAGATTCAGTCCGCTGGTCAAAGACATAGTGGTCAGGTGAAACCGAACCTGACACAACTGCTTCGCCAAGCCCCCATGATCCTTCGATGATAGTAATGGGATCCCCACTTATGGGGTGGGAGGTAAACATAACTCCGGCCTTTTCCGAGTGAACCAGCTGCTGGACCACGACCGCAATATTGACCGAGTGTTCCTCAAACCCCTGCTTTGCCCGGTAGTAGATTGCCCGAGCCCCATAAAGTGAAGCCCAGCAGTTCTGGACCGCCAGAAGGAGCGCAGCTTCACCCTTGATATTGAGATAGGTTTCCTGCTGGCCGGCAAAGCTTGCGTCCGGGAGATCTTCTGCCGTAGCGCTTGACCGTACCGCGACAATCAGCTCCTTTTGTGACATTTTTTTATACGATGCTTTGATGTCATCTTTTATTGCCGCCGGCATCTTCGCTTTTATGACCAGTGTCTTTATCGTATCGGCAGCCTTTTCGAGAACAGCATTATTTTCTACATCGATATTTTCAGAAATCTTGAAGATCTTCTGATCAAGACCTGTCTCAACAAGAAACCGCCGGAATGCCTGGGCAGTGACCACGAACGCCGGGGGCACCGGAAGACCGATTGAGGCCATCTCACCAAGGGATGCACCCTTGCCCCCAACTGACGAGATATCCTCCTTCCTGATTTCTTCGAGCCATAGAATATTGGGCACATCTCTCATGCTCGCACCACTTATGATCTCACTTTCCTCTTTTAAATTATGATCATTCTTCGGTGGTAAATATGACGATGCAATTGCAGAACCAAGAAGAATCCTGATTAGGTATTGCGCAGATACTGTATGGGTTTTATGGCAAACGCGAGAGTGCTCGTCAGTGATCCGCTGGCGGAAGAAGGGCTTGCGATCCTCAAAGAGGCCTGTACCGTTGACGTCAATACAGATCTCAAGGAGGAGGAACTCTGCAGGATTATCGGTAATTACGATGCCCTGATCGTGCGGAGTGGAACTGAAGTCACCGCAAAGGTAATCGAGGCCGGGAAAAATCTCAAGTTTATCGGGCGTGCCGGAGTGGGTGTAGACAACGTGGATGTGGAGGCGGCGACCCGCCAGGGGGTTATTGTCGCAAATGCGCCTGAAGGAAACACCCTTGCAGCAACTGAGCACACGATGGCAATGATGCTTTCCTTGGCTCGCAACATCCCGCAGGCCAGCGCGAGTCTGAAAAAGAAGGAATGGAAACGTTCGAAGTTTATGGGTGTGGAGCTTAATGAGAAGACGCTCGGTATAGTCGGTTTTGGCCGGATCGGACGTGAGGTGGCAAAACGGGCCAATGCGATGGATATGAAATGTGTCGCATATGACCCGTTTATCTCAAAGGAACGTGCTGCCCAGCTCGGCGTCAAGGTCATGTCAATCGAAGAACTTTTCAAAGTTGCAGATGTCATCACAGTTCACACGCCTCTCATCAAAGAGACAAAACATGTCATCAACGCAAAGAGCATTGCGACGATGAAGGATGGCGTGCGGATCATCAATTGTGCCCGTGGCGGGATTATTGACGAATCCGCTCTTTATGATGCAATAAAATGTGGAAAGGTGGCAGGGGCTGCACTTGATGTCTTTGAGACTGAACCGCCACTTGAATCCCCTCTTCTTACGCTTGATAATGTGATTGTGACACCTCATCTGGGGGCAAGCACGGTTGAAGCACAGAAGAATGTGGCGATTTCAGTGGCAAAACAATGTATCGAAGTTCTCGGTGGTGGCTCCGCGAAGTATGTCGTAAATGCCCCGATCGTTCCGACTGAGCATGCAGAAATACTCGAACCGTTTGCTGAGCTTGCAGAGAAGATGGGGCGCTTTGCTATCCAGACGGTTGAAGGCCGGCTTTCATCAGTCGAATGCATATACGGGGGCGAACTTTCCGCTTACGCGGGGAGCATGAAGTTTGTTACCCGGCTCGTGTTGAAAGGACTTCTTGATCCGATTCTTCAGACCCCTGTCAATATCGTCAATGCTGAGTTTGTTGCAAGGGAACGTGGTATTGCAATGAGCGAGACGGTTACTGAGGAAGCTCATGGGTTCAGAAATCTAATTACAATCCGGGTAAAAACTGATAAAACCGAAGAGACCGTCTGCGGGACAGTGTTTGTAAAGGGCCGCAGCCGGATTGTTTCGGTTGACAAGTATACTATGGATTTGATCCCCGAAGGGTATGTGATCGTCTCCCGACACCTTGACAAACCCGGGGTGATTGGCCGGGCATCCACGATTCTTGGAAAATGCAGCATCAATATTGCCGGTATGCAGGTCGGCAGGATCAATCCCGGGGAAGAGGCCCTTATGGTTCTGAACGTGGACAGCGAGGTCCCCGGAGATGTAATGAAAGAGATCCGTTCGATGCCGGGGATTTTCTCTGCGACTTTTGCCAAAATATCGTCAAAGAAGATCTAAATATTCCTCTCTTTTTGCCGATGCTCTTATTTGCCCACTCATCCATTCACACGTCATCTCGTAGAGTGTGTACTATTATCTGCAAAAAAAGGAAAAAGAAAAGTATCTCTTTTATCTAATATCGGCGAATTAAGGAATCTGAACTTCTTCTTCAAATATCCTGACCGATACTGGCAGAATGTTTGGCCGCTTGTCGCTCATGATGTATGTGTATGCCATCACATGCACAATGTACTCAAGATATCCCTTGGCGAAGTCCGAGAGTCCTTGGTGCCTTCTGCCGAATATCAGGATGACAAACCACTGGACAATCAGACAGATGGTGGCAAGAATACCGTAGATGCATGCCACAATGCCAATGAGAATCCAGTAAACGATACGGATAAGCAGCTCCAGACGGCTTGCATCGTGCACGTAGGTAAAGAGTTGAGTTGTTGGTGCCGGCGTTGTTTCTTCTGTCATAAATGATCTAAAATCTCTTTGAGATTCTGCATATTAAATTGATATCCTTGTTGATTTTCGTGAGACCACTGTCGGCATAGTACAGAGAAGAGAAAACATATATATAGTAATCTAAAATAAGTATATATTTAATCATAAAACTCTATTCCCATGGCACAAGCGGTTAAGCATTGGACGGAAACGACGCACTTTGACCTTACCGATATCGCAGCGCTCCGCATGGGGTTGTCCCGCCCCCATCGGGAAGTACTTCATCGAAATGTCATGGTTCCTGACAGTTGGGGGATATTTGACAAGATTAGGCATTATATGCCTCTTTGTTCCATTCTGGCCGGTGAATTAACTCGGGATGCAATATGTGCGGTCCGGTCTTCATCAGATGAAACGACCGGGCTGGAGAAGCTGGGCTATGCGATGCACTTCCTGCAGGACGCGGGAAATCCATGGCATGCACGTCCGCTTCTCCCAACATGCCAGAAAAATCATTCCATTTATGAAGAATATGTCGCTAGGAATATGAGAGCGGGATTCCGCTTTCGCAACGCACTTATAAATGCCCCGGAAAGACAAAATCTTCATGCTCGTTTCACACGACGGATCGGGGACGGTACAGCATATCTTGCCCGGGAGGCTGTAAAAAAATTTCCCTTCCTTGACGGATGCATCCGCAATGACCCGGCATGGCAGGAGAACGAAGAGGTTGCAGGTGTAACCCTCTGTCTTCTGACTGCGTGCCTGCTGATGTGCGAAACCCAGATCCATTCATTCTCAATTCGAGCGGAATCGCAGGTATTACGGCCAATCCGGCTGCCAGTTGCGGTGACCTGGACATTCCTTGGATCTGATGAGCGAAGACTCGCAACGTGACAATCCGGTGAACCGGCGCATTATATTAATGACAGGAACGGGAACTGATGGGATCGGTATTTGTCTCTCCACTGAACTGGGGGCTTGGTCATGCATCGCGAGATGTACCTGTTATCCGGGAATTGATTCTTCGGGGGCATGAGGTCACTATAGGTACCAGCGGAAATGCACTTGCATTTTTGAAAAAAGAGTGCCCTGAATGCAATTTTATTCAATTCGAGGATTACCCGATCCCAAACAATAATGGGATGATATTCCTGCCGACATACACGGCTTATATCCCCATCCTGATCAAGGCTTATTTATCAGAACGTAAAAAAGCAGAAAAAATATTTTCAAAAAATAATTTTGATCTCATTATCAGTGATTCTCGTTCCGGTGTTTTTTCAGAGAAAGTGCCTTCGATCCAGATTACTCATCAGCTTCATCAGAGTCTTCCTCTCATTGCATGGCCCCTTGAACTGCTTGGTGTATACGTTCAGGCTGATGCATTCTCTAAATTTACCAGAGTCGTAGTGCCGGACAACCCGCCGGGCAGGGGGGCACTTGCGGGGAAATTAGCCAACACGTTTGTTCCTTCCCTCCAGGATCAGATTTATTACTGCGGAATATTGGCAAGTGTCCGTAAAGAACCGGCAAAAAAAGACATCGACTACCTTGTTGTCATTTCGGGAATGGAGCCTCAGCGGACAGCACTTGAAAAAATTATTATGAGGCAGATCCCGCATCTTCCCGGAAGGAAAGTAGTCCTTCTCGGCAAACCTGCAATCGATAAAGTGAGCTCTCTGGATGACGGGACAGTAATTTACACGTATATCTCCAGTAAGGAAAAATCGGAGCTCATGTCCCGGGCACGGTTTATCATCTGTCGTTCTGGTTATACCACGATGATGGATATCGCCGAAGCAGGACTAAAAAGTGGGCTTTTTATTCCGACACCAGGCCAATGGGAACAGGAATACCTCTCCCGGTATTACGAGAATGAAGGATGGTTTTTCTCAAGAAGCCAGTATGGGCTCCGGCTCCAGAATGATATCCGCCGGACTGCTGGGTTCTCGGGATTTCCTGCGATGCCCACGACAGAAGAGAATGTATCCAATCTCTACAAGAACGTTTTATCGGCATATCTCTAAAGTGGAAGTGTACCAATGCAAAAAAGTTCCAACGAATGCAATTACCAGGATCGTGTCGACCAGGAACCCGTGGCACTCGTCTCGCAAACTCTGGATAAACTCGCTCTTACCTGGAGCATCGGCATCGGCATCGGATATGCATTTCTGGTTTCTTTCATCTGCTGGATTGTATACCGGTGTTTTCTCATTTACAGTGCGTACCGGGCCGGCGATTATTCGTTCATCGTTAACGAAATAAAAACGGATACCCTTATCAGCGCCGGGTATTTTGGTATAGCAATAATTCTCCGAAGAAAAGGGTATATCTGACCTTTTGGGGAATGGGAATATTAAATGCCATTTTTCCTGTGGAAGTATTGTAAAAGAGGATCGTATGCCGGCGATAATTTACTTAATACACTTAAAAAACGGTTAGTTTTTTGCGGAGTCTTAAGGTTCAATCCTTAATGATCTAAAGATCGAACATCAAGCGAAATGTTAAGGTATGAGACAGAGAGATCAATGAACTGGTAACCTGGATCTATCCTGCAATTATTGTGAATTGCTGCAAATGTGTGCCAGGTTATTCAGTTTGAGCAGACGTCATGTTAAACGATGAAGAAACAAACAGGAACAATATCTTCCTCATGGACAAGACCGCAAACCCGGCACCACTCGGGCTTTGCGCATTTGGGACGACTACCATTCTTCTGAGTCTTTGTAATGCCGGTATAATCGGGTTAAGTAGCCCAATTATTGCAATGGCAATTTTTTACGGTGGAATAGCCCAGATCATTGCCGGCCTTATGGAATGGAAAAAGAACAACAACTTCGGGTTTTTGACCTTTGTAAGTTTCGGGTTCTTTTGGATGACCTTTGCCGGCGTTCTCATGCTTCCGGTTCTTGGCCTTGCAAAAGCGCCCCAGCCTACAGATCTCGCTGCATTCCTTGCAGTATGGGGGATCATCGCATTTGGTCTTTTAATCTGTACTATGAAGATGCACCGGAGTCTTCAGGTTACGGTCCTTGCAGTATTCCTTCTAATCGTTCTTCTCGTCGCCGCCGAACTGACGGAAAGTGGACTCATCAAACTAGCTGGCGGCTTGATGGGAATTATTGCCGGGGGTCTTGCGTTGTATATCGGCATAGGTCAGGTAATCAACGAAATCCATAACCGGAAAATATTCCCGGTATAATCCACTTTTTATCTGAACAGATCTCCTATCTGAAATTCAGACGGGAGTAACATTTTGCCAAAATGTCCGCCTGTGGCGCCGGCAAATCTTTTTAATAATAGGATGACAGATGCTATAGAGCATCAGACAAATGCGGGCTCGTGGTCTAGTTGGCTATGACGTCGCCTTGACATGGCGGAGGTCCTGAGTTCGAATCTCAGCGGGCCCATTCTTCTGTTTTTGAACTTCTCCCGAACGAGTCATATTACTCTTTATTATATCTTTATGCCGAGATACGTGGGTTATCCCCATTAATTCTCAACGGTCTACTATCCTTATTTACTGGCTTTTCTGGTATCATCATACAACAGCCAAATGGCATAAAGCATCGAAATACAGGCTGCGAGCAGGATAAATGAATTCATTCGGGGCAACCCGGTTGGGTAAAAAATACGAACTCCGTTATATAAAGCAACCAGTGCAAAAGTTATCGCAATAAGCCATCCATATCCCCTATCGTTACAGGTAGCTATCAGTACTGCAAGAATAATAATTGCAAGTGCGAAAATAACCGTGAAAAAAGAAAAGAAGTCGACGATATCCATAGTTCAGGATCGGTATCTCCGGCAATATCTTTTTCGGTTGATTTATGGATTCTGGGAATTGGCCTCTAAAAAGGTTAAAGGACATCCGATCCAGTTACGCTGTATCCCCGGCGTAGTTATCGGCAATTTCCTGCGGGGTTAAGGCAATGTTGTAAAGCGCGGTAGACCCGATGTACCCGTTATAATAAAAGGCATCGCTTGAATCCGTGGCGTAGTTCTGTTCCCCGATATTTACTGGAAATGCATTATTGTTTGTGAGACTGACCGAACCGGAGGGTGGGGTGGTTTGACCTGATTCAGGATCCGGCACATTGCCCGTGTCATAATTAAGTGTCAAAGGATTACCGTCATCATAAATATTAAGCACTCCGTTATTGTCGGTCACGCTCACGTAATTCCATGCGTTTGCCATGACCGTTGGTGTGGTCGTGATCGCCTGGTAGTGTGTGCCATCAGGTGCATTCCACTCAAATAACAACTGGTTTCCCAGCTGGAAGAGCTGATAATTGTCATTCTCAGATGCGGCGGTAGTCCCAGCATCGGTGGTCTGCCCTTTCCCGATGAGCTGCTGCCATCCGGTGCCGCTCGAACTGTATGTATCATTCTCACTAGGGTCAAACCACATGGAGATGGACATATCTCCTGTGAAGGCGAGCCCGGTGGAATTTTTGATCGTAATTGAGGATGCCCCGTTAAAAAAGGCGGCCGTCATATTGCCGGGTCCGGTCGAACTGGTAGTAATGTTCCCGTTGACAGTCTGTATTATGGGGTTACAGTTTGGATCGTAGAATTGGCTCGAACTGCCTCCGAGAAATCCTCCAGCCACCGGCAGGGAATTTACACCGTTTTTTACCGTCTCCGAAAAGGTGTTTGCAAGGACATGCACATTCTCATCGATCATCTGGATTGTCCAGGAACCAATTGTCATAGGACGGAGCGCCCCGGTAGGCTGAGTCTGGCTTATCGTGTAGTCACACTGCGTTGATGCTGCTGAGCTGTTCGGGTAGATATAGAGGGTTTTACCGTACATAGGTTCCGAGATGCTGCTTCCGACTGGTACCACTGTCTGCCCCGAGGGGCTGATCAAGTTGAATGTCACCGGTGTACCATTTGCACCATTAGTCTGTCCGGTAAGGTAAAATGCATCTCCAGCTTCTGGCAAATATGTCAGCACATCATCCTTAAGACCCCCTGGCTGCGGGAGGGTGTCAATTTTGGCACTTCCCGCAACATAAACACTCTTTGTGGTGTACAAGGGGTTGAGTGCGCCGGTGAATGCAGCGAAGGCTATTGCAGCAACTATGATCACAAGGATAATGATCAGAATCTCTGCTGCCACCTCAGATACTCCTCGGCTTGTTTTTGGATCTCTCATGGTCATCTCATTGTAATAATTAATATTTCAGTGTTTATCTCTCTATTTATGCAACCAAAATCATATTTCCCTAATATTATCAAAACGTACTGGTTATATTTCTGTGATTAAATCCGAACAATGAAAGCTAAGGCAACCCTCATAATCGATAACAACGCACCTTTTCTACTAAAAAGGAAGTGCCGGTGAATATCTGCAAAGTCTGATGGGAATTGAACCTCTGGTGTTCTGTCAAAGAATGGGACCTCATGAAAGTCCGGCTCCCCCAGTGTGAGGGAATAAAGAAATGCGGATACTGTTTGTTGTATGCGGGGAAGGGCTTGGGCATTCTTCCCGGTGTATTCATCTAGGACATTTTCTGGAGCAAGAAGGGCATTTTGTTAGTTTTCTGGCATATGGGAAATCCTATGACTTCTTCCATGATCATGGATTCAACGAAGTCTACCTAGGAGAACGTGAAGTTTGTCTTGAAGGTGAGAATGGCTTTTTTTCCCTGAAAAAGACCCTATGGTGTTCAAGGTGGATTGCCCTTAACCTGGTCAGATCAGGCATGCGCGTTCGACGGCTCATCAAGGAATATAAGATTGATTGTGTGGTCTGCGACACGATGTATGCCGGGGTCATCGCCGCCCGATTCCAGAAAATTCCGGTAGTTTTTATCACAAACCAGAACCGGTTTAGTGGGCCGGGGGGAGAAAAAAATCCTGTCTGGAATGTCCTTAATTTTTTGATAAGGAGGTATCTCACGTTCGCCGATACGGTTATCATACCTGATTACCCTGCCCCTCATACCGTGAGCGAATATAACCTCCTTATCCCGGAACGGGAACGGCAGCATTATCACTTTACCGGGCCTTTTCTGGAAATCGATCTCTCCCGGTATCATTTTGGGAAAAAAACTATTTTCACCAGTTTCGGTGGCGAACCTTATAAACTGCCCCTTTACCGGTTGCTTCGTGAGATTGCCGACAAGAGAAAGGAACTGGTTTTTGATGTATTCTATACCGGGGCAATTCTTCCGGAATCTTCGGATAATTACATCTCCCACGGGTACGTGCCTAACCTCTATGAACATCTTGCTGATGCACAGATTGCCATTGTGCATGGTGGACTGACAACCCTGCATGAAGCATTACTCTTTACAAAGCCTGTCCTCATTATCGTGGACCCGGGTCACCCTGAGCAACAGAATAATGCAAAAAAAATCGTCGACATGGGGGCAGGGATTGTTGTAGATGGAAGGACTGTGACACTGGATCTCCTCGAACAAAAGATAAAAGAAACGCTGGCACTTACTCCGCACATCCAAGGATGTGATCTTGCATCAATAAACGGTACGAAAAATGCAGCAATGATCATCGGGTCGGTTGGCAAAACCAGGATTTAGGATAAAGAGGCCACTTCCAAAACGTGAACTGTAAGAAGAATGATGATTTCTGCGGCTGAAACCATAAAATTCGGCGGGAAAGATATCCGCTTCCCACTATAAGAGTAGTTTTAATCACGGAACGCAGTATTTCACGCATATCTGCACTCCCCGAGGTAATTTCTTTCCCCCTGTTATGCTGAGTATGCCTGTGCTGATTTTGACTGTCTGCGGTACCGTTCTTTTAAACTATCAAGCGTCTCGATCTCAGATGTATCTTTGTCATCACGTATTCTGATAAACCGGGGGAACCTGAGGGCAAACTCTGCCTCATATGTCTGGCTGACCTGAAGTTCGGCATACCCGACTTCAAAGACAAGTTCAGGCTCAAAGCGTACTTCTTTCCCGGCACTTGAGATAACCGTGTCCTTAAGAAGATCATATGCCTCACTTAATTGTTCATCAGAGAAGCCGGTCGCCACACGGGAGAGCGAAATAAGTTTTCCCTGATCCTGGCAGGCCAATAAAAATGAGCCAAAAACATGCGCCCGTTTTCCCTCCCCCCATTCTGCACCTATTACGGCAAGGTCAAGGGTATCCACTTCGGGCTTGATCTTGATCCAGTTTTTCCCCCGTTGGCCTGGGGTATAGGATGAACCGGGTACCTTGATCATAACACCTTCGTGACCGGCAGTAAGCGCTTCCTGGTACGTTTGTTCTATTACTTTTGGATCAGCACTGACTACCTGTGGGGCAACAAAATCCGGGTTTACCGCCGCCATGAGAATCTTCCGTCGTTCAGAAAAAGGAAGATCGATCAGGGTCCTACCATCAAGGAACAGTATATCAAAAACGTTGGGCACCATCTTGATCTCTTCCAAAGCCCCAGCAATATCATGCCGGCGCCTGAATCTCCGCAAAACAGACTGAAATGGCATCGGTCTGCCGTCTTTAATTGCTATAACTTCACCGTCAAGAATCACATCGTGAGCTGTTGCAGCCTGCAGAAAATCTATCACATCGGGAAGGGCAGTACTTACATCTTCAAGCCGGCGCGAATACATCATCGCCTTTTCCCCCTCCTTATGGAACTGGAACCTCGAGCCGTCATATTTAAATTCTACAGCTACTTCGCCGTGCTCTTCCACCATTCCGGCAATGGTTCCCTGCTGGGCGAGCATCATTCGTACCGGGTGGAAAAGTGTTATATGAACTTCACGGAGGGCATCAGGCCCTTTTTTTGCAAGCCGTGCTACTTCGCCAATATCATTGATTGCCTGCATAGCATGTTCTACGAGACCCGGATCGACTGAGAATGCCTTAGCGATTGCCTCGCGGACCGTCCCCTCACCTACGCCTATTCGAAGCTCCTCGAGCATGATCCTGACGAGATACCGGGATTCGAGTGGGCTGGCATCCCCGAGCAGCAGTTTTACCATACGCATTTTTTCTTTCTGCGATGTTGCACCGCCACGGGCAGCAATACTGATAAGTTTGTTGTAAATATCGACAATTTCAAGATCATGAGAAGAGAGCGAGACTTGTGACTTTTTCGACAGGAGTTCTTCAACTGCTTTGCCGACATCTCCTTGTTTATTGATCCGTTGAATCACGCTGTCTTTCTTTATCCCGACGACATAACCGACGGACTCGAACAGGAGATTAGGGCCAATTCCGAGTTTCTGGGAACTCCAGTCGGGAAAGATTCTCCCCATGATAAACCGCACAAAGATGGGAAGTTCTTCGGGAGACAGTCCTGGCAGCACCTTACTTATCACATCGATCATCTCAAGGCGACCAGAGAGACGCTCGATCTCTTCGCAGCACCGTGAGAATTCTGAGAATAGCATGGCGTATCTGTTGAGTGCGTTGGAGACAGAAGCATTAACATTTTACTATCTCTTAAAAACAGCGCAACTACAGTTTTGGGTCCACGGCAAGGTAAAAGTATTTTTAATTTCCTGCCGATAATTCATGCAGCACATATAATGGAATATTCTTATGGTTGACGAGTGGCAGCCCGAAGCCGTTATCCGGCTGAGACTGGAACGTCTTAAAAAAGAATTTATCGATTATGTTACCGTCAACAGTGAAAAGATAGATGGCAATATCCCGGTTTTTTTCGGACAGGTTATTGCATCACTTGACAAATCTTTGCCTGGCTTAAGCGAAGAGCTTTTTGACCAGTTCATTGACGCAATGGCTTTTGCAGTTCTTGAGGCATCGAAACGATCCGATGATATTCCCTTCGTTGAGAAACTTTTTGATTATGCATTGCGCAATAAGCGGGGGAACAGGAACCGTGCAGTTTATGACATCCTTCTTGGTATGAAAATGATCAATACCGGGAAATATGCCGAGGGTGCTGAGCAGCTCAAAAAGTACCGGTCTGTTGATGTCATCATTTGTCCGGCAATTGCATACTGTTACTTCGTCCTTTCGACCCAGCAGACGCCCGTCGAAAGAAGTGGCGAATACCAGAGACTCAAGGATATGTCACTTGCCGCACGGGAGCAGATGATTGAGCTCGTCCGGCTCAAACCTCCGATAAACCGGCTCCAGGATCTTGAGATTGCCGAGGATCCACGGATCAACAAGGTCTTCTGGTTCATGATGAAACAGGCAATAGACTGGTTCCCCAGTGAACGTGAGTTTCTCCGTATTGGTATTGAAAAAGCGTCGCGCGACGGGAGAAGAGACCTTAAAGAAGAACTCCTTAATATCGGGATCGAACGGTTCTACAATGACATGTTCTTCCTGCGCGAGCTCTATAAACTCAAGCTTGAGAACCGGGATGCCGGAGGTGTAGCCGGAGTCGTAAAACAAATGACCCAGCAGTATCCCAATGAAATTGAGCCGATATATTATGGGATTAAGCTTTCAATCATCACCAATCGGATGGATACCTATTTCAGGTTCCGGAAACTCGCGGCAGAGAAGAATATCCCTCTTCAGGCTCTTCTGCTGCTGGACTATTCTTTTGAGGTAATGAGCGGCAAACAAACAGATGCGGCTGCGTGCATGGATGAGATCAAAAAACGCTTTGGTCCCCAACACTTTTTTGTCACCCTGTTGGAGTACGTGGCACACGATTTTCGTTCTGACGACTCAGGGAAGATCAAACGATCCAAGAAAGCAATCTTTGATGCAATTGACCAGTACTGCATGAAGCTCCTCAAGATTGAGGTGTCACAATGACCGCATTAGGAATGTGGTGTGTAGCTGAAAACAGCATAACCGGCAAACGAATAAAGGAGAGTGCTTTATGGTGACAGTGAAAGTTCTGATCGCTGCAGGGGACACAGCAGGTGCTGATGAACTCAGTACATGTGCAGCATCTGCAGGATTCCATGTAATGGAACAAGTATATTCCGTAAAAGATGCCGTTACTTTTGCTGAGTCCCTGCATCCAGATATTGTCCTCATAGAGACGGTTCTTTTTGGGAAAAAGAAAATAACTGAAGTTTTAGAAAAGATCCAGATTGTCGGCAATATTCCGGTGATCCTGATTACCGATGCTGATGAGGATATTTCTGAAATCCACAATGATTCAAACCGTCCTTACGGTATTCTGGTCCGGCCGTTTGGGCCCGTTCTATTAAAGGAGGTTGTTGAGGAAGCAATCTACCGGCACTCCCTTGAAGCAGGGGAAAATGACCGGGGAAAAAGGATGCGTTCTGGTGCGGTCGTACGAAAAGTTGCCCATGATATCAACAATTCGCTGAGCTCTGCGCTTGCGAATATTCAGCTCGCGCGCCGGTCATGTGCACGTGAGGACCATTTGTGCAGGCATCTTGATGATGCAGAGAAAGGCATCCTGCGGGCACGGGACCAGTCCCGTCAACTCCTCATTCCCAGAGTAAGCCCCGAAAACGAATCTGGAGCAGCTCGAAAGGCATCCGTCCCGGGATTACGCCGGCAAAGTCACGCCGGTAAGAATGTAAGTGCCAAAGGCATATACCGGATTCTCCTTATGGATGATGAAGAAGCAATCCTCTCAGCCACAAGCGAAATGCTTTCGTTCTTGGGTCATAAAGTGACAATAGCAAAGACTGGGGAGGAAGCAGTTGCATTATTCAGAAAAGCAAAAGACAATGCCCTGCCATTTGATGCAGTCATCCTTGACATAACAGTACCTGGCGGGATTGGTGCAGGGGAAACATTACCGCTGTTGAAGAAGATTGAACCCGATGTACGGGCGATTATTTCCAGCGGATATGCCACGCACCCGTTATTAATCAGTTTTGCAGCCAATGGATTTTCTGCTGCCCTCATCAAGCCGTACGGCTTTAAAGAACTCGAGGAATCACTGGGGCATCTGGTTTAACAGGGTTATAACTGTATTTCCTGAGGTATCATTTTTGACGAACCCCCCTGGGTCGCAACAATCAGCTTCTTCTCATCACAAAAAAGTCCGATCCCCTCACGTGCGCTTACCCGTGCACGCTCGGGTGTATTGTTGATCTCGCTCAAGTGCGAAAGTATGATCTGTGAAACATCTTTTCCCCAGTTTCGCAGCACTGTGGCCGTTGCATTGTTTGAGAGATGCCCCCTGCTCGAGCGTATCCGCCTTTTCAGGGATTCCGGATACGGCCCGGTAGCAAGCATCTCCGGACAATGATTACTCTCAAGTACCACGCCGTCGCAGCGCCGGAGTAATTCAAGCATATGCGTAGTGACAATACCGGTATCAGTGCAGTACCCAATCTTGTGCCCGTTCTCACGGATTATAAACCCGCAGGGTTCAGCGGCATCGTGAGAAGTAGCAAATGGTAAGATTGAAAATCCCCCGGCATTAAACGAAACATCATACCGACAAGTATGAACCTGAATCGATTTATTCGAGGTGCGCCGGTGATTTAAAAATTCATTGAGCGTACCACCAGTACTGTGGATCGGGCAGGCGAGTTTTCGTGCAAGAACATCCAGACCGCGTATATGATCTGTATGTTCATGGGTTACGATAATTGCATCAATTGCTTCAACCGGGCATTCTGCCTGTATTAAACGGAATAAGGTCTCTTTTGCACTCAGGCCCGCATCAATTAAAATGGCACCATCACTGCCAGCGATATATGTGCAGTTGCCTTTGCTCCCGCTCGCAAGTATCGTGCATCGCATGTCTTACTAAATTGGGTGTGGTGTATTAACCAACTTTCTTTTCCTGGTGAATGGGATTGGGAAAAAGGATTAATGTTTAGCCTTTATTGCTTCATATTCAGCGAGTACCGGCGCAATTGTCTTTGTGGAAATAGAGCGACGGACAAGGACCGTCAGCTTGCGACAATACCGGATGTGTGCGATCTGGAAACTCACAATCAGGCCAAAGCAGAGACACGTAATACCGATCAGGAAATAGCTAGCGGTGTCAACCATATAAATCCCCTCAGGTCTCCCTTTCCAGTTCGTCCACGAGCGGTACTACGGAATCGGCATCTGAACACTCCTTTGCAAGCATGAAGAAACGCTTCGAGTAGTGCATTGTCAGCAGCTGGTACCCGATAATCATGCCGATAGCAAACATGACAATCCCAAAACAAATGTAGATAAGCAGATCCGTAACCAGGTCAGCCATGGTGAACCACAATCACTGTTACGGCGGGATGTTGATAAATTTATTGAATAGTGCTGCTCGATGAACGACAATAGGCAGGGATACCGGTTATAAAGAAAATTCCGTGTACCCTGCCGTTTTCCCTGATATTAAACACTTCTCGTTCTTTTCTTAAGAAATAAATACGGGTGTATGTATAGTGCTCACATTTCAGGAATGTCGGTACTCTACAATCTCTTCCGGAAAAGTCCTGGTCAACTTCATCAGGTTACTCATAGTTATCAAATGAGGAAGAAGTGGTTTTTGACAGGTATTTTTCTCTTGGTTGTTCTTGCAATAGTATGTGGTTCAACTCGTGCACTTCCGCCGTCCCCACAGAATGCCGGGGCCGGGAATCTTGATCAGGGGATTACTGTATATTGGCCTTACCATGTCATCCTTATGTCAATCGGATTTTTCCTTATGGTTACCGGCTTTTTTGTCGCACGGTTTCATAAAACCAGATCCTGGTATAAAACTCATATGATTCTCGAAGGATATGGTGGCGCATGTATTCTTGGCGGTATCTTTGTGGGTGTTTACATGGTCACGCTCTCCGGTCTCCCTCAATTGCGTAATATTCATGAAATATTGGGAGGCATTACCGGAATTTTGGTCATCACAACGATTGTCCTAGGGTATAGTATCAAACATGCTCCCATATCATAAAAGGTCGTCCGGCAAAGCCATCGCTGGCTTGGTCGGATTGTAATAGGTCTTATGGTTATCACTATTTTTTTTGGCATCGTTTTGTTGTTTCGTATATTAGGCCGGTAATTCAATTGTTTTTTAAAAATCTCCCTATGCTGTGGCCTTTTAACCCGCTGTTAATGAGGATATTTAGGACGTTCTCGTGTGTCATAAATCAGCGGGAGTCAACAATCACTTTTCAGGTATCGTTGAAAACGTCCTTTTCCGGGAGAAAATCTGCAAACCATTAAGATATATTCTGGATGAGTAATGGTTGAGGAACTTATATGGTCCAGCTTACCGATGAAATCAAGGAATCGCTTGCAGCAACGAAGATCGTTTTCTTTGCTACGGCATCAAAAGATAGCGTGCCTAATGCCGTTCCGATTGGTGCGTTCAAGCTTCTGGATGATGAGGCCATTCTGATATCAGATCAGTACTTCAATAAAACGCTCGCAAACATGAAGGAGAACCCGAAAGTAGCCATATCCTTCTGGGGAGAGAAAGGAGGATACCAAATCAAGGGGACGGTGACCCTCCATACCAGTGATGAGATCTTCAGGAAGGATGTCGCTTGGATGAAAGAGTTACGGCCCCAGCTTGTCCCAAAGTCGGCAGTTGTAATGAAGATCACCGGAGTTTACACCCTCAAACCGGGGCCTGATGCAGGAAAGAAGATTCTCTGAAATATTGTGTTTTCTGCATGGGTTTAAAACCCTTGCATTTTTTATATCTTTGCATTGGGGCCCGAGTTACTTTCGTCTCCACCCGTTTTCCGGCACGATTATCTCGAAATGTGCACCCGTTTTGAATGTTCCAGTCTCCTTGATGGTGAGCCCAGATATCCCCAGGATTTCACGGGCAAGAAAGAGGCCTTGTCCGGTATTTTTCCCAAAGCCTGATGTAAAAATCTTTTCCTTGTCGCTGTCTACAATGCCGATTCCATCATCACTACAGATAATAGTAAGACTGGTGCCGTCCTGAAGTAGGGAGAAGTTGATTACGGAGAGCTTCCCTCCATACCTGAGTGCGTTGTCAATAAGATTATAGAACACTTTTTCGAGCATTGCATCAGCAAAAACCTCTAATCCTTCATCGAGTATAACAGACAGCCGGACTGATCCCATCTTTACGGATCCTGCCGCTTTACTGATGACCTCATATACATTCTGCCATTGTGGGGCATTTCCCCCGATCTTCTGGTAATCGCGAGTGAAGGTGATCTGTTGCTGGATACGCCGGGTGCTCTCTTTTATCTCAACAAGGAGAGCTGATGATTCAGGCTCACAAGTTATTTGGATAGCCATATCCTCAAGGCCTAAAAGCCCGGTGAGTGTGTTCAGGATATCATGCCGGATAATATTACTGAGTATGTTTAGTTTTTTGTTTGAAGATTGGAGTGCATCACTTAAACGCCTGAGTTCTGTCAGTGTATAATCTCGCTCCATCATCTCAAGAGCAAAGGAAATATCGTCAGTAAGTTCCTTCAACAATGCCAGTTCCCGGTCATTGAAGAAATTGCATTCGTTTGAGTAGAATCGCATCGCGCCTACAACGGTGTTTCCGCTGCTGATGGGAAACGCCGCAGATGAGCAATATCCGCGCCGGGAAGCCTCCTCACGGTACTTCTCCATACGGGGATCGGATTGTATATCATTGCTGACCAGCGGGCGGCATTCCCTGATAGTAGAACCGGTAAGTCCCATTCCCTGGGGTATATTATCTACGGTAATTGAAAGCAAACTCAGGTACCCTGCTTCGTACCCATAGGCGGCGACCGGACGGACTTCTTTTGTAGCTGGGTTCACCATGCCTATCCATGCCATCAGGAATTTCCCCTCCTCGACAGCTATTTTACAAGCTTCATCAAGCAGCGTCTGCTGGTCCCTGATGTGGATGATCGCCCGGTTGGTTCGGGATATGACTGAATACAGCCGATTAAGATGGAAGATTGTCTCGAGCGCACGTTTCTTTTCAACAGAACTCTTAATGGTGTGAATGAGCTCGGTGAATTGTGACCGGGAGTCGCCGCCTTTCCGGATGTAGTGATCCGCTCCGCAGTTTAGGGCATCTATGACAATATCTTCCCGGCCCTTCCCGGTGAAGATGATAAAGGGGAGCGCCGGGTATCTGGCACGGACGACTTTTAAAAATGCCAAACCGTCCATACCGGGCATCTGATAATCCGAGATGACAAGATCGTACACTGTCGTTTTGAGTTTATTAAGTCCCTGATCCGCTGATTCGGCAGTATCGACACGGATGAGATCCGATCGTTCCAAAAACAGCTTTCCCACATCAAGCAATGCGGGGTCATCATCGACGTATAAAACTGAAATCATAAAAAACAGAATCCCGCTGATTATAGGTAAGGAGTACTTTCGATTCTGTACACATAACCGTTCTGGTGGCACTGATTATTTTAGCAAACTCGTATGTCCCGGCACACCGGTCCCGTAGATCCAATAAAAATTATTTGAGGTTGGGAGAGGCATATGCTGAAAGGTCCTGTAAATGGGAACCCCGTTAAAAGTTCTGGATATATTCACGGGCTGAATTTTGCTCGGATAACGAAACCTTAACAACCTATCCTGCTGATTTTTTCTGCTATGTGGAGTGCGGTAGATATCGAATCCTGGATTTCGCGGCGTACATCCCGGCTGGATGAAGTACACGGCACGGTCCAGGAAATTATTGAAAAAGTGAGAATGGGTGGAGATGGTGCCCTGTTCGAGCTTTCCGAAAAATTCGATAAAGTGCACCTAGACTCAATTACTGTTGATGAAGACGCCCGGGAGGCAGCGTACGAGCAGGTCGATACACGGATCACTGAATGTCTCGTTGAGGCCGAGGTACGGATCAGCAGATTTCACGAGCTCCAGATGCCCCGGGAACTCTGGCTTTCTGAAGTCGAGCCGGGGATTACCCTTGGCGTAAAAACCACGCCTCTCTCCCGGGTTGGAGCGTATGTACCCGGGGGACGTGCTGCGTATCCATCAACAGCCCTTATGTGCACAATTCCGGCCCGTATCGCCGGTGTTCCTGAAATTTGTTGCTGTTCTCCGCCGCCAATCCAGCCGCTCACACTTGTCGCACTCGATATTGCCGGGGTAAACGAGATCTATCAGTGCGGGGGTGCACAGGCAATTGCCGCAATGGCCCTTGGCACTGAAACAATCGAACCCGTGGATAAGATTGTGGGCCCGGGAAATGTGTACGTCACCTCGGCTAAGATGATGCTTCGCGAATATGCAGAGATTGATTTTCCCGCAGGACCAAGCGAGATTGCCATCATTGCCGATGAAAGCGCTGTCCCGGAGTATGTGGCTGCAGATATCCTCGCACAGGCAGAACATGATCCTCATGCAGCCTGCATCCTTATTGCAACCTCCTCCGCTCTTGCAGATCGCGTCGGAACCGAAATCAAAAAGCAGGTAGAACACGCCAAGCGAAAAGAGATCATAATTCAAGCACTTAAAAACTCCGGTTATATTGTTGCCGGGGATCTATCCGAGGCGGTGGAGATCTCAAACGCCGTCGCACCTGAGCACCTCTCTCTTCAGGTCGTTGACCCCTTGTCGGTCCTCGGCAGTATCCATAATGCAGGTTCAATCTTTGTCGGGCAGTATACACCAGTTGCCTGTGGGGATTATGCGTCAGGAACCAACCATGTTCTTCCTACTGCCGGATTTGCCCGGCAATATTCAGGTCTTGATGTTCACCATTTCTGCAAAACATCTTCGGTCCAATACCTTACAAAAGAAGGCCTCGAAAGTATCGGGGATATAGTGGAAACCTTGGCAACCGCTGAAGGACTTCCCGCACATGCACAGTCCGTCAGTCTGAGACTGAAGGGGTCTAAATCGATCCAGAGAAAAAACGGGTTGCCCTAGATTATTCCGCGTACAGTTGGTGCATTACTCAATTATTTTCAAAATTCCACGACAATAACGGCTTCTTCTTCGGCTTTGAGTTCTCCCTTCAAATGTTCTGCATCGAACTCATAGGCATCTGCCGGGTTGTACTCTTCGTAAATCTCACACTTATCCAGGACATCGATAAATTCCTTGAGAAAGATCCTCGGGATGATGTCAACTCTTCCCCCAAACCGGTTCGTGAGTTTTTTGATCATGGCCCGGATAAACCGGTAAGAGACCCGTTCCCGATCGACCTCGCGGTAAGCTAGTGAGTAAACATCAATCACCTTGAGCGCCACCATTTCGAGTTTGCTATTGTCAAACCGGGAAAGCTGGATCTGGGGCTGGCGTGGATTTTTATAATTGTCCGTCTCGTTTACCTTGATCCTATCGTAGAGCGGTGTTACTGATCGTATACCCCGCGAGCTATCGAAGAACGAAGGTGTGCCGGTGAACAGAAAGTAACAGTGTGGCATCCGTCCGCCATCAAGAGCATCGATGATCCGGGTAAGTGTCTGGTAGCTTCTCTCCCGCTGGTTCCGCTGGAGTCCTTGGGTAGTTTCAAGTTCATCTATTGCTATAGCAAGCCCCTGGTATCCGGCTCCATGGATGATCTCGACGAGGCCCAGAAGGAACGAGAACGCTGAACTGTCGTCGACCTCACCTTTAATCCCGGCCTTTTGTTTGAAATCGCGACCTATGGTGGATTCTGCTGCAATCCAGCCTATTGCAGCCTGCGCTATCGGGAAATCCCCGGCATTATTTGCCCGGTAATAGGCCCGCAGCGCCGCAGCAAGACCGGTATTGGTCTCACTGATACCTGCCAGCGCAGATTCAATCTCCTTTTCCGTGGTCGCTTCAAGAACTGCATTCTCCCCGAAATCCCTGCCGGTTGAGATTAGACGCTCCTCAATAGCAAATATCCAGTTGTCAACTATAGTCTTGAGAGCGTGTTCTGCCTCGATAGTCTTGAGATTGGCGCAGATTTGTTGGTAGAGTGCTTTTGGTTTTGAAAGGGGAGCGGATGGGGAAATGAATACGTGTGCAGTTGCAAACCCTTTACTCCCGGCGATCTCAAGGGCTCGTGCGACAAAAAAAGTTTTGCCACTGCCGAAATCCCCGCGGACAAATTTTAGATCGCCTCCTCCGTCTGCCACATAATCCAGCTGCCTGCTGATTATACTTTCTTCTACATCAAGTCCGACAACAATCCGTTCAAGACCATCCGCGGGAACGGTCCCTCTTCTCAGCGCATTGATAATATTGAGACTTTGATGTCGACGCTGTTCCTTTTGTTCAGGGGCCACAGTATTCATAGACCTCTCCTTCAGCACTCATACCTTTTCTCTCTATAATCATAATCCCCTGTGCCTTTGCCTTACGGATAAGCAGATTTACGATACCAGCAACCCTGCGAGTAGATAAAAGATGGCGAAGGTCAGTTTCGGTTGCTCGCTTGTGTATGGCAAGGAACGATACAATCTTTATTTCAGTGTCAGAGAGCCCCATTTTATCCAAGATGGACTTCATCGTTTCTCCGGATAAATCAGCATCGTTTGCCGGAGGAGGGATCATTACCCGGGTAACCGTCGGTAATTGTTCTTTTGCCTGGCTTATCAGGGACAGGAAATCATCCGTATGACTGGTTCGGGAATATGCCGGCAGGATATCAATACCGCACAGACAGTTGTAGATGCATGCAGCGAAATCATTTCGTGAGAGTGCATCTGCTGCTTCGCGCCGGTAGGCTGCAGCAAGGAACTCCCGGTTATCCGACCTGAGTGCCTGGGGGCGCTCTTCCAGGCGCTGTATCAGCTGTCTGGTGAGACGTCTCATTCGCTGAAATGTTGTGTCGTATTCAGTGACTGCTGCAGCTACTTTGGTGAGATCAGCATCTTTTCTGACATTAGCAAGGATATGGAGCAGCACCTTCTCACATTCCCGATCGTCGCCGCAGGATGCAAGGAATCCCGCATAAGAAAGCCCTCCATTGAGATAATCGGCACGGTACGCCCGGTAATAACTGGCCTTTGCCTCTTCGATTTCACCTGATTCGAGGTATATTTTAGCGGTTTCTTCAAGGCAGATGACATTTGTCTCTTGGGATACAATGGTGAAAAACCGTTTCCGGGCTTCTGCCGGGGGAAATCTGTTGTTGAGGAACAAACGATAGGATTGGAGTGTTTGCCGGAAAGACTCCGATACTGAGGATGCATCTAGTTCATCCCGGATGAGTTTTTCGTATTCTACAAGAGCGTTTGCATGATCACCGAGGAGCGAAGAAAGTTCACACGCGATAAGCCGATACTGTGGTTTGTAATCAAGCGCGATCAGTTTTCTCACCGCAGTAAGTGCCCGGAGATATTCTTCCCGATCCTGTAAAAGGCAGATATAATCAAGGTAAATATCCGGATCGAAAATCGCCTTTAGAAAAGATGCATAGGCTGCAGGTGCAGTACCGGGATCCACACAGGTATATGCAGCAAGGTATACCCTAAGGATCCCGACGTCATGGGTTTCATTATAAAGTCCCTGCGCCTCCTGTTCAGCCTCTTTATACCTGCCAGCTTTATAGAGAGCACGGGCATATGCCGGACTCGTTTTCTTCCCGGATCCATGGGCCTCGCAGAGGGCACAAGCAGCCTCTGCAAACCCGGAATGGGTAAGTGCAGAGACCAGCTGGAATAGATCATCGGGCCGGTTACTGACCTGATAAAGTCTTTTTAATGCTGGAAGCGCTCCGCGCTCATCATTTCGCGCAACCAGCCAGGCAGCATAACTTCGTAGGGCTTCTTGGTTGCTGGGATCAAGACGAACCGCCTCTGCATATTCGGCAATCGCGTTGTCATCGCCCTCTTGTTCGAGTACTTTTGCAAGGTAACTGTGGATGTAGGATGATTCAGGCATTCGTTGTGCGAGATCCCTGAAATACACTTCAGCGTCGTCAAGTTTTCCAAGAGAGAATAGGTTAGTGGCGGCAAGAATCTCAATTGCCGGATCCCGGGCTGTTTCTATCAACTGTTTACACAATGCCAGGGATTCCGTATACATTTCTGCATGGAACAGCTCGAAAGCCTCTTTTTTTATATCGTCTGCAGTTGTCGGCATTATGGCGTTTTCGCAAGGAATCGAACCCGGAGGAGACCTGCGAGCATTTTTATCATATCCCTTTTCCTGACCCGGGAATCTCCCATGTTCTGCCATTGGATGGGTACTTCCTCGATCCGGTACCCGGCCTTTACAAGCCTCCAGATCAATTCTACATCAAATTCAAAACCCCGTGAAACAAGGAGGGGTAATACAGCATCGACCGCGGATTTTTTAAAGACTTTTGCTCCGCACTGAGTATCGTTAAAGGTAAGTCCGAAAAGAAGCCGGATGACCATGTTAAATCCTCGGCTTTCCAAACGGCGCATCCAACCCTGCCGGATCAGAAGAGAAGAACCCGCTATCCATCGGGAACCCATCACAGCATCGAAGGTAGAGAGATGTTCGTAAAGCCGGTTCATTTCATCGATTGTTGTTGACCCATCTGCATCCGCATAGCCGACAAAAGGTGTTCTTGCCGCTTCAAGCCCAGCTTTAACCCCTCCACCCTTCCCGAGACGCTTGGGGAAGCGCAGGCAGCGCATGGAAAGGTCAGGCCGGTTCTTTGCTATCGTCTCAACAAGATCTGCGGTCTTATCGTCCCCATCACAGATAACGATAAGCTCCCCCTCGAACTGTCTGATGGAATCAAAAAAGCCTGCAATCCGATTTTCCTCGTTGTATGCAGGAATGACCAAACTGTATCGGGGGTTTGAGGTTGGTGACATAGCAGGTAATTGGTTGATATTCTTTTCGTAAGTTCAAAAATACGGGAGATCCAGTATTATTCTCTCTCGCTCTTTTTAAAAAGGCCGGCCGATCTGATAAAACTATCAAGAGTTACAAGCAGATCCATACTGGGTATTTCAGAATCCTGCTGCAACGGGATAAAGGATCTGCTAGAAAAAAGTGATCAGGTAGATCAATGTTCAAAAAAGCCCCTAGTAAAAACCGATCCAGACTTCTAAATGGCAGGCGTTTAGGGATATATTATTTAGGAATAAATATTATATTCCATTTGGACTCTCAATAGATGATTTAATGATCAAAATCCTTGTGGTGGACGATAATTTTGATGTCGTTGAAGTATTCGTAGAGATGCTTAACCAAGGTGGGTACTGTGGATCTGCTGCTTCCAGCGGTGAAGACTGCCTGAAGATTATAAGAAATGATGTGCCGGATCTAATCCTCCTCGATATTATGATGAAGCCGATGGATGGCTGGGAGACGTTAGAAAAGATCAAAGGAGAAATAACTACGGCACATATCCCGGTGCTCATGCTTACATCAAAACAAGTGACTCCTGCCGAAATGGAGAAATATAGTAACTACATCGAAGATTATGTCCTTAAACCTGTCACTAACTTTGAGCTTTATAATGTAATTGAGCATGTATTCGAACGCCAACAGAATATCCAGTCCAACGTAGATTGGGCGAGGAGGTGTGGAGTTGATTCCGGTGTTGTCAATGAATATGCCCTTCTTTCAAGAAGCATTGATATCAACAAGCGATTCCTGAATATTATCGAAACCAGGTATAATCTCAATAACTCGTACATGGAGTCTAGTGACAGCATCTGCCAGGCACTGAAAAAATTGGACGCTACTATCAGATTTCAAAAGACCCGACTCCAGCAGATAGAAGATAAAATCAAGGCAATATAAAAAACAGTCTTGCCTATTTTCAATTGTTTTTACGGTTCTGTTAACTTATTATGGGATGGCATATTTATCAGGAGAGGGAAAGTTGATTATCCCAAAATAAGGTAACAGAACCTAGATCAATGCTATTACTGGTGTTTTCCTAAATGTCTGGCAAGAGCTGTTTCCTTATGATATTTTTCCGCAATAGCAAGAGCCGTTGCCCGGAGATTCTGGTGATCCCTGAGACAACTGTCAGGAGGTGGGGATTTGCGGAGAATTGCCGAAGTGTTCTCGGTCACCTGGATGAGTTCGGTTGCTATTAGTGCATTAAGCCAGATAAGATCGGCGAGCATAGTTTTGAGTTCTGCATCTTCCATATACCTATTTCAGGAATACCGGGATATAAGGAGACGCATCGTGGACTTTCAGGAAAAAAGGAGTTGTATTCCTAACCCCTCCACCGGAAGTAGGGGATGCCATCGAGTACACGATATTCAATCTTTTTTTCTTCGAACAGGATTGGGGCAAGCAGCGTCAGGTTTGCGATAAATACATCAAGATGCTTTGTGCGATTCATACCGGGCCCAATAAGTGCCTCCTCGATTTCGTGAAGCGAGTATGCTACCCCGGGATGTTCCTTAAGCAAATGTTCGATCTCATTTGTCCCAGTTGTTCCTTTTCCGAATTCATCCACTGATAGTGGCATAAGTAAACCTCAATTCACCGATTATGGTTCGTGATGCTTAAACCTTAGGAAAGATGCAGTTTTTCTGACGGGAACCTTAATGCAGTTTCGTTCCAGATATCTCTCCCTGAGTACTATGACGTATCTGGATAATATCCGAAAGAACGGTAAATATGCCAATCCTTTTTTTTGCCTTGCCGGAATTGAAGTTGTTCACACAGAGGAAGGTCGTGCAACCCTGAAAATGAGTGTCCGGCCCGATATGCATAATGGTGTGGGGTGGCTGCAGGGAGGTCTGCTCGTCGCTCTCGCGGATGAGGCAATGGCGCTTGCACTCTACCCTATGCTTGCTGAGACCGAAGGTATAGCGACCATATCTGAGTCCACGAGTTTTATCAAGGGGGTCCGGGAGGGCGTGATTATAGCGGAGGGAAGAGTAATCCGGAAAGGGCGAAGAGTAGCATTCTGCGAGGGAGAAGTCAGGATTGACAATGCAGAAAAAACTATCCTCTCAAGGACTACGGCATCATTTGCCGTTACATCCCTGAGCTGAAAAAGAGATTATTTACTTTTCTTTTTCTTGGGACGGGTTTTTTTGTCCGGCGTTTCTACTGCATTCTTGCTGGCGGGTTTCATTTTAATGAGATAATACGCGATACCAACGCCGGCGATGATTACAACGATAACTATAGCGATCAACGTAATGGGAAGAGCGGTGGAAGCAGATTTTTCTGCATCAGCAATTTTTGCTGGTAACACTGTGCTATTAGGGTAGGTCACGAGCGCTGCCTTATATGCAGTTACCGCGTCCTGGTAATTACCCTGTTTATCAAGAGCATCTCCTTTGTTGATCAGTGCAGTGGTAAAGTTTGAGTCACTGGCTAACGCTTGGTTGTAAGAATTTACGGCATCTGCATAATTGCCGAGCATATATTGGGCATAGCCTTTGTTGTTCCATAGATTCTCATCTGTGGGGTACAAGTTAAGTCCGTCATTAAGGGTAGCAATTGCACCAGTGTAATTATCCTGCTGAATTTGTGCATAGGATTTATCATGGTAAATATAGAGCAGAACACCGTCTAACTGGACCATTGTCGTGTTCGATCCGAGTGCCTGGTCAAAATTTGCAATTGCCCCGGTAAAGTTCCCGACCGAAAGGGCAAGCTCACCATAGTTATAGTAATCTGTAGCGATATCGTGCGTTGTAGTTACGGTTGTATTTTCTGCTACGGCGGGAAAAACAGCAATAGCACATAGCAGAAGAAGTGAAAGAATTCCCAGAATTTGTCCACGCGTCATGTCTTTTTATATGGGTATTGTCCAGACTTCAATCTTACTTTCTTAAATCCTCCAGCCGGCCGTTCTATCCCGTCATTAAGATAATAATTATTATTGTTCTAATAAGTTATAGGTTGGTTGAATTTATCGATCATTATCGCTGCATACATTGAACGAAGATGAGAATAAAAAAAATTAGAGTGTGATGTCAACGATGACCTGTGGTAATGCATCGGTGGATACACCAATCCCGACTACGCGGGAGTTAGATGGTGCTTGAATGGTCATTGATGTCCCAATGGGTAATAACCCACTAGTACCGGATACGTAATTATTATTTGTAATGGTCACTGAAGCCGAATTGTCAGTAACAGTAGTATTGGCACCATTTACTGTCCAGTATATCCCCGCAAGCGTTCCCGCATCCCTTCCTCCCTGATATATTGAGGTAACATAGGACGAATTTACACGCTCAACAGTCACTTCAACCACTTTGGTCGTCTGGATATTCCCGGCCATGCCGAACACGAATGCAGCGATCACCGCTGCAAGAATCACGGTAACAGCGACCATCAGGATGACACCGATAACTGGAGATACTGCCTCTTCATTGTTTCTTGAAAATCCCATGAATACGTCCTCCACTCACGTAGTTTCCTTAGTATGGACGCCGTGTAATTATTACTTTAATTATTGGTATATAGATATTTTGTTTTTATTTATTGCATTTTTAATGATTTTATAATAAATATCGCTCAAAATTGAGACTTTTGAAGATTAATTTTACGTAATTGAATTACTTATTAAAAGAGAATTGGTTAAAGTATTTTACCACCAACTCGATCATTGTCTCTCATCATTCCCAGTTGCGATGGGGATCCCCCTCATCCCCCACAAGTCGAACTATGGCCACAGGAAGGCAGTTTTTTGTTGTCGGGGAGTCCGTTTCCGATCATAGGCTCTCCGCGCCGCCCTGTCACGGCCAATCAGTAAATGCTCAATACACGAATGCCAATGGGTCTAGAATTGACTTTATATCCAATAATAGAAATATACATTATCTCGAAAAATCCTTGAAAAACTCGCAAAAAATAACCTATTTTTTAAACAGACGAAGGATAGCCTTTTTTTTTACAGTTAACTAGACGGTAATAATAATAGGGAATGCGGCTTAAATGGTAAAGCAATCGGGGAGATCACGTGAAGTATATTTTTATCACCGGTGGTGTTATGAGCGGCCTGGGAAAGGGGATCACGGCTGCTTCTGTCGGACGGATCCTGAAAAACCGGGGGTACCGGGTCACGGCCGTAAAAATTGACCCCTACCTGAATATTGACGCAGGAACAATGAACCCGGCCCAGCATGGCGAGGTTTTTGTTTTAAAGGATGGCAGCGAAGTCGACCTGGACCTCGGCAACTACGAACGGTTCCTGGATATCGAGCTGACTGCTTCGCATAATATCACCACCGGGAAAGTTTACCGCACGGTAATCGAGAAAGAACGCCGCGGGGATTTTCTTGGCGAAACCGTTCAGATCATCCCCCATATTACCGATCAGATAAAGACCTGTATTCAGCAGGCAGCTGCAGAGGAGTTTCCTGACAGGACAACAGCCGATGTCTGCCTAGTAGAAGTAGGTGGTACGGTTGGCGATATCGAAAGCATGCCCTTTCTCGAAGCCGTCAGGCAGATGCGGGGCGAACTCTCTGCGCACGACTATGTCCTCATTCATGTTACACTCGTTCCTGAAGATGCAATGGGCGATTTAAAGACAAAACCGACCCAGCACTCCGTAAAGGCACTCCGGGAACTTGGCCTGCATGCGGACATCATCGTCGGAAGAAGTGAGCGGGTGATCGGTGCCAATACCAAACGCAAAATTTCTGCGTTCTGCGACCTCCCTATAAACGCTGTCATATCTGCGGCCACTGCCCGCGACACCTATGAAGTCCCGATGGAGATGGAAAAAGAGGGTATTGCTGATGTTCTCTCTTCCATATTGGGTCTTGAGAAGAAAGAGACCGATCCCTCATGGTACCGGCTGGTTACCAAAGAGTACACAAACCGGGTAACCGTTGCAATCGTGAGTAAATATGGCATCGAAGATGTCTATATCAGTATCAAGGAGGCGCTCAAGCATGCAGGAAGGGCGCTTTCCACCGAGGTGAAAATTGCTTGGCTTGACGCAGAACGGTACGAGCGCTGTCAGCTGAAGGATTACGATGGCATCCTCATCCCGGGTGGATTTGGTAAACGTGGTATTGAAGGAAAAATTGAGGCAATCAAGTTTGCACGAGAGAACGACATCCCGTTCCTTGGCCTCTGCCTAGGATTCCAGCTGGCAACGGTTGAATTTGCCCGCAATAAATGCGGTATTGCCGATGCAACAAGTGAGGAATTCGGGGATGGTTCGCACGTGATTGCGCTTCTTCCCGAACAGGAAAGTGTCACGGAACTAGGTGGCACGATGCGGCTTGGTGACTATACTTCAGACATCCGGGGTAACACCCTTGCCATGAAACTTTATGGGCAGAAACAGATTGTCGAACGCCACCGTCACCGGTACGAGGTCAATCCTCAGTATATTGAAAAGCTGGAAAAAGAGGGGCTGGTCTTCTCAGCAACAAACAAGCACCGTATGGAATGCCTGGAGCTCCCGGGACATTCGTTCTTCTTTGCAACGCAATTCCACCCTGAGTTCAGGTCACGGCCGACACGACCCTCCCCTCCCTACCTTGGCTTTGTCGGAGCATGCGGGGCGAACAAGCGGACAAAGTAGGAAAGGCAGGTCAACATGGTCAAACCAGAGAAATTCATTCCCGCAGCAATCGAGGAGATTAAAAATGCCGCCGGTAACGAGAAGGTCGTTGTGGCCCTTTCAGGTGGCGTTGACAGCTCGGTCTGTGCAGCACTTGCCGCCCGGGCGATCGGGGACCGACTGGTTCCGATCTATATCGATACCGGTCTTATGCGAAGAGGAGAGACCGAAAGGATCAAGACAATCTTTGGGGATATCAGGCTCCAGGTTGTCGATGCAGGTGACGAATTCCTTGCCGCACTCGCCGGGATCACCGATCCCGAGGAGAAACGTAAAGCGATTGGTGAACGTTTCATCCGGGTCTTTGAAAGGGAAGCAAAAAAATCAGGCGCGACCTGCCTTTTGCAGGGGACGATCTATCCAGACCGGATAGAAAGTGAAGGCGGCATCAAAAGCCACCATAACGTCGGGGGCATGCCCTTAAAAATGGCATTTACCAAGGTGATTGAGCCAATCCGGGATCTGTATAAGGACGAAGTAAGGGAAATTGCCGGGGCGCTCAGTCTGCCTGCGGAGATCCAGCACCGGATGCCGTTTCCCGGACCTGGCCTTGCCGTAAGGATTCTCGGCGAGGTTACCCGGGAGAAAGTGGAGGTTATTCGTGAAGCTAATTGGATTGTTGAGTCCGAGATCGTTGAGCAATACCGCCCCTGGCAGTGTTTTGCTGCCCTGTTAGGCCTCGGGACCGGCGTTAAAGGGGACAACCGGATCCATGGCTGGATCGTTGCAATCCGGGCTGTAAACTCACGGGATGGCATGACGGCTGATCCTGTCGACATCCCGTTTACCGATCTTATGAGAATTGGGTCCCGGATTACTGCCGAGATTCCCAGCGTTGCCCGGGTTGTGTATGATATCACACCGAAACCGCCGGCGACCATCGAATATGAATGAATTCATTTGTCCCTTTACAAACCGGGAACAAATGCCCTGAAAACAAGAAACCAGAATAAAAACCAAAAATCACGTGATACCCATGAAAAATGCCGATATTACCAGCATTTACAAAGAACTGGACGACCAGTACTTTATGCCTGCATTCTCCCGGAACATGGCAATCGTCCGCGGGAAGGGTTCTATCGTGTGGGATGGAACCGGAAAAGAATACATCGACTGTGTGGCCGGCATTGCCGTGTGCAGCACCGGGCATTGCCATCCTGCTGTCGTAAAGGCGATCTGCGATCAGGCGCACGAACTCATACACTGTTCCAACCTTTACTATGTCCCTCACCAGGGAGAACTCGCAAAGAAGATCGTCGAGATCACAGGTCTTAAAAAAGCATTCTTCTCTAACTCAGGGGCTGAAGCAAGTGATGGGGCCCTGAAACTCGCCCGGGTCAGGACCAAAAAGAAGAAGTTTGTAGCCTTCACTCATGGATTTCATGGGCGCACGATTGGGTCGCTCGCGGTCACCCACAAACCGGCAGCCCGTGAACCTTTCGAACCTTTAGGCCTGCCGACCACATTTATCGAGTACGGGAACCTTGACGCACTAAAGAAGGCTGTTGACGACGATACCGCAGCCATAATAGTCGAACCCATACAAGGTGAAGCCGGGGTTATCATTCCGCGGGACAGTTTCCTTGAGGGGATCCGCGAAATCTGTGACGCGACCGGGACACTCATGATAGTTGATGAAGTTCAGACGGGTATGGGACGAACCGGAAAATGGCTTGCGATCCAGCATACTAAAATAGAGCCAGATATTGTCACCCTTGCAAAAGGCATCGCAAGCGGGTTTCCCATGGGTGCCCTTGTTGCCCGTGACGGTCTTGAGTTTACGAAAGGTGAACATGGGAGCACGTTTGCAGGCGGTCCTGTAGCCTGTGCTGCAAGCCTTGCGACGATCAGTGTTCTCGAACCGCTCCTTCCCGAAATAGTCCGCAAAGGTGAGCGGTTCCGCCAGGGTCTTGCAAAATACCACCCCCGGGTACGCGGCCTGATGATCGGTATCACGGTTGGGGACAAATGTCCCGATGTCCAGAAAGAATGTGCCGAGCATGGCGTGATTGTAAACTGTGCAGCAGATGGTAACCTGCGGCTTGTCCCGCCACTCGTAATCTCGGACGCCGAGATTGACTGTGTGGTAAAGGTGATTGATGGAGCACTTGGTAAGGTCATGCTATAAGCAGGGCGGGTATGTATTCGCAAAAAAAGCGGCGAACCTTGTAGGTGACGGTCGGGTTGCCCGTCTCGCAAGCAATGAAAATCCTGAATCACCTTCACCGGTGGCGATAGAGGCAGCCAAGGATGCGGTGCTTACAGCGAACCGGTATCCTGATGAACGAGTGGACGTTTTGGTTTCTGCCCTTAGCGCTTATTACGGCGACTATAATTTTGTAGCTGGCGTCGGTATGGATGGCGTGATTGAAACGCTGATGCGGACGCTTGTGGATCCCGGGAACACGGTGGCGGTAGCTTCCCCCACGTTCTCCTTCTACGGGATCGCTGCTCAGGCACAGGGCGCAAAAGTCATCGCAGTCCGGCGCCGGCCGGATTTTTCCGTGGATACAGACGTACTTATCCGTGAAGGAAGAGATGCCAAGATCGTTGTGCTCTGTACCCCCAACAACCCAACCGGTAATTCTACTTCTTTTGACGATGTTCAACGGATACTTGACGGGATTGGTGGCGTGCTCTTTCTCGACAATGCATATGTCGAATTCTCTGGCACTGATTATCTCCCTCTCATGAGAAAGTACGAAAATCTTGTAATTGGCAGGACATTCTCAAAAGTGCACTCACTTGCCGGTCTCCGTATCGGTTACGCGTTTGTACCGGTCTGGCTTCAGCCATTCTACCTTCGGGCAGGGACACCATTTACCGTGAATGCGGTTTCAGCGGCTGCAGCTGCAGCTGCGTTAACGGACAGGGCACACGCGGAACGGTACATTGCGCAGGTTATTGTATGGCGTAAAAAGTTCAGCACTGATCTGAAGTTTCCGGTGCTTCCGTCGGATGCCAACTTTGTTATGGTCGATGTGAGACCGTTCACCAGTGATGAGGTTGTAGAGAAACTGGCTGCAAAAGGAGTACTTGTGCGTTCCTGCAGAAGTTTTACAGGGCTTGCTGATCATTATATCAGGGTGAGCATTGGAGAGGACTGGGAGAACGAACGCTTGATCCGGGAGTTAAACGCCCTATGATATGCGGTATAACCGGGACTCCGGGAACCGGCAAATCAACGGTTGCGGATGAATTGGCCCGCCGCGGACACCGGGTGGTTCACATCACGGATATAGTTCAACCCTATGTTCTCAGTAAAGACCCTCAGCGGGACACGCAGATCATTGATACTGATCGGATGGCTGATGAATTCGTCTCCTTCGATGGTTTTGTTGAGGGACATTTCGCTCACTTACTTCCCTGTGACTGTATAGTAGTGTTGCGTCTTCGCCCCGATGCACTCATAGCACGCCTCAAAGCCCGGGGGTATTCATCCGACAAGATCGCGGAGAACCGGGACGCTGAAGCACTTGATGTCTGCCTGATCGAAACGGTAGATCTTTACGATCCTGAGGATGTTTTTGAACTTGATACGACCGCAAAAAGCCCGGCTGATTGTGCCGTCACTATCGAGCAGTTCTACCGGGGCGAGATTCCTGCCTCGTTTGGATTGATCGACTGGTCAGCATATGCTGAGGTGTCACCTTGACCCTCGACCAGTTCCGGCCGCATGTCAAGGTCTATTTTGACCCCCTTGTACGGTTTGCCATCCGGTGCAGGCTTACGCCAAACGTTCTTACCATTGCGGCGTTCATTGCTTCAGCTGCCGCGGGTCTCCTTTTCTATTTCCGATTGGAACTGTGGGCGGTCATTGCAGTCGCCATAAATGCGTTTTGCGATGCGATGGACGGAGCGGTTGCCCGGGAGACAAAAAGCCAGAGCCTCCGGGGTGATTTCCTCGACCATGCAGTAGACCGGTACGCTGATATCTTCATCATCACCGGTATCTTCGCAAGTGGCCTTGTCATATGGCCTATTGGCGTGCTCGCGCTCACCGGGGTCCTAATGTCGTCGTATCTAGGGACGCAGGCACAGGCCGTTGGTGTGGGAAGGTATTATGGTGGGGTTCTTGGCAGGGCCGACCGGCTCGTGCTGATAATGCTGGCAGGTATCGCCACGATCGTTTATCCCCTGACTATATTCAGCCTGAACTGGCTCGGCTGGCTGCTGCTTCTCTTTGGTGTCTTTGGCCATCTCACTGCCTTCCAGCGGTTTGCGTATGTATGGCGGAAGATGGAGTAACCAATCCTCCTGGAATAGTAATAATGGATAATCTGTAACGCCGCTATCACGGTGTTATCGGGATTGATTCCAGATCCCGGATATATTTCAATGCCGCAATTGCGTCCTCCCTTTTCTGATCAGCCGGGGTAGTTGCGGCAAAGGCAAGGAACCGATATTTTGTCGCCGTATCAATAGCATCGCCGGCAACCGTTACGATTTTCTGATAAGTGCGGTGCGGGTAGAAAACGGAACGGGCCGCAGCGAGAAGGATTTGGTGGCTAGCCGGGGTGATAATGTCGGCGGTTTCTGCATTTTTCAGTGTACACCGGATGTTAATGAGCGGTTCGGAGAGTGCATAACCAGAGACCGGATCGAAAACAAGTGCTACCTCATCATCTGACGTGAGCGTTCCGTCTTTGTACATTTTGTAGATCTTTCCTATGCCGGTCATACCCAGCGTATCCATCTCAGCTGCCCGGAGTGCTCCCATGCTCGATGCACCGATTACGGTTATCCCTTTTTTTACTGCAGCAAGGATCTCCCGATGGGCGACTGCCGAGTCCTGGTGGAAGACGCCGTCGATAAGACCTATAATCTCTGCACCGTCATGGATCGCCGCGAGGATATCGCCACGTTTTGCAGGCGGCCGGTACTCTGCTGCGAGGATTTTTTGCGCTGAAGCCGGATCAAGGCTTGGCCCGAGGAAAACGATGATTTTTTGCATGTCTGAGCCGGTCTCCTCTCCGTTCCGGATCCATTGCGTAGGCCTCGAGACCAGGGACTATCACCCTGACCACCGGTACACCGATCTCTTCCCTGGTCAGGTCAACGACGATCACCCGGTCAAGTCCCTGTTTTTTGAGTGCATCGATCGCAAACTGGATATCGCGAGCGAAGTCGTCGCTGTCATACGAGTGGAGTTCATCGTAATTGACGGTCCCGTTGTCCTTAAACCAGTACCCGTTGATCCGTTTGACCCGGTCGTATCCCATCTTTTTCCGGAGATCTGCCGTTATGGTATCTTCCCGTGCACCATGAATTTGGGTGAGGCGGCTCTGCGCCACCTCGGTTAGTGCCCTCATGACCGCGATGCGTGCATTCGTGTGGGTACCGATCCCGATCGTAAGCAGGGAGGGATCTTTAAGAAGGACATCATCGGCGACTGCGGCTATAGTGGGGATGCCGATGTCACTGGTAATGTCCCGGATAATAACGTCAACTTTCGCATCGGTAAATTTCTTCTGCATCTCTGCTAACATGGGATCATCAATCCCGGTTACTGCCGGGCCGGTGTCTCTCGTAGCTTCCACAAGCGACCAGGCATCCCGTTCTATAACTTCACAGAGTGCATGGAAGATCGCTTCCTCTCGTGTATTCCCTGAGGCAAGACCGTTCGTTGAGGTACGGAAGATTTGCCGGAAGTTCCGGGGCAGGGGATGGAACACCGCCTGTGCCGGAACAAGAATCGGTGCATCGTTTGCAATGTCCCAGCCCTCGATCCAGGGGAGGACATGGCCCGGCTCTGTTTCAGCAGGGAGAATGAGATCCTGTGGGTTGATCGCCGGTGCATTCCCGACAAGCATCTCGTAGGTATCCAGTCGGATCTTACGGTCATGGATCTCCGATGAATACCGTTCGATCCCTTCCATGATGCCGGAGATTCGGGATTCCTCGACGGTCGCTCCCTTGCCGTTGTAGACCGTAATCGCCCCGTCATCGGCAGTCGGCCGGATACAAGAGAAGACGGGGATGCCGATCCGGTCGAGATTGGTGATATCTGCGACCCGGGTGATGCCGGCGACCGGGACTTTTGGTTCTATCCGTTCAAGTGTCTCTTTGAGCGGCACTGCCCGCTGGGTTTCGCGGTTATAGGTCTTTTTGCAGGAAGAAATATGCATGGAGGTCACCGGGAATGCCGTGCTGACGGACGTGTTCTTTTATTGAGGTTTCACGTTATTGTGGTTTATACATGTCCATAGTCAGGCAGCGCGAGGGAGTATGGGCCAACCACCCCCGGATATATTACCTCTCCGTGGTAATGATGGTATAAGCTATGGATTATTCCTACCTTGCCCTGAAATTCCTCATCGGCGGCGGCGTCATTGTGGGCATAACATTTCTGGCAGAACAAGTCGACCCGAAATACGGGGGCATTCTTGCCGCAGCCCCGATAACAACAACCCTTGCATTCCTTTTTACCTATTCAGATGCAGGGCAGGCGACAACGAGGCAACTGGTGATGGGATCATTCTGGTTTGCCATCCCGACCCTGCTCTTCCTCTTGGCGCTTTACCTTCTCATGTCCCGCTACCCCCTCATACCCAGTTTTGGCGGGGCATATGGGGTCTGGCTTGTGGCAGTCCTCGTGATGAACCGGCTGCTGCTTGGCATTTGAGATCAAGGGTCTTCCCGCAAAATAAAAAAAGGGAAATTTGCCGGCAACCTGATGTTTTAGATCTGCCTGAGGTTCCCCCGCTGTTTCACAAACCGGTCCCAGTTCCACGGTTCGTCAAGAACATTTACAATTACATTCTTAATCCCGCAGATCCCGAGAGCCTTTCGCTGCACCTGCCCGGAAAGGTGATCGGAGAGGGGGCAGGCTTTGCAGGTAAGTACCATGTCGATCTCCACGCTGGTGCCCTTTACCCGTATTTCTTTTATGAGACCAAGATCAACGATGTCGATACCTACCTCAGGATCAATTACTTCCTTCAATGCATTCCGAATTTCGTTCTCGCAGACAATCTCTTGCCGGATCTCGGGGGAGATTGGGCCTGGTTGCGTCTGTTCGAACGTGCGGAGACGTTCTTCCAGCTGGTTCTGTCGATCCAGCAGCCGGCTGACCACACGGAGCATAGGGTCTGGCATGACTTCTTCGATAGTTTCGGCCGGCGATCCCTGATCCGGGCCGGCGATCCTGCCCGGGACACCGACAACCGTTGCGCCAGGAGGGACAGACCTGACAACGACTGATCCGGCACCAACTTTTGCGCCTTTGCCGATACGGATGGGACCAAGGATGATAGACCCAGATCCAAGGATCACGCCATCTTCTATCGTCGGGTGGCGCTTGACATTCTCGAGTGCTGTACCGCCAAGCACCACCCCCATGTAGATGAGGACGTCATTCCCAATCTCGGCTGTTTCACCAATAACGACACCCATCCCATGATCGATGACCACCCGGCGGCCGATTACCGCACCGGGATGGATTTCAATACCCGTGAGGAACCGGCCTATATGGGAGACGAACCGTGCCCAAAACTTCAGGTTGTGTGTCCAGAGCCAGTGGGCCCTCCTATGGAACCAGAGTGCATGGAGCCCCGGGTAACAAATGAGGACTTCAGATGTGGAGCGGGCAGCAGGATCCTTGGAAAATATTGCCTGTATGTCTTCCCGGAGGCGGTTAAAAACCATTGTAGTCTCACTTATTCCACGAACAGATCAGGGATACTTAAGTACCGTTCTCCAGTATCTGGCAGGATAACGACAATAAGCTTACTCTTGTTTTCCGGGCGCGATGCCACTTCAAGCGCGGCGTAGGTTGCTGCACCACTGGAGATTCCGACAAGAATACCCTCTTCTTTAGCCAGTCTCCGTGTCGTTTCAAAGGCATCCTCATTTTTAACGCGGATAATCTCGTCCACGAGCTCGCGCTTGAGTACCGCAGGGACAAAACCTGCACCGATACCCTGGATGCGGTGCGGGCCGGGAGACCCGCCGGAGAGCACCGGTGAGGCATCGGGTTCGACGGCAATTGCGCGGAATGAGGGCTTTTTCTTCTTGATCACGTCGGCGATACCGGTGATCGTACCTCCGGTTCCCACGCCGGCGATGAGGATATCGACTTTCCCATCTGTATCGCGCCAGATCTCTTCGGCAGTAGTCTTCCGGTGAATTGCCGGGTTTGCCAGGTTGTTAAACTGCTGGGGGATGTAAAAGTACTTCGGGTTCTCTGCTGCCATCTTCTCGGCTCTTGATACAGCTCCCTTCATCCCTTCAGCACCCGGTGTAAGTACAAGCTCTGCGCCGAATGCTTTTGCCAGTCTCCGCCGCTCGACACTCATTGTTTCCGGCATTACAAGAGTGAGCTTGTATCCCCGGGCAGCACTCACGAATGCAAGGGCGACACCGGTATTGCCGCTTGTTGGTTCGAGGATGATCGTATCTTTTTTGATCAATCCTTGCTTTTCGGCCTCATCGAGCATTGCAACCCCGATCCGGTCCTTCACGCTGCTCAACGGGTTGAATGACTCAAGCTTGACAACCACCGTTGCACCAGAATCCTTACTCAGACGGTTCAGCCGTACAAGTGGTGTGTTGCCAATCGTTGCTGTGATATTATCATAAATCTTTGACATACCGTTTCCCTTCCTGACTCTGGAATCTCCCTAGGATCTGGCGAGGTTCCGGAAGTTCACAATTGTTAATTGTCCGGAGCCAGTTATTATACCTCGTTTTCCAGCAAAAAACTACTTCTCCGCAGGGACATATGAATCTGGCGGCAAAATATGACGCAAAATCAGGATATAATACCCTGCCCGGCTTATATTGCGTGTTCACAGAAGTGAACAGGAAAACAGCCATGAACACACACCACGCGAATACCCTTGGACTATCAGCCAGCCCGGATACACACCAGGCCGCTACCCGGGTCTTTTCTGGTATTATACCAGTAAGACCTGTGGAACAGTTCAGTGGTATCCGGGGCTCCGGGCAGTATTGTTGTCCCATGGGGCTCGTTAGAACCCACTCACCCGCGACTGCACGCCGTATAACCCGCGGACTACCTGCAGTCCTTGGTATGTGTCCGTGAGAATCAATCCTGATTTCACGTCTTTACTCCCTACATGGCAGGGCCATACGGCAACATCTCGGCTGGTATGGTCGATATCACCAACAGTATTAAAAGCCTCATGCAACGCACCCACACCACCTCCGCAAAAATGTCCGGGAATTTAACCCATCCCCGGATATAATGCTTTTTTTCTGACGAATTTTCAGTCTACCTATTCATCCCTCTTGTGAAGAAAAGGCTGCTGAGTGAGGAACTGTTGATATGATCTATGGTGCACTCTGGATGATTCGATTTAATCCATTGTGGCATTTAATGCTAACAATCACTAAAACAAAATTAACGTCCTTTCGACATAAATCCTCGAAGCAAAAGATTAACAATTGTGAATTCATATCATGTAATTAGTGTGAAACACAAGCCCCCGTATGAATGGTGAGAATGTTTGCCCGGAAATTTTTGTGCGATGGATTGCCGGTACTGGTGAGGTTCTATGATTCCATCTGATATCCGGTCAGATTTCCCGCTCCTTTCCAAGGTCTGTTACTTGGACAGTGCTGCGACAAGCCTCTCTCCAGAACCGGTCCTTGAGGCCATACTCGATTACGAGCATAATTTCCGGGCAAATGCCGGCCGTGGCGTCCACCGGCTCGCCCAGCAGGCATCACAAAAATACGGGGATGCTCACCAGAAGGTAAAGAAATTCATTCATGCAGATGAGGAGGGAGAACTGGTCTTCACCCGAAACTCTACCGAGGCAATCAATATGGTGGCTTCAGGACTCCCGTGGCAGAAAGGCGATCAGGTTGTTGCCACTCTTCTTGAACATCATAGTAATCTTCTTCCCTGGATGCGCGTTCGTGACCGTCAGGCAATAGACCTCCGGCTGATTACCCCGGCAAAGGATGGCACACTGGATCCAGCTACCCTTGAAGCACTTATTACCAAGAAAACCAGGCTTGTCGCTATCACTCAGGTATCTAATGTACTGGGAAATATCGTGCCCATCCGTGAATTTGCCAGAATCTGTCAGGATTACGGGGCACTCCTGCTCGTTGATGGATCCCAGTCTGTGCCTCACATACCGGTGGACGTGAAGCAGTTAGGGTGCGACTTCCTCTGTTTCTCAGGGCACAAGATGCTCGGGCCCACCGGTACCGGAGTCCTTTTTATGAAGAACCCCGGATTGGAACCTCTGCTTCTCGGTGGTGGTGGTGTGGAGCGGGTGACTGCGGCAGGATATACCCTCACTGACGGATATGAACGCTACGAGGCTGGAACTCCCAACATTTCAGGAGCCATTGGTCTAGCCCGCGCTATCGATTACCTGAAATCTCTCGGTATGGAGAATATACAGCACCACGAGCAGACGATTACCCGGCTCATTATCGAAGAACTCTCCGGGATAGAAAACGTTGAGGTAGTTGGACCAGGCCCGGCGGGAGATCGGATCGGGGTCATCTCGTTTGTAATTAAAGGTATCAATCCTCATGATGTTGCCATCATGCTTGACGGGGAAGCAAAAGTCATGGTGCGTTCGGGACATCACTGTTGCATGCCCCTGATGGAACATCTGGGCCTTTCTGAAGGAACGGTTCGGGCAAGCCTGCACTGCTACAACACTATCGAAGATGCTGAATTGTTAATCGATACTGTCAGGGAGATAGCAGGGGACTTTACAGGTTAAAAAGCCCGGGATTACAGCATGCCAGGTACGAGAACGGGTTGTACTATTTTGCAGAACCCTGCCAGTACTGTCGGAATTGCAGGCAGAGAACGTTGGTCGTATTATTCCCGGTGAACAGGAGTCGATCGAATGAAACCTTTGGACGGAATTAGTAAAGGAATACTTCATGAGTCACACGAGAAGCCCCGGGATCGTTATTGCCGCCAGAGTCTTCTTCCTGAGATTGGCGTTGAGGGGCAGCGCACGTTTAAGGAAAGTAGGGCAGTTGTAGTCGGTCTTGGAGCACTTGGCAGCTTCGCAGCGAATTTTCTGGTTCGGGCTGGGATCGGACATGTCGTATTAATCGACCGCGATCTTGTGGAACTACACAACCTTCAACGCCAGATCCTTTACAGCGAAGAGGATCTGAATCGCCCAAAGGCTGTTGCTGCCGCTGAAATTTTACAAAAGATCAATTCTTCCATCGGGATCGAGGCACACACAAAAGACCTGAACCCATCAAACGCCGAGAAACTCCTTGAGGGGGCTGACGTGATACTGGACGGGACCGATAACCTCCAGACTCGCTTTCTCATAAACGATGTCTGTGTTAAACATCAAATTCCTTGGATCTATGCTGGTGCCGTCGGAACAGGGGGAATGGTTATGCCTATCCTGCCAGGCAAGACACCCTGTTTCCGGTGTCTTGTCCCCTCGCCTCCCGGACCTGGCCTTCTGCAGACATGCGACATTGCCGGGGTTCTGAACACGATTCCTGCTCTCATTGCCTCCCTTGAGTGCACGCTTGCCTACCAGATCCTTACCAGCCAGCTCGATACCAGGGACGAGATCTCGTACCTTGTCCATGTCGATGCATGGCGGGGCACATTTGACCGGATTGCAGTCAGGAAACGAGAAGCCTGCCTGTGCTGCGGGATGGGGAAGCTCGAGTACCTGGACACTGTTTCCCCCGAGATGATAACATCGCTCTGTGGAAGAAATGCCATCCAGATTACTCCTGCGGCAGCTATGGAAGTCTCTCTTGAAGAACTGGAAACCCGGCTATACCGGCTTGGCGATGTTCGCTTCACGAAATACATGCTAACCTTCAAATCGGGATCAGAAGAGATCACCATATTCCGCGACGGGAGGGCAATTATACAAGGTACAAATGATGAAACCTATGCCCGTTCGATCTACGCACGATACATTGGTTTGTAGGTTACAGGCCGACGAAAGTATGTAGGTTTCTGAATCCCGGCCCTTTGCTCTCCTTATCTGCCGCGGTCAGATTTTGTCATGCCGGAACTTCTTCCCTGCTGATGCTTACGTATCGCAGTCGTTCCTTCAAGCCACGCGGCGATACGCCCGGCTTGATCCGAAGCAATTTCCTGCGAATCTGTCTTGAGGATAAGCCGTCCGTCCTTATGGATCGAAACTTCACACCGGTCGTTCACAATCAGGAGAATGCCTGCGTTAGTAACAATAGTACAGACATTTTTCAGGATCTCCTCACTTTGGTCAAGGTCAAGATTCAGATGTTCCCGGGGGATCGCCTCGTATGCGGCCGATGTTTTACAGGGTTTCAAAAGAGAATACATGCATCCCCGCCAGAGACTTTTCGACAAGTGTCCCGATATCAATTTTTTGCTCTTCGCAGAGTACATCCCCGGATTTGGCTGCTGTCGAAGGTTTCTTGGGAACAATAGTACAGCAGAGACCCGGGAGCGTGGAGATCTCATAGGTACCGATTTTCCGGGCGATTTCGATGATCTCAACTTTGTCAAGACCAATGAGTGGGCGGATGATCGGCATCTTCACGGTCCGGTTAATTACCATGAGGTTCTGGAGCGTCTGCGAGGCCACCTGACCCAGAGACTCCCCGGTCAGGATTCCATCGGCGCCTTCTATTTGTGCGATCCGCTCCGCGATTCTGTACATCATTCTCCTGCAGAACAGGCAGTGCAGGTGACGCTGACAGTTCCGGGCGAAGGCAATGTGGTTAGGTCCATGAGGAACTACATATGTCTTGATCGGAGTCCCGGTCAGATCCTGGAGGTGGCGGACCAGACTCATCGTTTTATCCAGGTTTTTCTCATCGGTGAATGGGCGGTTGTCCATATGGACTGCCACAATTTCGACACCGCGCTGGATCATGAGATAGGTTGCAACCGGTGAATCAATGCCCCCCGATATGAGAGATATAAGTTTTGCCAGGATTCCAACCTCCACAGATCCGGTGTATGGACTGATGTGTCAGGCCTCGTCCGGTCACCCGGTGAAGTTCACAATTGTGAATGCATCTACTATGTCATTATTGTCATTACATAAAGTTTTGGCTCTGTAGGAATTATCAGCAACTGATGAGGATGAAGATCGCATTGTTTGCATAATTTGGTAAGGAAACGCCGTACCTGATCACATTCGAACATCGGCACAGCCTTTTCAGACAGGTTTTCTCCAGAGCCCGATTTTTGTCTGTCCATATGATGGTCTGCACGGATCTATCTGTTCGCTGTAAAAGATTTCGATATATACCAATTTCATGTTCAATATCACTCCGGTGATTTTTGCCGAACATTTCAATTCGAACATATTTCATTTTCATCGGAGGATATCTGTAGAGCCGATATTTCTGCAAGCCTTAAGGAATACCTGCCTCTTTTACGGCATAATATTATCACTCCTAATCATAATTTATGTAACTTTTGCCTCTAAATTATGCTTTATATGCATACAAGACAACCTTTATTCTAACCATGCAGACCACAATAGACCGCGAGAACCGCCGGGAATATCGGCAAAAAATTCTCGCCAACCTGTCCACTATCGTCACCGGGTTTGACGAGCTTGACCGGGTAGCTGCTGCTGCGAGGAACCATCTGCACCTGCATGAACGGTTCTTCTTCCAGCAGGCAGCCAACCTTCAAGCGGACGCATCGTATGGCACTCAAGAAGATCTGGCAGAATTGTACCTTGATACCTGCCAGATGATCAGCAGGCTCGAACGGGCCCGTGCCCACATGAATGCGCTCTGCAGCCTCATTCACTTCTATGATTACTCCTCAAATGAAATCTTCGAGAAATATGCAGCACTAGAGGCTGAGCATTTATGACCTGCGGTACTGCCGGATTCGGATTTTTCCGGGATACCGTCCAGTTCAGGCAGAAGGTTCTGTACTGGCACATCATTCCCTCATGCACAGAACTCGGGTTCCAGTGCGAAGGAAAATCCGTTCCCCAATCGTTGGAATCATTTGAAGAAGGAATCAGGATCCAGAACCAGATGGCTTTTGCCTCCGCTGCAGCGCAGTTGGCTAAAGACAGGATCCTGTAATTATTTTTCAACTATCTCATTCTGATGACCAATCTTCTTACAACGGCATCACATTGTTTTATGCTTCCTATCACTTCATCAGGACTGAAAAAAGTCCGCAGCTCCCCGTGAGTGATCCGGTTTTTCATTTTACCGCTACCTGAACTATTTTATGGAGAAAGGCAGAAATCTTGTATTACAAAGCAATAAGGAAAATAATCAGGATCAACAGGAATCAAGGAAGAAACAATGATGGATGCTATTTCCCGGAACCCGGATATGTGGCGTATGCGGCAGTCTGGCATGTTCCATCAGGTCCCAAAACAGGTTTCTCCCTCTTTTGAAAGTATTTTTTTCCCGTGTCGTTGCTGAGCTAATATTTTCCAACCGGTAATTCTGGTATTTTGCGGATCGCGCTCTCTGCTCCCTGCCATTATTTCTGGTTTTTTATTGTACGGTTTCAGGAACAATGCCCCTTACGCTCGGAGATGACAACTCGTGAAATTCTATGAAAATATCATCGATACCATTGGCAGCACTCCGTTGATCCGGCTACACCGTGTGCTTCATACCGGGACGCAGCCACTTGTCCTTGCAAAAGCAGAGAGTTTTAACCCGGGGGGAAGCGCAAAGGACCGGATAGCAAAGGAGATGCTCCTTGCTGCCGAGCGGGAGGGTCTAATCCAGGCAGGAGGAACCGTGGTCGAACCGACATCCGGAAATACCGGTGTTGGACTTGCAATAATTGGGGCCTCGCGGGGGTACCAGATGGTCTTTACGATGCCGGAAAAGATGAGCATGGATAAGGAAATCATCCTCCGCGCGTATGGAGCAGAAGTCATACGGACTCCGACAAATGTCCCCCCTGAAGACGAACGGAGTTATTACAAGGTTGCAGAAAAAGTAGCGCGTAACACTCCGGGAGCATTTGTCCCCAACCAGTTCAAAAACCCGAACAACCCGGCTGCCCATTATACTTCGACAGGCCCGGAGATCTGGAAGGATACCGATGGAAAGATAACACATTTCATTGCAGGCATTGGGACTGGGGGGACAATCTCCGGCACAGCGAAGTACCTGAAAGAGAAAAATCCGGATATCAGGATTATTGGTGTTGATCCCGAGGGGTCTATCTACCATCATGTATTCTATGGGACTACCCCGGAAGCTCACCCGTACAAGGTTGAGGGCACAGGAGAGGATTTTATCCCGGATACGGTGAATCTCGATATCGTGGACGATATCATCGTCGTCAATGATGCAGATGCGTTCCGGATGACCCGGAGGCTGGCACGGGAGGAGGGTATACTGGTTGGCGGGACGGCAGGAGCCTCTGTTTTTGCTGCTGCAGATCTGGCACAGAAACTTAACAAAGATGACCTTCTCGTAGTACTGTTACCGGATACCGGCCGCAATTATCTTACCACGATTTTCAATGATGAATGGATGAAGTATAACGGATTCGGGGACGTGATCTGAAATGAAATTCGAGACCGCGGCGGTGCATGTCGGAGAGGAGCCGGTGTTCTCCGAAGGTGGGTCCGGGGATGTCGTGATCCCCATCCACCTGTCGTCCACGTTTGCACGGGAGGATGTGTCTGCGCCTCCCCGGGGGTACGAGTATTCCCGGAGCGGGAACCCGACACGCCACGCGCTTGAGAAGAAACTGGCGGTAATCGAGAACGCTCATTTCGGTTTAGCGTTTTCTTCTGGCCTTGCTGCAGAGACTACCGTGGCCTTAACGCTGCTCAAAAAGAATGATCATGTAGTCGCGTTCGATGATCTCTATGGAGGCACCCGCCGGCTCTTTAACCACGTGTTCCAGGAAAATTTCGGCGTACGCTTCTCTTACGTGGATGCCAGAGACCCTGAGAATATTAACGCAGGTCTCCGTAAAAATACACGATTTGTCTGGCTGGAATCACCGACAAATCCCCTGATCCGGCTTTGCGACATCCGTGAGATCGTAAAAATCGCCCACGAAGAAGATATCCCGGTTATCGTGGACAATACCTTTGCAAGCCCGTTCTTCCAGCACCCGCTTCTGCTTGGTGCGGATATTGTTGTCCATAGCACAACCAAGTACATCAATGGTCACAGCGATTCTATCGGCGGAGCAGTTATGCTATCAGATGAAAATCTGTACCGTAGGATCCGGTTTAACCAGAATACGGCAGGTGCAATCCTCTCGCCGTTCGATAGTTTCCTTGTTGCCCGGGGCATTAAAACTCTGGCGTTACGGATGGAGCGGCATGGTAAAAACGCTCTTGCTGTTGCCAGGTACCTTGAGAGCCATGATAAAGTGGACACTGTCAATTATCCGGGGCTTCGCTCCCATCCCCAGCATACGCTTGCAAAAAAGCAGATGGACGGATTTTCCGGCATGATTTCATTTGAGATCAAAGGAGGAAAAACTGCGGCGCTCAGGTTCCTCCGTGCGCTCAAGATCTTTGCCCTTGCTGAGAGCCTCGGCGGGGTTGAATCGCTCATTGAGCATCCCGCGACAATGACCCATGCATCAGTCCCGAAAAAAGAGAGAGAGAAGGTAGGGGTGACCGATTCACTTATCCGGATTTCTGCGGGTATTGAGAATGTTGACGATCTCATCGCGGACCTTGAACAGGCTTTCGGGGAGGTTTGAAAATAATGATGTGGATCATAGCTGAAATTGCAATACTTCTCCTGGGATCCGGGAGGGTGAGGGAGAAATGATGATGAAGTAATCGATAAAAATGTTCTGTGCCATGCTATCATTGCAGATTAAGGAAAAGCGCAGCGATCCGAAGAAAAAAGAAAAGTGATATGAGCCGGTGTGGCAGAGCGGTTAATGCCTTCGCCTGCAAAGCGAATGTCTGGGGGTTCGACTCCCTCCGCCGGCGTCTGGAGAAAAGGGGATCTTTGCTATGGAACTGTACAGCACATTATCAAGAACCGTTGAAGCGCTTGTGACACTTCACCCGGACAGGGTCGCACTTTTTGTCTGCGGGCCGACGGTTTATGATTATTCTCATATTGGACACGCAAGGACCTATGTCGTCTTTGATGTCCTCGCAAAGTACCTCCGTTCAACCGGTAAAGAGGTGTTCTATCTCCAGAACATCACTGACGTTGATGATAAGATCATTAACCGTGCAAAAGAAGAAGGAGTGTCCCAGAGCGTTCTGGCAAGGAAGTTTGAGACCGAGTACCTCAGGGACATGCATTCCCTTGGCATTGATGCAGTCAGTTATTATGCCCGGGCCACAACCCACATCCCTGAGATCATCAACCAGGTTCAACGGTTAGTTGATCGGAATGTAGCATACGTCACGGAGACCGGGGTTTACTTTAATCTTGATACGTTCGGCCATAACGGCGAACTTTCAGGACAGGAGCGGGCAAAGCGTGTCAGCCGGGTCACTGATGTGACAAAGCACAACCCTCTGGATTTTGCCCTCTGGAAACTGGGCGAATTTGGGGAATATACTTGGGATTCTCCCTGGGGCAGGGGACGGCCCGGCTGGCATATCGAGGACACAGCCATATCTGAGAAATACTTCGGGCAGCAGTACGACATTCACGGGGGGGGACTGGACCTGATTTTCCCCCACCATGAGGCGGAGATTGCGCAGATGGAGTCTCTGGAAGGAAAGCATCCGATGGTCAGATACTGGCTGCACACGGGATTTCTCACGGTAAAAGGAGAAAAGATGTCCAAGTCGCTCGGGAACTTTGTCACGATACGGGACGCCCTAAAAACATGGAATAAGGATGTACTCCGGTATTCCATCCTGCTCTCCCACTACCGGTCCCCGCTTCAGGCAACCGATGAGGGGTTTGCCAACGCCGCCCGGGGACTCGACCATATCCGGGCTATTGCAACCAAAGATAAGGGGCCAGACGCGAAGGGAAGAAAAGCGTTCATTGATGCTATGGAGTCTGATCTCAATACCCCTATGGCACTTGCGGCAATCCAGGCACTTGCGACGAGTGGAGATCTTGAGGCGTTGCGGGAGTACGGGGAGATCCTCGGGATCAATTTCCTTCGCGAGACCAGCGCACCCCTGAGTGTCCTGCATGATATCCGGGAAGAACTACGGGCAAAAAAACAGTTTGAGGTTGCAGATCTTATCCGTGAGCGTATGGTTGCCGCCGGGATATCCATCACAGATAAGCCGCTTTGATTAAGCCCACAGAAGATATTACGAGAGTATCTGTTCACTTTGATCAAGGATTGTGCTTATCGCATGCCGCATCACCGGATATCTGCCGATTAGTTCAGCAGCTATTCACCCGGCTGGAACTCAAGCAATACTTTTTTTGACTGGATGCCCAGCCGTTTCTTAAACACCCGGTGTGCATCGGCTAAAACCCGACATCCATTGTCCTTAAACCTGTACTCTTTCTGTCACGCCTTGGGAATTATTAATTCCCGATAAACTGACAGGATCTTCTGGAAAGAACGATGAGATAATACAGGGACGGGCCAAAAAAGAGGAAGGACGACGGGATGAAAAAACCCGTGTCCCGTCATCACTGACAATATTCTTTATCTTTGTATTCTTCTGCGCTCTAGTGCTTTGGCCCGTTTCCACCTTCGGCCCGGATAGCCCGGAATTCTGTATGGACTTTTTCAATTTCGGTTGTGATACTGGCAGAGAGGTGCGGGCTGCGCTTTTTGCTGACCAGGAACAACGCTCCGCCAATGATGAGATAGCCTACGAAGATGTAGATAAACCAGCTGTAGGGGGCGCCTGATGTTGCGTTCGAATAGATACTTCCCACGATGGCTGCCGCCAGCAGGATAATCGTGACCACTGCAAGGGCGATATCGGGGCGTTTGAGTTCCTTTTCCCGGAGCAGGTACAGCGGTGCAGCTATGGCGATCAGTGCATAGGCAAGGATAAACCCATAGGTCCCTATCGTGCCTACCCAGCCGTAGATGTCAAACAGTCCGCCACCGTACGCGATGAGGATGAACGGAATCACGGCTGCGACGATAACCGTGGCGGTTATGGCAATATGCGGGGTCCTGTTAGTTTTGTGGACATCGCCTACGTTAGAATGGACCACGCCATGCTGTCCCATCAGGTACAGGACCCGGGACGCGGCGTTAATGCATGCCATGAAGCAAGCCCAGAAACTGATGAGTGCACCAATCGAGATCAGCGGGCCAAATATGCCAATTCCGTTTGCGTTAGCAATGTCGGTCAGTGGCGCAGCAGCATTGTTTAGTGCCGTGGAACTTCCCTGGAAACCGAAGACCTCGATGTATGAGAGAAGGATGAAGAAGACACCGACAATGGCTGTGCTCGAGATTACAGCCCGTGGGATCGTCTTTAAGGGATCCTTGGCTTCATGCCCAAGAGAGGTTGCACTCTCAAAGCCGCAGAAAGAGAAGAAAGCAAGCACAAGGCCGATTCCCCAGCTTGAAAGCGATACCCCCTGCAGGGATATCTGGGCTGGGTCGATGGTAAAGCCGTGATTGACAAGGACAACGATGGCTAGGAGAGTTATCAGAGTCATCGAGATAATTTCGAGACTGAGCATCAGCCGGGCAGAGAGCTTTATGTCCTTTACGGCGATATACCAGGCGATCGCTGCACCGATAATCCCCAGAATAATCGCCTGAATGACTGGCGGCAGGGCAATGCCGGAATAACCAATCAGCACATTTGCGTAATTGATATACCCGCACAGTACTGCGCTCGCCGTCAGCAGGTACGCAAGCACCAAGCCCCAGCCGGTGATCACACCGGCATCGGTCCCCAGACCTTTAACGATAAAGGAGTACAGGTTCCCTGGTGTGGCAGATCGCTTTGTGAACTGGTTGACGCTTAAGGACACTAATAGGAAGACCACCAGTCCGATTGCGTATGCAAGCCAAGTCCCGTTGCCGGCAAATCCGAATACCAGCGGGATAACTAGGGCCGGTGTCGCGCTGGGCGCGATAGCGGCAATGGACTGGCCCAGTACTTCAAACGAGGACAGGTACGATCGTTTCAGTCCGTTTTGTTTGTTGTTCTCTGTAGTTGTAGTATCACTCATTACGATTCTCCATTGTTTTATGGGTGTGGACGTTCCCTCGGTTTCAGTGAGGGACAGATGTGCAGTTCTCAAGGGAAAACCCGAGAGAGCGGTGACCGGTTATCCAAATCCCTGAAGGTAATCTGGCGTGTATTTTAATAATGGCTGATAAATTCGCAATATTTGGGGAGATAATTCGAAATATGCGCATTTACAGGCAAATTTCTCCGCAGCCATGCGTTTTTTTTGTAGCCGGAAAATTTTGCCAAGTGTTGAGGAATAAGGGGATTTTTGGGAGGGATCGGACAGATTATCCGAACCGGAATTTCCCGTACTCTCTATGAGGGATTCTGGCTTCGGTAAGAGGCTCTGGCATCAACCGGGTGCCCTGTCCACCCAGCCTTTTTTTGAAACCCCGGTATGAATCGGGCTCATACCCGAGGGACCGGTAGAATGGGAGCGAATCGGTCCGTTCTCTCTCGGACACAAAAATGATGTAATTGCAATTGCGCGAGACGGCATATGCCTCTATCTCTCGCATCAACGCCGAACCGATTCCTTGCTGACGAAATTTCTGGTCAACGATTACGTCCTCGATGACCATGAATGGGCGACACTCGCCGTAGAGTTCTTCGCAGACGATCCCCATCAGGGACCCTGCGATCTCGTCGTCCGCATACGCAACCAGGAAGATGTAATCCGGATCATCTCTGAGCCGTGCAAAGGTTTCCTGCATCTTCCCAAGGGAGGATTCCTCGTTCCAGAACTGAACGTACAGCCGGGCGAGTGCGGGAAGATCCTCTTTTTTAAGTCTCCTGATTAGCATGGTTTTGCTCCTGAATCTATCGGGGTGCCCCGGACAGCAATTGGTGCAGGAGTCCGGGCACCTCCAGAGTCCACTCCTTAAGGAGAGAGCAGGTTCATAAAAAGGGATATCCGGTTACACAACCCCTTTTTCCCGCAGTGCATCGTGTAACAGGGAGTTCCCATCGCACAGATAACAATGATTTTTGGTTCCCGCAGGCACTTTGTGCTCGTGGACGATCTCAGCTGCCTGACGAGTGGTTTCAGCATACCACTCTGCAAACGGAGCACGATGCCCGCTGAGCTTCGAACCGGGATTCGGGGACCAGACAAACGGGATGATGTTTGCTCCCAGTTCTGATATTGTATTCACTCCTTCGAGGAACGTTTCTTTTGGTTCCAGGCCCATGACAAAGATCGTATAGACGTTACCTTCACCGAAAACACCCACCGCTTTTTTTATGGATTCAACAAAATCACCGTGCGATGTACTTTCCGATTTACCCGGGCAGATCGCTTCGTAGTATTTTTTGTCCCAGACCTCCATGGCAAAAGAGAGTGAACCAACCCCGGTTTCAAAATATTTGTCAATCGCATCTCCTTTTGCCGGGGAGGGAAGAAGTGTACCAGGCACAGTATCAAACCCGGTATATTCCCGGATGGATTCAAAGATCTCAGAGACGATAGTTATCTCCCGTTTCGGGTTGATGCATCCTCCCGTAATATTCACGTGGTTCACATCCCCCTCCGCCCATGCAGCCTTTGTGACTTCCCCTATTTCACCCGCATCTTTTCTCCTTACGACTGAGTCGTAGACGTTCGAAGTAGAAACGAGATTGCAGAACCCACATTGTTTGTTTTTGGCAAAGTGAGAACAGTAGTTCTGGTAACAGAAGAAAAGATCATCTTTACCGCCAATCTGGCCGATCTTTATCATTTCGTTGCCTTTCGCGGTCTTCTCATCATAATAACGAGGTCGCCTGAGCCAGCTTACTTCACAGATTGCATGGTCATTATAATACAGCTGCGGCTTGTCATCTATGGACGCCACATGGTATGGAGACTTTGTGTTCAAACGGAACTGGACTACTGTACCATCAGGAAGACAAAAGTCATCGGGAAGTTTTTGCTTGATGTGATTTTCAAAATCCCAGCCGAAGAGCCCGTGATTCTGCTCTTTGTAACGGGTTCCGACCTCAGATACACTCTCATGGTCAGACCATATCCCCTCTGTCAGGAGCGCAGCTTTCAATAACAGGTAATCTACCATCGCCTAATCCTCGAGTATTAAAAATTCTTTAATTGCCGGGCATAATATCATGGGATTTGGGCAACTCTTGCCAAGAGTTTCTGGTTTTGCGCATGCTCCGCTAAACATCAATTGTTTAGGTCCCTTAATCCCTGTAATCAGTACATTAAAGAGAGATACAAACAGGAATGCACAGTTCGTGGTATGGAAACCATGCACTCAGTAAATAGGGATCTAACCCCTGTTGTCTTCCTTAAAGTGGCCCGGTAAATTTTGTTATAATGTCTTCCATAAGCGTTATACCCCCACGGTATCCGGCATAAGAGTGATCGATAATCATCCGATCGTTTATCGGGAATGAGACACTCAGGTGCAGCGCATCGTTGAACTCGTTGGTAATGTACTTCTCAAGCGAGCTTGCGAGCAGAACTAAAAAACTCCTGCCCTTCAGCAGCTGCCGGATCTTGTGAGTGTCCGACTCAAAGAAAATCTCGGGTTTAATTACGCAGTCGATGTTATCCGAAAGCTCACGCAGGATCTCCGGGCGCTTTTCTTCCGGAGGATTATCCGTGATAATGGTAATATCCGGCAGGTAACCAACCTCGTTTGCGATATATTTCGTGACCCCGATGGCCGTAGCGCTGTCGGCGACCACGGCGGTGTAGGAATGAGGCATCCCGATAATCAATGCATCTCCGAAATACTCCACGTTGCGGTATGCCTTGCGTTCTTCAGCTGCGACAACATCCTTTACTTTTTTCTCCGGGATGCCAAGTTTTTCAGCCACTATGCCCAGTAGGGCTGTTGTCTGCTTGGGTCCGACGGGCACGCTCGGGAAGGCGATATACGGCGTCCCGAACGTTTCCTCAAGCCTTTGGACTATGCTGTGGCCAAGCCACGGATTTAGAACGAGGTTTAACTCGGCAGCAGGGATCCGTTTTAATTTTTCCGGGCCGGAAAATTCGGTGAAAATTATATTCGCCTCGACACCGATCTTAGCAAAAGTGTTTTTCAGTATCTCCAGATCCCCTTTCCAGAACACATGCTGAAACGGTACGACACCGAAAATGTTGATGGTGCGCTTCTTCTTTTTCAGCGGCACCAGGTACTGGTCGATCACGGCATTAAAAAATAATTCATAACCGTGATACGTATTCCCGGAAAACCCCGCCGCGTTCACGTAAATGATCGGTATCTTATTCTTCGTGTCCGCTTTAAATTCCCTCACCACTGATTCTACATCGTCCCCTATAAGCGCTGGTACGCAGCCGGTTATTACCACGAACAAGCTGCCGTCCATCAGTTCGGTTGTAGATTTGATGAGTTTTCGCAGCCGGTCCTCTCCACCAAAGATAACATGCTGCTCAACAAGGGAAGTACAGGGTGTGCCGGTGCCGCCCTGCACTCCTGGTGCACATTCTCCTGCAGTGTAGAACTGGCCGAAGAGCTGAGCAACTCCGCAGCCACCCCCAGAATGAAGTATTGGAACTGCTCCATAAACGCCCAGCGTCGATGCATAGGCGCCTGCAAGGGAACACGAGTATCTCGGTGCCTCTTGTATGTCGCCAATATCGTCACCTAGTGATTTATTTTCCACGCCCGTTTCCGCCATTTTTCTCCTCCTTCAGGCTGTATCTTTTTCAAGGTAGTAGAGCGGGTCGGGCTGCTTGAAGTACCAATCCTTGTACCCGTATTCGGTCTTTTCCAGCATCGTTTTTTGCCAGGAGATACTTTTCATTCCCTGGAGCAGGAAGCTGCCATAGGCCACTGCTCCTGCATATGCGGTCTGCTGACTCCACTTGAGATTATCGCACCTCACTGCATGGGTACGAGTAGCACCTTTGTTTCGCTTGTAGGCACTCCCTTGGAACGGGCAGGTAAGAGTGATATCCGGGTTTAACATCCTGGTGATATGAGCCTGTTCTGCAGCTTGGAAGGTATTGATCAGTATGTTGAACTCCCCGACTTGTTCAACGACTTTTTCCAAGTCTTCTAGGATCAGGTTATCATAATCCTGGGACAGGGCTGCTGACGATTTAATGCCTAGTTCGTCGAAGTACGGCAGTTGTGACAGTAACCGCCCCTGGCCGAGAGCACCAAGCATCTCGATTTTCTTCCCGCTGCCCTTGAAGTTTTCGAATTCTTTTCGGATAACATCCATACGGGGACCCCATTTCTTGTGTTCCTCTTCAATTACCATCTCGGCTTCCCGTTCTTTTCCCGTGTACTCCGCGATCTTCCGGAGCCACGCGTCCGTATTCTGAAAACCTACCGGAGACGGGTACATGAAGTAGGGTACCCCGTATTCCTGCTCCAAGCCCCGGGAGATGTAGTCAGTATAGGAAGCGCAGAGTGGTGCCGTCACAGCTGCTTCGGAAAGCTCTTCCAGTTGCTGTACACTGGCGAACTCCGGAACAAAATTTGGCCGTAATCCCATTCTTTTTAAAATATTGGTCATCTCCACGCGGTCCTGCCAGGTGTAAGAGAGCATGCTTGCTATGTTGACTAAGTCATCCTGTTTCTTTTCAGGCTTTTTAACCAGGTATTTTAACACCCCATGCCAGAAAGCATCGTATCCTGTTTGTACCAGCCTCGAACGGATACCTTCGCAGTGGATCGGCACGATCTTTGCTTTGATGTGAGGCTGCATAGTGTTGACAGCGCCCTCAAGGTCCTCTCCGATAATGCCGGATGCACAGGAGGTGAGCACAAAGATTGCCCGGGGCTTATAACGCTCTTCGGCCACTTTTATGGCTTTCCTGAGTTTTTCGCCGGCACCATACACGATGTCTTTCTCGGAAATTCCCGTTGTCAGCCAGTGGAGGTCAAAGACAGGCCTGCCATCTGCTGCGGGTATATTCCGGAATAGTTCCCTATACCCAAGAGCTGACGCCGAGCAGCCTACTGGCGCATGAAAAATGAGCACTGCGTCCCGTATTGTGCTGATACGAATGGCGAGGTAAAAATTGAGGGCACATCCTGCAGATTGCTGGAATTTTCGCTCGCTCATTTTGAGATTACCGGACTTCGCATCTTTAATCAGCTGGGTGACCGGGCCATAGTAAACGTTAATACCGTTGGCCCTTTGCTCCCGGTTGGGACAGGTCCTCTCTTCCAGGTTCAGTTTTTCATCACAGATGTGGACGTCATCATTTGAGTGCATATTATTCCCCCTTTTTTTGCTTAAGCCGTCGAAATTATTCAGGCGCCTTTGGCCAGAATGCGGTATATTTCAGCCTACTCAGATGTGTGATTATCCTGTTTTTAATGAGAGGAAGTGATAAATACCCAATGAAAAAAGCAAGAATGGGTCAATATCTTCGTTTAATGAGAAAATATCGGCAATATTTGTTACCTTGAAACCAATAATTGCGTACTAGGGCCTGTCAGCGTGATAAAGGATGAACACCTTTTTTCTTTTCAGTGAAGCAATTCTTCGTATTATAGAATGGAATCTGTTGAATTTATGGTGAGGAATCACTATTTCGTCTCGTTAAAGTATCTCATCCACTACATATGGAACAGATTTCCTCATGATGCTTCACCCGCAATTTCCCTGAAGTGATCCTTGTAAAAAACAATTTCAGAAAATATCCTCGATAATCATAAATTCGGGTATTTTGGGCTATATTTGCCGAAATCTTCAGTTATTATTGTCTATACTTAGAAAAATAATTCAAACTATGAAGACCTATGCAATATGTGTTATCTTCGGGATTCTGGCTTTAGGTATCTTTACTGCCGGATGCATATCCCCCCCTCCCGCAGTTGTGATCACCACTCCCCAGGATAATGCGACGATCACTGGAAGCGATGTTACCCTCAATATTCAGATCAGTAATTTCGCGATAACCTATGGATCCGATATGGGTGGTATGCAGACCGAACAGAATCAGGCTGGTACCGGGCATGTCCATTGGTATATTGATGTGCCGGTGCCGACAACCCCGGGAGAGATGGCTGTGACCGCTAATGGTACATGGCAGATGCAGGATGGCACCAGTTACACTTGGCACAATGTCCTTCCGGGTACTCACACGTTTTCCGTTGAACTTGTGAACAAGGATATGACACCACTTTCACCCCCGGTCTACCAAACTATCACTGTTATTACTGTTCCAGGTTCTCCTGTCCCAGTGAACACTCAGATGGTAACAATAAACGGTAGTTCAAGTGGAACTATGAGCAATGGTCCTGGGAGTGGCATGAACATGACTGACGGCAATTCACCGGGTGCAACGCCCTCAAAATAAATTTTTCTTGATAAACACCAAACTTTTAAATAAAATTCATCTATTGTTGCGTTAATTGAATGTAACGAAAATGATATTGTCGTGCCCCATCTATTTTGTCCAATTAAATACCCTGAAAATATAACAAATCTCATTAGTTTTGCTTTTTCAGCAACACACGGATCTCATTGAGATCATTGTGTCCGGTCTCAATCTGGATGCCGAGAAACTCCATCTCGACTCCGATCCATGGTGGCAGATGTTCGCAGAGAATTTCAAGCTCAGTAAAATTCCCTCTCCGAAGGAACTGCTGAAGTACCTGTTTGCTGCTTACTCCGGAACGTTTCCTTTGGATCTCAGTGATTGACACAGTAAATTTACCGGGCACAGTTTCGAAAGGGATAGGTATGACAGCATCAACTGCAACAGAGGGAGGGATTACCTCCTGTTCCTCTTTTATTTCCAGACAGACCGAATCGAGAAATTCCTCCGGTATGCCAGTAATCTCCCACACGTGACAGCGGACTTTCTCAAGTTCAAAGGAGATGGCCCCCCTTGCGGACTGTGCAACAAAAGTCCGGCATTCTCCTAAAAATGCAACAAGCTCCGCCACATTCCGGCGCAATCCGGGCAGCCCGTTTACGTGTTCAAGCGAGAAGGGGAATATCCTTTCGCGCTGCCATATCGCATCGATCCGTCGGAAGATTACAACTGTCCCCGGACCGGTTAAGGAAACAGTCCGGCCATCTTCACCTACAATAACCGCAATCTCATAAATACACATGATCTCCTCTTATAATTCTCAAGATCTATCTCCTGCGCTCAAATTCTGTTAAAAAAAGATCCTTTTGAGGGGCAGAGGGAAATCTTTCCTCTGGCCTCACAGTGGCCCGGCAAACTTACTCATGAAGTCTTCAGATAGGGTGAGTCCTCCTTTATATCCAGCATAAGTGTGCTCAAGGATGAGCCTATCGAACGACGGAAATGCAACGGTAAGGGGGATCGCCCCGAATTCGGAAAGGGCAATTGGTGATTCCAAGGAACTCGCAAACAGGAACAGGGAATTCCGGTTTTTAAGGTTCTCACGAATCCTGTAGGAATCCACCTCGAAAACAATCTCAGGTTTTACCGGGGTCTCAAGTGTCTCAAGAAGTTCCTTTTGGATGAGGTCGCGTTTATCTTCCGGTGGATCGTCGGTGACCTGTACTATCTCCGGAAGATACCCGAGTTCGTTTGCGAGGAACTTCGTGATACTGATTGCCGTACTACTGTCTGCTACGACAGAAAAGTACGCATGGGGCCGGACAAGGGTAAGAATATCTCCCAGATACTCGTTAAACCGGTATGCCCTCTGCTCTCTTTCCGTAATGATTTTTTCGATAGTTTTTGAGGAAACCTTCAGTTTCTTCCCCACAACGCGGAGGAATTCTGATGTCTGCTTGGGACCGATTGGGACACCTGGAAATGCGATAAACGGGGTTTTGAACTTCTCCTTAAGTTTCTCTGCTGTCCCATGCCCTACCCACGGAGAGAGCACTATATTGTATTCTGCAGCTGGAATGCTTTTGAGGGCTTCAAGCGAATCGAACCGGGTGAATATGATATTTGGTTTCAGGCCGATTGATTCAAGGAGTTCCCGGATAACGTCCAGATCTCCTTTCCAGAACAAGTGCTGGTAAGGTACTATACCAAATATATTGACCTGCCATTTCACCTTAGTCTGGGGTGTAAGGAACTGGTCGATAAGAGACTCAAAGAACGCCTCGTACCCTTGGTAAGAATTCCCCGAGAATCCCGCGGCTTTTACCGAGATGATTGGAACCTTTTCCCGGAATTCCTTGACAACGGATTCAATGTCGTCTCCTATAAGTGAAGGAATACATCCCGATATAATTGCAAAAAACTGCCCGTTCATGAGTTCGATACTTGATTCTACCAGGTTCCGGAGTTTTTTCTCCCCTCCGAAAATAACGTGCTCCTCAATAAGGGATGAACAGGGGGTGGAGGTTCCGCCGACAGGTCCTCCGGCATTCTGCCCGCCCCCATAAAACTGGCCGAAAAGTTGGCCTATCCCGCAGCCTGCTCCTGAATGAAGGATCGGTACCGTCCCATAGAGACCTACTGCGGTTGAGTAAGCTCCCGCAAGGGCACAGGAGTACCGTGGAGCTTCCAAAGCATCTGATGCCGGAAACTCAGCCACTGATGGTGCTGCTTTTGCTTGTACTGCTTTTGTCATGGTTTTAGCCCTCTTTCACCAGATAGTGGAGGGGATCTGGCTGCCGGTACCACCAGTCCTTGTAAGAGTTCTCAGTCTTTTCGAGCATTGTCCGCTGGAATGCATTGCTTTTAAGCGACTGAAGCAGGAAGTTCCCGAATGCGATCGCCCCTGCATATCCGCTTTGCCTGCTCCAGGGATCCGGATCGCCCCGGAGTGCGTGAATTCTGGTCATCCCTTTCTCCCGCTTAAACGCACCCCCTTGGAATGGGCAGGTGAGAGCAATATCCGGGTCGAGTTTTCTTGTTATGTGGGACTGTTCAGCGGCTTGGAACGTGTTGACCAGGATATCAAAATCACCTACATTTTTGATCAGGTTTTCGAGATCACCGAGGATCAGGTTATCAAAATCTTGGCACATTGCAGCGGAAGATTTGAGCCCCAATTCATCGAAGTACGGGAGTTGGGCAAGAAGTCGTCCCTGACCAAGGGCTCCAAGGACCTCTACTTTCTTACCGTCGCCTTTTACTTTTGCAAATTCATCTTGGATCGCTTTAAGTTTCGGAATCCAGACTTTATGTTCATCTTCGATGAGCTTCTCAATTTCTTTCGATTTTCCTGTATATTTTCCAATCTCCCGTAGCCATGCGTCCGTATTAGCAATACCCATTGGAGATGGGTACAGGAAGTATGGGACGCCGTATTCTTGCTCAAGTCCCCGGGAAAGGTAATCGGTGTAGGTTGGGCAAAGGGGAGCTGTTACCGCCGCTTCACTGAGCTGCTCCAACTGCTCCACTGTTGCAAACTCCGGGACGAAATTAACACGGAGCCCGACTTTTTCAAGTAATCTTTTTATCTCCAGCCGGTCCTGCCAGGTATACGAAAGCATACTTGCCACATTGACGAGATCCTTCTGCTTCTTTGTTGGTTTCCTGACAAGGTATTTCAGGACACCGTGCCAGAATGAATCGTATCCTGTCTGCACCAGCCGGGATCTCGAGCCTTCGCAGTGAACCGGCACTATTTTGGCTTTTATTTTTGGCTGTACTTCCGCAACCACACCTTCAATATCTTCTCCAATGATCCCGGAAGTGCAAGACGTCATTATGAATATGGCCTTAGGGTTATAGCGACGTTGTGCCTCAAATACGGCATTTTTCAACTTCTCTGTTGCACCATAGACAACATCGTTTTCCCGAAGATTGGTTGTCATCCAGTGGAGGTCGTATTCCGCGGGTCGCCCAAGTTCGACAGGGACACCCCGGTACAACTCCCGGTACCCAAGGGCTGATGATGAGCAACCGACCGGAGCATGGTAAATGACTGCTGCATCGCGAATGGTGCCCACGCGTACCGTAAGGTAGAAGTTGAGCACACAGCCTGACGTCTGCTGAAATTTACGTTCCTGTCGTTTAAGGGCCCCATCCTTTGCCTCCTGCACAAGATCACTTGCTTTGCCATACCAGACATTGATCCCGTTCGCACGCTGTTCCCGGTTTGGGCATGTCGCTTCGTCAAGATTGATCTTGGAATCAATAATATGCGGTATATTTTTTTCTGTCATTTTAGACTCCATTTGCTTTTGTCGTTCTCCCTTTTGCGGCACTAGTATCGAAAACAGCGATGGAATTTCCAATACCTTGTGTCCTTACTATGGTTACTTGATTCGCCATGTCGATCTCTCATTTTTATTCTGACAGAAAAGGTGAAATACACGGGGCAATCAGCAAAATTTGGCGGATATTTACGAAAACCCGGTAAAATGTGGCAAGATTTGGGCAGAATATACGGGATTTTCACTTATGCTTTAAAAATTAAGGTTCAGGATTTGAAAAGTTTGGATATCAGAGGTTAGAAATTTCTCTAGTGATCTTCAAAATCCCCCCGGTTATCCGATACGGTTAATTATAAGGGTGTACCCTCTTGCATAATTTGCTCGTATTTTGAGGGCAATACGGTCAATTTTGCCTTTTTTTTAGGGTATATATCCAATACAGGGTGAATTAAAACAGAAAAACGCTGGTGGTCAGAATGGTATCTGTTTGGGAAAAAAGAAATTTTACTGTTGCAGGTATTGTCAACGGAATATTCACCGTAATTACCGGCATTTATCAGATACTCGCAAAGGTCGAGATCCCAATTCCCATGGTCTAATTTATGTTTGGACTTATTGCACGTAGTATTATTCACCGGCCCGTAAGGAACGGGGCGCTCATACTGGCTTTTGCCTTCATTGCTGCAAGCCTATTCTCCGGCCACTACCTGCTCGCCGGCGCATCTGACTGCGTGAAATCAGAGATCGCAAAACTTGGGGCAGATATTATTGTGGTTCCCCAAGATTATACTGCCGACAGCGAGGCAGTGCTCCTCAGGGGAGAACCGTCTACATTCTTCTTTAATAATTCCGTGGTCCCCCAGATCATCAATGTAAGCGGTGTCGAGCAGGTTGAACCCCAGATCTTTATCGCAACTCTTACCGCGAGCTGCTGTTCCCTCCCGGTACAACTCATCGCCATTGATCCAACCCAGGATTTTACGATTACCCCGTGGCTCGAAGCGAACCAGCTGAAACCGCTGGGACAAGACGAGATCATTGTGGGGAATAAGATCGTAGCTGGTGTCGGAAGCAATCTCACCTTCTATGGTCACACTTTCAGGGTCGTGGGAAAACTCGATCCCACAGGGACCGGTCTGGATACCTCCATATTCCTCCGCACTGCTGATGCGTACACGATGGCGGACGAGTCAAAGGAAAACGCGATCAAGCCGCTTGTCCTTTCACGAGGTGTTGTTTCTGCCGTACTCGTACGAGTGAATGATGCTGCTGAGGTGACCAATGTTTCCTACCGGATCGTGGACCGGGTCCCCGGAACGAGGGTTCTTACTTCATCCGCCCTAGTCAGCACTGTCTCGGATCAACTGGCAGGGATTACACAGATCCTCGATCTATCAGCCCTTGTCGCAACGCTTATCTCTTTACCGCTTATTGCACTGATATCACTCATGGTTGTGAATGAACGCCGGCGGGAAATCGGGGTATTGCGGGCCCTAGGAGCCACGCGGACAATGATATTCCGGCTTATTATCTGGGAATCTGTAATTATTGCTGCCATCGGAGGTATTCTGGGAATTGCATCGTCTTGGATCGTCTTAATGCTGTTCCAAAGCTATATCGCAGAAGTCACCCGCATCCCTCTCTCAATGCCGGTTGTATCCTCCCTTGTGTCAATTTCCGCTATCACCTTCATTGTGACGGTGGCGGTGGGCGGTATTGCAGCGCTATACCCAGCCGTACGGAGTGCACTGATGGAACCTTATGAAGCAATAAGGAGCGGTGAGCTATGATCGAAGCTAGAGGTCTCGTGAAGAGTTACCACGACGGTGAGCGGGAAGTTCGTCCCCTTGATGGTGTGGATTTCATTTGCGAGAAAGGGGAATTTATTCTTATCGTCGGCAGGTCAGGGAGCGGTAAGACAACATTCCTGAATGTTCTTGGAGGGCTTACTCGTCCAACTACAGGGAGTGTCCATATTGTCGGGAAGGATATTCTCGCACTCTCCGATGCTGAGAGTTCTGCACTGAGGTCCCGCACTATCGGGTTTGTCTTCCAGTTCCCGGGACTGCTCTCCACGCTCTCTGCACGTGAGAATGTAGCATTGTCGGCAGAGATCGCAGGGACTTCAGCTGGTAAGAGTGTCAGTGCCGAACGTGCCCAAGATCTTCTTGTCCGTGTTGGGCTCAGGGAAAAGGTGGACAGCCCCCCCTCACATCTCTCGGGAGGAGAACTCAAGCGAACCGCTATCGCCAGGGCACTTATGAATTCTCCATCCCTTATCCTTGCCGATGAACCGACAGCAGACCTTGATGTGGATACAGAGCAGGAAGTAATGGAACTATTTCGCGAAATCAACTGTGAAGGTACGACCATCATAATGGTAACTCATAACATTGATCTCGCATCTTATGCATCCCGCGTGGTTCGCATGGAAAAAGGGAAGCTTGTTCCGGTCGGATAAGTGAAACTATTCAGGATACCAGGGAAGTCCCTTTCCCTATTTTCTCAATTATCTTTTACGTAAGGATTATGAGTTATTCTTTCTGGAGACAGATCCTGACTTTTTCAGCCGATAATGTTCCGAAAATCACAGTATTGGTGCGATTATTGCCGCATTATTCGTAAAAACGGATAAATATGCTAAATTTTGCTGATTTCCTCATATATATGCCTCGATAAAGGGAGAGTAAAGGGAGAGATCGTTATGGCAAAACAGAGAAACATTGCAATTTACGGAAAAGGTGGCATCGGAAAATCCACCACCTCGTCCAATATCAGTGCCGCGCTCTCGGAACTTGGCCTGAAAGTGATGCAGATCGGATGCGACCCTAAGAGCGATTCCACAAACACGCTCCGGGGAGGTCGGTTCATCCCGACAGTGCTGGATTCCCTGAGAAGCGGGAAACGGGTTGAGACAAGTGACATCATCCACGAGGGATTTAACGGAGTCCTCTGCGTCGAAGCTGGAGGACCTGAGCCCGGCGTCGGCTGTGCTGGTCGCGGGATCATCACCGCGATCGAGCTCCTCCGCCAGCGAAAGGTCTTCGAAGAGTTCAAACCGGATGTCGTCATTTACGATGTCCTTGGGGATGTGGTTTGCGGAGGATTCGGAATACCCATCCGGGAAGGTGTAGCCGAACAAGTCTACACGGTGAGTTCGTCTGATTTCATGGCGATTTACGCCGCAAACAATCTCTTCAAAGGTATCAAAAAGTACGCCAACAGCGGGGGAGCATTGTTCTCTGGTATTATCGCGAATTCAACCAACCTGCCGATACAACGCGAGATCATCGAGGATTTTGCCGCTTCAACAAAGACAACTATCGCGGAATATGTTCCCCGTTCGCTTACAGTGACAAAGAGCGAGCTTCAGGGTAAGACTGTGATAGAAGGGGCCCCGGAGTCAGAACAGGCAGATGTGTATCGTGTCCTCGCAAAGAAGATCCTCAGTAATCAGGATCGGTATGTTCCGGCACCACTGGATACCGACCAACTGAAGGACTGGGCCGAGAGCTGGTCTGACAAGCTGCTGGAAGTGCGGGATTCCCCATCCCACGTGAAGTGCGAACTTGAATGCATTGTCCCCGGTGCAGAGCCTATTGTTGCAAAACCGCGATCCCAGAGAATCCCTGTGGCAAAAGTGACCGCCCCGCGAAAAACTGCCAAAGCAAAAGGATGATTTTATGACTAAAGATCAGACTCCTCATCTTGTCAATGCAGAGATCCATCTCGGAGATGCAACATGCCCGAACCGCGAGGAACGGGCACATGGCATCAATGTATACTATGGAAAGGCATCCGAACTCTTGCGTGATGCAAGAAGCGGAAACCTCAAACAGGTAGACCGCAAGTTCCAACAGACTTCTGGCTGTACGCTGAACTTTTACCTCACGGTACGGGTTAACACCATCCGGGATGCTGCGATCGTCTACCACGCTCCCGTCGGTTGTTCGTGCCCGTCTCTCGGGTACCGGGAACTTTTCCAGCACATTCCGACCAGCATGGGTATGCCGGAGAATTACGATCTTCACTGGCTGACCACAAGCATGAACGAGAAGGACATGGTCTATGGTTCTACGGATAAGCTCAAAGCAACAGTTCTTGAAGCACAACGTCGGTACGATCCGAAGGCAATCTTCATTCTGACCTCCTGCGCATCGGGAATCATCGGGGAGGATATTGAAGGGGCAGTCAACGAGATCCAGCCCCAAGTTCGAGCGAGGATCGTACCGATTCACTGTGAGGGTATACGCTCGCGGCTCGTCCAGACCGGCTATGATGCGTTCTGGCATGCCGTCCTGAAGTATTTGGTTAAGAAACCGCAGAAGAAACAGAAGGATCTTGTCAACGTAGCAAGCATGCTCTCGTATACCTGGCAGGACCGGCTGGAGATCAAAAGACTCCTCGGTAAAATGGGGCTGCGGGTGAACTATGTCCCGGAATTTGCCTCTGTTGAGCAGTTCGAGCAGCTCTCGGAAGCCGCAGTAACAGCACCCTTGTGCCCGACCTACACCGATTATCTCTCACGGGGTCTCGAGCAGGAATACGGTGTACCATTCTTTATGTATCCCTCTCCGATGGGCTTTTCCGGCACCGACGGCTGGCTCCGTGAGATAGGAAAATACACCGGCAAGGAGAAAGAAGCCGAAGCGGTCATTGCAGAAGAGCACAGAAAATGGGACCCGAAATTAAAAGCAATCCAGGAAGAGTTCCTCCATATCAAGCCAAATGGCGAGAAAGTAGAAGTGCTCGGCGCACTCGGTCAGGGGCGGCTGCTTGCACAGGTGCCATATTTCGATGAACTCGGTGTCAAATCGTCGGCCGCAATGTGTCAGGACTATGACAACCTGATCATCGACGAACTGGAAAAAGTGATTCAGCAGGTTGGCGACTTCGATATCCTTGTCAATACCTTCCAGGCTGCCGAGCAGACCCATATTAACCGGATTCTCGACCCTGATATGACACTTACGTGCCCGTTCCAGGGAAGTGCCTATAAGCGTCTCAAAGGTGTCACGCGTGTCCATGCACTCCGGGGTGACCCGAATCTCTGGGCCCAGCAGAGTGCTTATGCCGGTGCAGTTGCGTACGGAAATTTCCTGCTCCAGGCATTTAAGAGCAAATCTCTCCAGCAGACAATGAAAGAGAAGACCGCGGACAACTACAAGGCATGGTACTTTGAACAGGACAACCCCCTGTACTTCAGAGACAACGATGAACCGGTGGTGTCGTGACAGAAGCAGAACCAGTACCTCAGGATATCGAGATCCGTTATCCGGAGGTTGTGGAAGCGCCACGGTGGACTTGCTCACTTGGAGGAGCGTATATCACTAGTACCGGAGTTTACGGTGTGGTACCAATCCTCCACGCCGGGGCAGGTTGTGGTATCGCGCAACTACTTGGCGTGTACTATGCTGCGGGTGAGAATGCTGCCGGTGGACAAGGCGGAACGAGCACTCCCTGCTCCTGTCTTATTGAGAAGCACGTAATCTTCGGGGGTGAGGACAAACTCCGGAAGCTAATCGATTCCACGATCCAGCTGATGGAGGGGGAGCTCTACGTAGTGATCTCCGGATGTGTTCCAGCATTGATCGGGGATGACGTTGAATCAGTTGTCAGGGAGTTCAAAGGAAAAGCAGACGTCATCTTTGTCAATACTGCCGGGTTCAAGGGCAATACATTCGATGGTTATGAGGAATTTCTCGGTGCAGTCATTGACCAGTACCTGGAACCAAGGAAGAAGAAAAAGAAGGTTGTCAACATCCTCGGCGTCGTCCCCTTCCAGCATGTCTTTTGGAAAGGTGACCTCAATATTGCGAAGAACCTTTTAGCAAAGATTGGCGTGGAGGCAAATATTATCTTCACCCAGTTCGAAGGCGTTAAAAAACTCAAGGAGATTCCAGAGGCAGAACTCAACATTGTGCTCTCTACCTGGAACGGACATAAGGCTGCCGGAAAACTCAAGGAGAAATTTGATCAGGATTACCTTACTTTCCCAAGCCCCCCAATCGGGCCAAAGCAGACCTCTGAATTCCTCCGGTCCGTGGCAAAGAAATTGAAGATTTCTAAAAAAGAGGTGGAACGGGTTATCGAAGAAGAAGAGCGGCACGTGTACCGCTTCACCGAGTACCTGACCGATGCAATCATCATCGGTCTTCCTCATCCGTACGCAGCCTTTGTCGGGGATGCAAACACCGTTATAGGCATTACAAAATACCTTGCTAATGAGGTGGGGTATCTTCCCGAAGTAGTGCAGATTACAGATGAACCCCCGGAGGAAGCCCGCGAATGGATCCGGCGCGAACTGACCGAGAACATTGAATCCGCGATCAAACCGGATATCATTTTTGAAAAGGACACATTCCGGATACGGGAGAACCTACGGAACCGGAGTTTTCAGGTCATGCTTGGCACCTCGCTTGAGAAGTGGCCTGCCGCAAAGGAGTTTGGTGTGGCCTTCTTAAGCGTGGCGTTCCCGATGTATGACCGGGTGATCGTTGATCGTAATTATGCCGGGTACCGAGGCGGGGTTGCCCTGTTGGAAGATCTCCTTGCCAAATACGTCGGCCCCCTCTAAAAAAATCCATCCTCTTTTTTGATCTATGGGTTCAGTACACCGATTACAAACAAATGAAAAATTGCCGATATTATCCAGGTTTTCGTGAAATCCTGCCAGTTTTTGCTTATTTATTAACTACCATATTGTTCCTTGCCTTAGGATGATGGAGGAGACCTACAAAACAGGGATAACCTCGACAAATTAACCGAATTAACCCAGAGACCAGGACTTGATGAACAACCACGAATATGAGGAAATCATGACGAAGATCGAATCAGTGGACGTAACAAAATCTTTCACCTCCCGGGGGAACGGAAAGAACGGATCCATGGGAATTCCTGCGGAAACACAGGCACTGGGGGGTGTAAATCTCGCTATCAGTACTGGGGAATTCCATGTGATTCTGGGACCCAGCGGATGCGGCAAATCGACGTTTCTCGATCTCGTTGCCGGGCTAACAACGCCAACTTCCGGCGAGATCCGTATCGATGGTAAGCCGGTTACCGGACCAGGTACAGATCGTGCGGTTGTCTTTCAGCAGTACGCCCTGCTTCCGTGGAGAACGGCTCTTGGCAACGTTGAGTTTGGCCTCGAAAACCTTCAACCTGATAAGAATGAACGTAAACGGATAGCCACAAACTTTCTCTCCCTTGTCGGCCTGAATGGTTTTCAGGATCACTATCCCCATGAACTGAGCGGCGGCATGAAACAGCGGGTCGCAATTGCACGCGCCCTCGCCCTTCATCCAGATATTCTTCTCATGGATGAACCGTTTGCTGCAGTGGATGCACAAACCAGGGAGATCCTCCAGCGAGACCTCCTGAGAATCGCCATGGAAACAAAAAAAACCGTCCTCTTCATCACCCATAGTATAGACGAAGCGGTTTTCCTCGCTGACCGGGTGTCGGTGATGACGGCCCGCCCGGGAAAAATCAAACAGACTGTTGAAGTATCCCTGACTCGTGCAGAGCGGCTCGATGAGGATGTAAAAGTCTCGGACTCCTATGTGAAGACCAGGCACTATCTCTGGACGCTTCTCAAGGAAGAGGTGATTCGATCCCAGGATTGCGAAAAATGCTTGGTCGAAACCTGCACGTTCGGCCACCGGGCCACCGCGGGAGGATCCAATGACCACGCTAACTGACAATCATGTGCCTTCCCGACAAGAATGGATCAGAAACGGGGTATTCTCTCTGGGAAAATTCTCTAGGAGATTTATCCACGTAACAGGTGCCATCTTTGTTTTCCTACTTATCTGGCAGCTGGCGCCCTATATCGGGTTGATCAATCCGATCATTATTCCCGTGCCCACAACGATCCTCCAGAAAATGATCCAGTTGATCCTGTCAGGGGAGCTCCTCGTGAATATCGCGGTCAGTCTGAGCCGGGTACTGATCGGGTTTTTCATTGCCCTTGCGGTTGCACTTCCTCTCGGTTTCCTGCTCGGGGGCTGGTTCAAGTCATTCGAAACGGCGGTAAATCCCTTGCTCCAGGTACTGGGCCAGGCAAACCCTTTCACGCTCTTCCCGGTATTCATCACGCTCCTTGGCATCGGAGAACTCTCCAAGATCAGTATCATCTTCTGGGTCTGCCAGTGGCCCGTCCTCTTTAACACGGTGACCGGCATCAGGAACGTCGATCCGGCGATCGTGAAAATGGCCCGATCCATGGGGATCGGAAAGTGGCAGATGTTCAAAAAGGTGCTCCTACCAGCAGCAATGCCTTCGGTTTTCACCGGGATTCGTATGAGCGCGGTTTTTGCGTTTTTCATGCTGATAGGGGCAGAGATGATCGGTGCAAGCTCCGGGCTTGGCTACATGATCCTCCAGGCACAGGCTACATTCCAGATGCCAAAGATGTGGGTCGGGATCGTAACGGTCGCCTTCCTCGGCATCCTGTTCAACTGGATACTCCTCCAAATCGAAAAGAAATTCTCCGGCTGGAAAGAAGAGCTCGTAATTTGACATTCTGGTGATTACTAATGTTTCAGAAATTACAAAACAGGAAAACAAAGATCGCAGCGATAGCTGCAGTTTCACTCATTGTTGTGCTCCTTCTCATTGTTTCAGGATGCACACAGAACAGCAACGATATGAGCAACATGAACATGAATTCTACCAACACTCCCGGTGCAGTGTCCACGATCTCTTCCGCGGTAAATTCTTCATTTTACACAATCCGGGCAAACGTGAACAAGGACTGCTCGGGGACTCCCTGGTATGTTGGTGTACAAAAAGGTTACTTTATCCATGGAGGCATCAATTTCGTGGATTCTGGTGCCCTTGACTGGTCTCTCCAACCGGCAGCGCTCGTAGCCGGGCAGACTGATGTAGTGGACGAACACCCCAACACACTCATCGACCTTTTACTTGCAGGGGCTCACGTTCATGGTGTAGCACTAAGCGGTCAGGAACCTCCATCCGGTGATATAAGTGAATATCACATGCATTGGCTGGTTCTCAACAGCAGTCCATACCAAACGATCAAAGATCTCGTGGCAAATGGTCACAAGCCAAAGATTGCTGTCGGGGCCCTTGGGATCTGTGCCGATCTGGAAAACAACGCTTGGTTCCGTGAGAATAACTTAACAAACAGCAGTTTCGAGTATGTGATAATGCCTGATCCACAGCAGGAAGCTGCTCTTCGTTCCGGACAGATTGATGTCGCCGTCCTCCATCCGCCGTTCTATACTGCGGCTGAAAAACACGGCGGTGTCAGGATCATTACGACAAGTTATGATGCCTTCGGAGCACAGGCAGGAACCACGCTTCTCGCCTTTACCGATGATTTCATCAAGAATCACCCGGATGCAGTGAGAGCGTTCATTATAGCATACAAGAATTCTGAGAGATGGTCTGACAATCACCTTACAGAATCTGGTATACTCACGGCTAATACGATAGGTCTTAGCAACGCGACCCCTCATTTCTACAGCCAATCGGGTGCAATAACGGATGACGAGATCCAACCATGGATAGACGCGATGGTTGCAGACGGAGATATTACACAGGGACAGTTCAAACCCTCGGATCTGTATACTACCGAGTTCAACGATACATGGATTAACGAAACAGCCGTCAATGGACCGGATCCGGTCGATCCGTTCCCGAGCCTGGACAGGGGGCCGTGAGATTATTTCCGGATTATCCGGACCTAAAACATTTTTTTTTCAGAATCCTCTTGAAGGAGGAATTTTGTTCTATGACACTCACTTGCAGGTAAAATTCAATGAAATGTGTACTCGAATTGATAGGCTGGAATGAGGCAAACGTTTCCGCATTGATCATTCTGTTAATAGTGTGTCTAGCGGTAATGGCGATTATTCTGGTTAGTGTCACAGTATATGAATCAGTCTCAAACCCGCCGATCGCACAGGAGACGAATCAAGTATGCTCTTTTGTGCCTGATAATAGTAGTCAGGTTCAGGATGGAATCTCCGATCCTATGGCCAATGTGACCGGCGGATAATCGTAACTACGATACAACTACAAAATACTTGTTCTTCATGACCACGTTTTTTGTTAAAATGAGCGGCACGGCATAATTCTTGCGCAGGGAGTATCTCTCCGGGTAATAAAAAAACAGCCGCCGGAACGTCATTTCCCGGTTTTTATTACAAAATAAGAAGAATAAAGGCAAAATTTGCCTTTATTTCCCTGTTTTACGTCGATTGATTTATATTTCGGACAAGTTACTTCAATAACTGACGGAAAATCCCGCCAGGTGTAATATTTCATGAAGTCAATGATCAAGGCATCCAAAACAATGATGAAAGCTTCCAAAATGGACAACAGCGATTGCTGTAACCAGTCGACGATGATGAATTGCATGGACATGCGTATGGAGAAAGCGATGTGCGATCTCCAAGCCGTTATGTCCCAGTGCGTGTCCCCGTGCATGACCTCGCACTCCATGAAACCTATGCCGATTAGCGACATCATGGCTAAGTCCATGAACAGCTGCATGTCCATGATGTACCGCTGCATGTCCCAGTGCATGATGATGGCACCCATGACCATGCCAATGAACGCGGCCATGATAAAGTCCATGAAGAGCAGCATGTCCATGATGAATGTCTGCATGATGGCAATGCCCTCAATGGACAAAGCTATGATGAAGTCCATGGAGGAATGCATGATGATGATGGACCAGTGCATGGAGGTCAAGTCCATGAACTCGTCCATGATGAAATCCATGTGTGACTGCATGATGATGATGTCAGAATGCATGGAATCCACACGCATGAACTCGTCCATGATGAAATCCATGTGCGAATGCATGATGATGATGGGCAAGTGTATGAGCCAGTGCATGGAAATGGCACCGATGGGCATGATGCAGATGATGGTTCCGATGATGAAGACCATGTGCGACTGTATGACGATGATGCCCATGTGCATGGAGTCCAAACGCATGGACGCGCCCATGATGAAGTCCATGAGCACCTGCATGATGATGATGGCCATGTGCATGGACAGCATGTGCATGAACTCAAAGTGCATGGAATCTTCGTGCACAGAATCGATGTGCATGGATTCCACCATGATGAAGCCGATGAGCGAATGCATGATGATGATGGCCAAGTGCATGGCCCAGTTCCGGGAATCCGTCTGCAAGATGGCCCCCAAGATGACAGCCGGCTGCATGGAGTCCCGGATGAAAAAGTCCATGGGCGACCTCCAGATGATGATCCCCTAAAAACGTACGCAAAGATACAGGAATATGCCGAAACGGCATAGTCGGCTTTCAGTGCCAGATACTGATCGACCGGAATGGGGGACCCTTGTGGTCCCCCCTTTTTTTAGTGACTGCAGCTGAGGGTTCTTATTTCAGGTGCGACCTTGGGATCTGTCAGGTCTTTGGGAGGGGACATATATTTTTCGAAACCTCCGGGGTTTTCATAAAATAAATTCACCACTGATGGCAGTTTGCAGATCCAAAGCTGATTGGCCTTTCGTGAATCAAATCCCGGAATTGATCCATATGAAAACTTAGAAATCAGGAAATAAAAAATCGCGGATAGGACAGTGAATGAAAGGTTCACCACTGCCTCAGGAGATTAGAGGGACGTGCCTGTTGACACATAGGACGCATCATGCAGCAACCACCTCTTCCTGCGGCTTGGTGTTCAGGCCGTACAGGCTCTGCCGTGCATCGATGAAATAATAATGTTCAATCAGGAACTTTTCATCTTTGAGCCTGTTCAATGCATACCGCACAGTTCGGGACGGCAGGGCGGTCTCACGGATGAGATCCTTCTGCGTCAACTGACCGTTCGTTTCCAGTACTTTATACACGAGCTTTGCCGATGGTGGCAGATGCCCGATCCGTGCGAATGATCCTTCATTCGCGCCTAGGTTGTGGTCGACAAAAACGATCACTCATAGTGTATTACCATACATAAGTAAGAAATCACAATTGTTAAGTCTTTCGCTTCAAGACCATTTATGCTGCCCATTAAAAAATTCATTTTCTAAAGGTCAAATATCAAAAAATTGAAGGTATATTACCTTTTTAAGACATTATTTGCCATATTTTCTCCTAGATTTATACTCTATCTCTTATGCATGTTAATCATAATTTATTGCCCCCCCATTAATTGCGCGCATTTTTTTGTTCATGGCCCCTTGCTGGGAATTGTACTTACAGCATCAAATGATGCCAATGGATGTTTCCTAAAAAAAAGTGTATGCCCGGATCTATCGGATTAAATGGCTTCCTTGGATAGGACAATCAATTTTTTTACAGGGTTAATGGGGAAATGTATACTGGTTTTCCTTGTGTGAACACCGACTGGGGTCACTGCAGTAACATTGATGACAATAAACGGTTGCCCTGTCAACGAAAAGTCGCTGGAATAACCGGTTCCTGCGTGTATATCTCCGGGAAATCGACCGTAATGACACAATTACTGTTTGGCAGATCTGACATATGAACCTCCACCATTGAGCAAAAAACCCCGCGTTGCATAGGAATCCGAATATAGCGGCAAATCTCTCTTTTAAAAAGATTAAATCCCTTTCTTTCGGAACAGGAAGATTGCACAGCACAGTGCAAGCACTCATAAGACCGGTTCTGCATTGAGCCCGAGTATATGGTTTGTTTTTTTCAACCCTTTTCTACATCATCCGGTTATAAAAATGAGTTCATAAATCGATCCCGGATCTGCTCTGGTGACAGGGGAATATTGGGTGCATCACTATTACCGGGACGGATACGGGCGTGTATGAATAACGGACCTTTACCCGCTTTGGAAGCCAGTGCGGCCCCAAGCTCCCACGGCTCGTGCACCGTTATTGAGTGAATAAATCCAGCCCCCAATGCCATAAGTGCAAGATCTACGGTGTCCTGCCCGGGCCGGGGCTGGTTGCCGGTGCTCCCAAAGACACCGTTATCAAGAGCCACCAGGATAAGGTTGTTGGGTGCTGTCGAGCCTATCACCGGGAGGATTGCAGAACCAAGAAGGCTGCCATCACCATCGATGACAATCACGTTTTTGTCCGGTCTCGCTGCTGCGATGCCAAGACCGATCGCGGATGCCTGCGTGTAGCTGCCCAGCATGTAAAAGTTCTCATGCCTGTCCCGGACAAGGAAAAGCTCTTTTGATGGAACGCCGATGTTTGCGACCAGAACTTCATTGGTTACGGACTCCATGACGACCCGGATTGCCTCGAGCCGGGTCATAACGGGTGTCCGCCAGCTTCGTTCATAGCAGACGGAAAATGGTTGAGGACGTACCGGCAGGCTTTGGACACTGCATCCGGTTTCTTCAAGACACTCCGGTCGGAAAAGAATCACTTGAGGAGTCCGGTTTTGATAAGCGGCAGTGATCGCTTCACCAATTTCATGGGGTGCATCGGGGCCGGATATTATTGTGCATGCAATCCCCGCTGCCGAAAGGATTGCCGGTAACTGGCGGTTGAATGGAATCTGTGCTAGGATTTTTTCCCCTGCGCACCCCCGCCAGCTCGCAAGAACCGGAAGTGGCAGACCGAAGGTTACCGTGAGGGAAAGAATCGCATTCAGCATGTTTCCAAGGCCGGAGCTCTGGATGGCAATCGCTGGATGGGCACCGGCAAGGTATGCACCGGCAGATATACCCACGCCGTCTTCTTCCCGGGTCAGGCCAATATGACGGAAGTTTTGAGGTAACTTGAAAAAAAGCCCTTTTGCCCGGTCGCAGGGTACGGAGCAGACAAGATCAATTCCCTGTCTTTTAAGTTCGCCAATTATTTGATTTTCATCCATAATGCACAATCCAGTTCTTGAGTTTTGCCCTGATATTGTCACAGGATTCTTGTGCTGTCACTATAGCAGACGTTTCAATGGGAAACAGGGTGAAATCTTCCTGTATCCTCTTATACCCCCCACCGGTGATATTGAGGAGAATACTATCACCCGGGCTGACGGTGCCAGTCTCTACTGCCCGGATAAGCGCAGCTGTGGCAACAGCAGCTGCCGGGTCGGGATCTATACCTAGCGTATCCTCAATGAGCGTTGCTGCTTTCCTGCCCTCTTCGTTCGATACGGCATACATATGCCCGTCTGTTGCCTGCAGGGCTTCGAAAAGCCCCCCTGCGATACCATAGGGGGGATTGCGGTTGGTAAGGACCGGGGACATAACTGCCTGTATGGCATTAGACCTGTCTGGCATATCAATATCCGGGTCAATGGCGCGTCGTTGATGCTGCCATGCCGAGACCATCGGTGTAAATGGTTTATTCTGGGCGAGATGGAGATGTGGAAGCGCTGTTCCGTACCTGCCATCCCCAATAAGCCGAAGCGACGCCTCCCAGGCAGCAATGGCCCCAGTACCGCTACCTACGGCTTGAAAATAATGATCCGGTATCTTACCCTGAGTGACTGCCGCATCCAGCATTACGGTTCCCATTCCATCACGACGTGCGACATTCTTTGCACCGCCCTCAGGCACGCATCCGGGGACAACTGAAAGCTCATTACTTACTGCAATTGCATCCGAGTAATCACCCTCTACTGCAACGAGGAATACATCGTGCGCAGGAGTAGTAGTCCAAAGACGCGATATTGCATCTCTGGGTACTACAACAACTACCGGTTTTTTGTATTGTGCTGACAGTCCGGCGAATGCTCTGCCTGTATTTCCAGCAGAAGCTATCACCGGGATTTTTTTTCCGAGTTCCCAAAGCCGTTGAAGAGTCGGGAGGGCTTCGAGTTCCTTGAATGAGCCGGTCGTAAGTGAAGCCTCACGTTCAGGGCAGTACCCGGAAAATGAAATAAAAATTTTTGAAAGACCGAGCTCCTGCGAAAGCGCGGCACTTGTAAATGTCACCGGACCCCCCGAAGGAAGTAAAGGCATGGTCACCGGCAACCAGCAGAGATACCGGAAGATTCCACGGAAAGGTGCAAGCTGTAACTTCCGACTGCTGTACTCAGTGCGAAGCAGTGAATTGTGAGAGGAAGGGCACGACAGGGCGGTCATGTCGGGAATAATTTCTCCGCCGCTGACGCACCGGATTCGGTACTTAGGTATCATGAAGCTCGTTTAGAGGATGCGAATATCCTCGACTCTTACATGCACGCCATCTTTTTTCTTCAGGACCATGTTAACGAGCGCAGTATGGGCCAGATCGATCATGCAGTATCCAGGCAGGAACCGTTGCCGCAGACCCAACGTTGGAGGACGGAGAACCGTCTCGGCGATTCCTTCGAATGCGTGGACGTTGTAGGCCTGCACGTCAAAGGCCTTCTCCTTTCTTGCGGCAAGGGGGCCTACAGTATGGCATTCAAGCACTCCTGTGACCGGGTTGGCAGAAAGCACCCTGAGCGCGTGGTAAAGCGGGCAGCCGGGGCCGGCGGGACGGCCGGTCACAAGAGCACCGGGACGGATATCCCATTTCTCCACGAGATCGGCGCGGAACGGCACGATGAATTTGCGTGCTGATGGTTCACCGGGAAATGCCCGGATGATGAAATCGTACTTGGCACCAGTCACGTCAGTCCCAGAGTACTGAACAGTTTTCCTGCCTGTGCACTGCTCCACGCTATAAAACGGGCAATCCGTTTCTGTCTTTTTCCCTTTTTTTATGGCTTTTTCAAAATCTTCACAGGTTGATAGGCCACACGAACCGCAATTGTTGCCGGGCGGAACCCATGCCATAGGGTTAGTCCCCCCGGTAAATATTGTCAGCCTCCTCCAGCGGCCGAATTACGCCGAAGTGGTGCTGCCACCCTATGTCTTTCTTGCCTATGCAGATGGTGCAGACCCCGAGGGGAGGCGTCCCCCGCAGCGAAATGGTTTCCGCATCGCTGATTCCGGGGTACTTGCTGATAGCCTGAAGAAGGTACCGTAGTCCAGTGCCTTGCACTGCATTGGTCTCAATGATATCGATATTCGGGACTACACTTCGTATACATTCCCTGAAAACCTCTTTTTCTGCCTGTGAAACCAGGTCAGTCTTGGTGACCACTGCTGCATCGGCAAGGGCGATTAACGGTGCCATCTTGAGGGGGGAATTGCTCCCGGAGACTGCGGGAAGCACAGCGATGCCAAATGCTTGGGTCGTGTAGGGTGTGCATCTGAGACAGAGCCCGGCGCTCTCAACAATAAGCATACCTGCTTTTAGTTCCTCCGCCCATGAGATTGCATCCCTGAGTACCATGATGCCCATGTGATCGGGACACAGGTCACCAGAATAGACTTTCCGTGTATGAATGCCAAATTCTTCGTGGAGTTCTTCGTCCTCAAATGCCTTTACAACGTCAATCTTAAGATATGCGGGCTTGTCGGTCTTTGAAAACTTCTTAATTATCTGCCGTATCACCGCGGTTTTGCCAGCACTCGGCGGACCGGCTACAATAACGAGCTTCATGCTGGCACCCCGGCCTTTTTCCGTGTGGATTGGGCTTCGACTGGATCGCTTATCAGTTCTCCGCCGCGAATTTTTTCCCGGAGTTCCCAAAGGAACGCATCCATACCCGTGACTGTCTGAAGTATAGCACGTTCGCGGTCTCCCGGTTCGAGTACGCCTGCTACCGCACCGTTCTTCATTATTACCCGTTTGTCGGTGATAAGGGCAAGATAGGGATCGTGTGTGACAAAAATAACAGATTTTTTATATTCCCTTATACAGGATACGACCCGTTCTTTATTGATACCGGCGTTTTCCACTTCATCGAGGAGTAGGATTGGCGTCTGGCCAATCAGGATAGCGTCGGCGATGAGAATCGACCGGGTCTGGCCACCAGAGAGTGCAGTCATCCGCATGGATTCGGCTATCTTTTCACCGGTAAATTCGTTTGCAAGGTCAATGGTGCGAGCGATCAGGCTCTGTGCCCCGGTATCCCGGGCCTGCATATGGAGGGCAAGGAACCGGGCAACGGTAAGATCAGCTATGACCCGGGTATTCTGGGTGATAAGTGCAATGGGTTTCTTCGCCGGATCACGCACGAGGTCTTCTGAGGGTTCTTCTCCATTAATGAGAATGCTCCGTCCTGTAACGGTATCGTTCTGTGCAAGGACTTCAATATCGTTGACAAACGCAGACTTCCCCGAACCTGTCGCCCCAACAATCGAGAGTGTGTCACCTGGGCGGATAATTATCCGGTCAAAGCCTTCTTTCTCCCCGTCCTTGTTCGTTCCGGGGAGCACCGTCAGTTCGTATGCCAGCTCGTCGTACATCGCAGAATTATCATTCGGTCAATTCAAATATCTTTCCAATTTGGCAAAAAAAATTAGCCTTATAGTAATAATTATAATCTCAAAAACATCACATTAAGGATAATATGTTCTCAAAAAGGATATTTGAGATTGATTTCACTTCCGCTTTGAACGAGGAACTGGAAAGAAAGAACATGACTGTAAAGGAACTCGCAGAGCAGACAGGGATACCAGTTTCAACACTATATAAAGTGACACTTGGCGAGAGAGACCCCAGACTTTCGACCGTTAAAAAGATTATGTCTGCCCTTGAACCGGAACGTCACCGGTTTATTGCCGTTATTGCGGCAAAGTTCCTGCTCGATTCCTTTACGACACGTGAGGTAGAATCCGAAGGACAGATGTTTGCCATACGAGGCTACTCGGCCCATTCTCTTGACGAATGCATTGTTGCTGCTGCCCGGGCAGAAAAGGACGGGGCATCAGGGATCATCTGCGCACCTATTCTCGCAACGATCGTGGAAAAGATTGTTGATGTGCCGGTCGGGATGCTCCGCCCTGAGCTTTCCTGCGTGGATGAGGCAATCACCTGTGTACTCAAAAAGGTTGTGTGAACTATGCCGGAAGAAGCGATCAGGATTGGCCATCTTTCCACGCTCTACCATACTGCCTTCCTGCTCCGGGGATCAGATCTTCTTGCAGACCAGAACATCCGGGCCACATGGACGCTGTTTCCTTCTGGGCCTGATATCATCAACGCGATGCATGCGGGCAGACTCGATCTGGGGTATATCGGTCTACCCCCGGTAATAATCGGGATTGACCGCGGACTCAAACTTGCCTGCATTGCCGGAGGTCATATTGAGGGGACGGCTATGATCGCTGGCAACAAGGTACGGTCCCTGGACGAATGCAGCAATATGGAGGATTTTCTTTCCCAGATGTCCGGCAAAACGATCGGCACGCCCCCAAAAGGTTCCATTCATGACGTGATTGTGAATGACCTCCTTCAAAGGAATAAAAAAACAGAGATTTCGGTTAAAAATTATCCTTGGGCTGACTTTCTTCCCGATGCCCTGGTAAGTGGGGAAATTGTGGCCGCTGCCGGTACCCCGGCGCTTGCAACAACAGCCCGCAGGTACGGGAGCGGACGGCTTGTAGTCTCACCAGATCAACTTTGGCCGTTCAACCCAAGTTACGGCATTGTCGTAATGCGGGAGATGCTTAAAAAATCCGGCTTGCTTACAGGGTTTCTTATCGCCCATGAAGCTGCCTGCGAATGGATTCGCCACGATCCTAAAACCTGTGCCCGGGTTGTGGCAGAAACAACGGGCATGGTAGACGCAGCATTCGTTGAAGAGACCTATCGCATCTCGCCGAAATACTGCGCAGCGTTGCCACCGGAATATATTGAATCCACAATGAAATTTGCCCGGACACTCCATACCCTTGGCTATATCTCGCGAGAGATTAGAAAAGAGGAATGTTTCGAAACATCGTTAATCGAGAAAGTGCACACTGCACCACACCATTATGAGGCAAGGATTTCAGACACGTAGAATCCCATAGGAAAATCTCACACTCTTTTTGGTAGGATCATTTCATCGACCGGTACGCGACCCGAATAAAGAAAAAGACCGGTGTTTTTATTCATACCTACCGATGTTCGTTTCACCTTCTCACAGATGTTGATTTTCATTAAAGAGGGGTCGTCAATGCATCAGGAACTGATACAGGGCTGATTATTTTTTTACAAGATGGATCTCCCAGAGACTGGGTGCCAGATTTTTGGTCTCTACAGACATCCCGGTCTCGTGAGCAAACAGGGGGATGTTTTTCGTCGCTGCTGGCGGGTGATCGCAGGTGACAACGAGCTCGTCTCCCGGGGTCATCGTCTTAGTTTCTTCCTTTACGGCAAGCAAGCAGTACGGACAGACTTTTCCGCTGATATCGAGAGTTTTTCTGACCATGATAAATAACACCTATTCCGCCTTGTGTTTGGCAATTGAACATTTCTTTTGAATTGAGATAAATTAACGTAATGGAACAATCGGCCGATTCAAACAATTTTACATAAAAACGAAATCTTGTAGATATTATTAGGGACATATTAATGTAGGTAACCTGTTGCTCTTACCTGATGGCTCCCAATACAAGAAATTACGGTAAAATTTGCCTGAATCGCCCTGTTTAATCCACTGATGCAGAAATGTAACTGGGAAATTCCGTTCAAAATACCGTCTGTATGCATCTCGACCTGCTTGCAGATACTTCGAGGAATCACGTTGAAGCTTCTGATGTTTGATACAAACGAGTTCTGGTACAAACCATTTTCAAAGACCATTGAGACCGCACCGGATGCAGGACCAGAGGAATTATTTCCGGATTCATTAGTTATTTTCATCAATGTAGAAGCAGAGGATGAAGCCCGGAACGGCAAGGTTGTAAAAAAGGCAGTGGATCAAATTCTCTGGCTAGCAAAGAAAACATCCCGGAACAGTGTGGTGCTCCATTCGTTTGCCCATCTCTCCGACAGTAAGTCCAGTCCCGAGTATGCCCAAATCGCGCTCGCCGGGATTAATAACGGCCTGATAGCGAAAGGTCTGAAGACGCGAATCACGCCGTTCGGGTATTTCCTTGAATTCAGGATTCACGTACGGGGCGAGTCTCTTGCAAAGGTGTGGAAGTCGATATAGGGAGAACAAGCATGAAGATTGGCATTATTCTTGGCACAAAAGATCCCGAAGTTGTATACAATGCCTTCCGTTTCGGGGTGTTGGCGCTTCGGAACGAGCACAAGGTGAAGATATTCCTGATAAACCATGGTGTAGATATCGAGGATATTGATTCCCCTGCGTTCAATGTCCGGGAGCAGATATTCCTGTTCACAAAAAAACAAGGTGAAATTCTGTCATGCATGAAAAGCATGAAGGCCCATAACCGGAAGGAGAGCGAAGTCTGCCAATCCCATTCCATGGAGGACCTTCTGGCGCTCATTACAGATTCTGACAAGGTACTTTCATTCGGGTAAAGACGGTAAGATGCTAGTATCTTTAGTTTAATGACATTCTGCTGATAATATTGAGTTGAGAACCATTTTCTGGTTTTTTACCAGAAATTTCCCATAGACGTGGAGCAGATCAATTATGACATCCCAAGAAAAGGATGAACACATCCTGGAAGCCATTGGACGGTCCCGGATTATTATCCGGAACGGAGCCATTGTGGAAATAGGCGAATCAAAAATTACTGAATGCCCGCTGGCCAAACGTTTTGCATACCCTGTCCCTAAGATCACACAAGAAGCAGTAAAAGCTAATATCGAGCACCGGATGAAGGCATTTGGTATGTGCACAACCCGGAGAGATGTGATTGATACTCGGGAATTTGTAGGGTTCGGTGCAACGGAGCTACTCGGGTTTGCATCACATGTGGGTTTAATTGATGCGGCAGTACTCGCGTGTGATGGTGCCGGAACCGTCATTGCGAAAAAGCCTGCGTTGATCCAGGGTGTAGGCGGAAGGATGTCGGGACTTGTCTCTACGAGCCCAATTAAAGAAGTTATTCAACGCATCGAGGAAAATGGTGGTATTGTAGTGGATAAAATCCATGCAGCACTCGACCAGTTCAGCGGTGTAAAACGTGCTTATGAGGAAGGCTTTAAAAAAGTGGCCGTTACTGTCGCAAGACCTGAAGTAGCAGTACGAATTCGTAAGGAATACCCGGATGCCATCATCTTTGGTGTTCATGTCACCGGTCTCACTGAAGATGAGGCAGAGTCTATGGTGGCAGTTGCGGATCTTATGACTGCATGTGCTTCTAAAACCGTGAGACAGATAGCTGGAAAAAAAGCACTCCTCCAGGCAGGAGTTTCTGTACCCATATTTGCTATCACGAATCTAGGAAAAGAAATAATCATCGAAAAGATTCGGCAGACAAATGAGCAGGTCCTGATTAAACCCACTCAACTTCCGGCGCTTGGCGAAAAGCAACCAGACCCTCTGGTGTGAAGTGAGGATATTTTCTTCTTTATTTTAGGTTAAAAACGTAATATTTTGCTAGTTCCGATGCTGTAGGGTTAATATCCCACAGATACGATTGAATTGAAAAGAGACAGAGAACACTCTCAAAGAGCAGTCTGCTGGAGGAGGACACGACCCTTTGAAGTAAGCCGGAGAATGATGTCATGGGCGGGAGATCCCCCATCGAGATAATTTTCTCCGAGCAGTTCGTGGACTTTCCTCCGGATTACCCGTTCACTGTAGTGTGCTAATAGCTGGTTGACCACAAAGCGGATGGGGCACCCCTGTTTTTTACCGACTGCCTGCAGGATTGCGAGATGTAAGGTGTCAGGAGTTAATTTCTTAGGATTTTCGTATTCAATTGCTTCCATTGTTTCTCTCTAAAGATTATTTTGTCTTCTCGTTCCTTCACCCTGTTTAATAAAACACCGGGAAGATCGGCAAATATAGGTTTATGGTGAGGAGAGACTAATACTCGAGGTGAAATCAATCGCTCATCGTAAACGCTATTGCACCGAATTTTTCGATAAATTGTTTGATCTATCAAGCCCATTCAAACACGAAGTCTGTTACCGTCTTTTTTATACCTTTAACCTTCCTTGTTTCACTCAGGATTTTTGTCACGATTTCTTCATAATTTTTACCTTCAACTAGTGCTAAAATATCTTGTGTTCCTGTTACAAAGTCGGCACTTTTTACACCGCTGATCTTTTTAAGTGCCGTTTTTACTTCAGTCTCTTTTCCAGTCTCAACATCAATTTTCAGATATGCTTTTGCCATTCGATTCAACTCCTTTGTTGTAATCCCTTTATGCCGTATCAAAGATTGATTCACGACAGACGATTTTGATCCCCCTCCAAAAAAATATCGCCCTCTGTTATCCTTTTGTACAGAACGAATTTATTTTCGGAGATTTTTGGGGTTTTTCAAAATCCTCAACAACTTTATGGAACTGCGGGATACTTATCGGTGTAGAATTCAGCAAAAATTGGCAGGTGTAACCGGTTGTTGCAGATGATACGGCAAATATCGCACCTAAATAATTACGTGAAATTCATCAAATGAGAGAACCCTGCGTGAATTAAATCCAGGCACGTAGCATTATTTCGTGCTGGTTTTTATTCCACTATGAAAAGCTCAAACTTTCCGTCAAGGCAGGTAGAACAAAACAATAAAAATTCCTTCAGATTATCAGACATCTCACCATAGAGGGACTTGGAAATGTGGATGACAATGTGGGGTTTTTTAGTCGAGTCCTTGCGAATCTCAATGTAGAGTTCCTTGAAAAGATTAAGTATCGTTCTGAAATTCATCCGTTTTACAATACGAATATGACCCACACCCTCTGTATCGATCATGATCCGGTACGTTCCTTTTTCCCGGAAAAAAATTGACTGTGTCTCCACCGTTCACCTCCTGTACTCTTTATTGCTCTGCATCATGATCCGTGAATTCCCAGAGTGAATTACTACCTCATTTGAAGGGGGGATATATGAGGGTATATTCTTCGGCAATTATAGGTCATACCCGAACCTATTATCCGTAAATTGTAATGTTGTGTTTTTCTCTCTCTGGATTCAATGAATATATTACAAAAAACAGATTTATACCATGATAATCAAGCAATACTTATCCCATAATCACGGATTTTCCTTAATTAGCGGCAAGGGATGTGATGTCCCCCCTCGCCTCTGCAGTCAGGCAATTTTTGCGGCAAAAAATGCCAGTAAATCAGGCTATTAATAACAATCTAATAAACGAAATTATGCGATGTCACAATGGTGACCATCCCTGCCAAGGTGGCGGAGTGGCTACGCGGCTGACTGCAGATCAGCTACAACCCGGTTCGAATCCGGGCCTTGGCTTGCCATCCCTGAAAGGTCTCCTCTCTTGCGGGATCGTTTTTGATAAATCCGGGGTGATGTGAAATGGAACAGGAACTCACTGTCGAAACAAAAGCCCTTTTGATAAACATTGGGAGTGCAGATATCGATCTCTCGCTTCTCCCCGCTGATGTGAAAACAACCGCTACCGCTGGACCCGGCGCTGGCGGGACATCATTTTTTGTACAGTCCGGCAATCACCGCATCCGACTCTCGATAAAAAAAGACTCTCCCCTCAAGGTGATCCCCTGGAGAGACGGGGTTGCCATCCAGAAAGAAGGACAGATTATAGCCTGTGGTCAATTTGAACTGCCACTCTGTCACTGCCCGGGACAGGCTTATATCACCGTCAGCGAGCGATGTATCTTTAACTGTAAATTCTGCCCCGTACCGCTCCTCCATGGTAAAGTGAAGACTATAGAAGAGATTACAGCGATGGTAGAAGCAGCGGCAGAGCGAGGGAAGATCACCGCGATCTCCCTCACGAGTGGTGTCGCAGAATCCCCGGTTAAAGAGGCTGCATATATGACACAAATCGTCCGTCATCTCTCCGGGCGTTTTGATCTGCCAATAGGCGTTTCCATCTACCCTACACCTACCTCCACAGCAGATCTTCATGCAGCGGGCGCGTCAGAGATCAAATATAATGTGGAGACGATGGACCCGGAGATTTTCCGGCGCGTGTGCCCAAACCTCTCACTGGATGAGATTCTCCCCGCACTTACAGATGCCGTCGGAATTTTTGGTAAAAATTGTGTTTCCTCGAATTTCATCATAGGGCTTGGGGAGACTGACGAATGCGTGGAGCAGGGTGTCGAAAAGCTCACTAGTATGGGTGTGATTCCCAATCTACGTCCAATCTCACCGCACCCGCTAAGGAAGGGGGAGATCGATGTAGAACGTCCTTCAGCACACCGGCTGCTTAAGCTGACCCGGATCAACAAGGCTGCACTTGAGCGTCACGGGCTTGATGTACGCGTGGCACGAACTATGTGTCTGCCCTGCACGGGCTGCGATCTTACACCCCAACGCGATCTCTGACCGGATCATTCAGGGCATGATAGCAGACAATCGCACCCAGACTGTAGGTTATTCACTCTTTTGTGCACGTGCATCTGTTTTGAAAGGCGGGATCATCACTTCGCATTTCAGTCACTTTTGCATATTATTACTGAGAGGTATAAATTGTATGCGCCAAATATATCTTAATAGTGAACAAAATCCGGCCTTAAAAATACAGTTTTACGTCTGAAAATCAGATCAGGAAAAAGTCGCCGAATACAGAACTTATAAATAATCACGATTGTTATCTATTATGGTCGTATTCACAATCGTGAATGTGACTATGCCAGGATGGCGGAAAGGCTACGCGGCTGACTGCAGATCAGCGTATCCCGGTTCGATTCCGGGTCTTGGCTTCGAGGTGTTCCCATGAGTATCAGAGTCCAGAAAACATTCGAAGCACTCTTCGAACTCGAAGAGATCCGGGGTATATTCAGAGATGCTCTTCCCTCGGGTTTTAGTGCCGAAGAGGAAGCGGCGTTCCAGAAAAAGATCTCAGACCTTAAGGCGATTATCGCAGATCTTGAAGCCAATACCGGAACGCCAAAAGTGACAAAAATTGCCGGAACCCTCGATGTCCGTTCCCGGGAGGAACAATATATTAATATCCACCCCATCCAGGCTGCAGGTCGCCTGACGACGGAAGCAAGAAAGGCGATTATCTCCTACGGGGATGGATATTCAACCTGTGATGCCTGCCGTAAACCATTCCGGCTGGATAAAATTTCAAAGCCGGGTATAGCTGAGTTCCATGAAGAACTGGCAAAATGGCTCAACATGGACCAAGCCAGGGTCATTCCTGGCGCACGCCGGGGATTCCAGGCAGTGGCAGGAACGCTGGTCAATAAAGGAGACAGTGTGATTGTCTCTGCACTCGCTCATTATACCGAGTTTCTGGCCGTGGAAAATGCCGGCGGTGTTGTCAGAGAAGTGCCGTTGAACGCAAAAAATATTGTCACCGGTGAAGCAGCGGCACAGAAGATCGAAGAGGTCAAAAGGGAGACAGGAAAACTCCCGGTGCTCGTCATGATCGACCACTTCGACTACCAGTTCGCAAACGAGCACGAGATAAAAGAAATCGGAAAAGTCGCACACCAATATGATATCCCCTTCCTTTACAACGGGGCCTATACCGTCGGCGTCCAGCCGGTCGACGGAAAGAAAATCGGAGCGGACTTCGTGGTCGGTTCCGGACACAAGAGTATGGCATCGGTCGCGCCGTCCGGAGTACTTGCAATGACCGATGAATGGGCGCCAAAAGCGCTTCGAACCACTGCGATGGTAGGTGACCTCACCAAGAGAAAGTTTGGTATCAAGGAAGTGGAACTGCTCGGATGTACGCTGATGGGTGGGACCCTGCTCTCTATGATTGCCTCGTTTCCTACGGTAAAAGAAAGGGTGCTCCACTGGGATGAACAGGTCAAACAATCCAATTACTTCATCGACCGGCTCCTAAAGATTGAAGGAAGCAAGGTACTATCAGAATACCCACGTAAGCACACGCTCACTAAAATCGATACGACAGGAAGCTTCGACACGGTCGCAAAAACCCACAAGCGCCGCGGATTCTACTTCAGTGACGAACTGTCATCCCGCGGCATTGTCGGGGAGTTTGCCGGAGCAACCCGGACCTGGAAGCTGAACACCTACGGCCTCAACGAAAAGCAGATCCGCTACCTTGCAGACGTATTTACCGAAATCGCAGAAAAATACGAGATTCCTGTTGCGAAGTAAAGCCGGTCAAACAAATATACCGCTCTATTTCCAGGGGATCATCAGGAAAGACCATGACACCGGATATATCAGATATCCTTGCAAAAATCAACCCGTTCCACAAATCCAGTAATGATAAGACAGAAGAAAAAAATCCAGAACGAAAAACAGCAGAGGAATCAACCATGACTACAAAGAAGTTCAATCTTGGAACCATTGCCCTTCACGCAGGGCAGGTTGCTGACCCCACTACCGGGTCAAGAGCAGTACCGATTTACCAGACCTCCTCGTACGTGTTCAAGAGTGCTGAACACGCGGCCAACCTCTTTGGCCTCCGTGAGCTCGGGAACATCTACACCCGTCTCATGAACCCGACCACGGACGTGTTCGAGAAGAGGGTTGCAGCCATCGAAGGTGGAAACAGTGCAATAGCAACTGCCTCCGGCCAAGCTGCAATTACCTACGCGCTCCTGAATATTACCCAACCAGGTGACGAGATCGTTTCCGCAGACAATCTCTATGGGGGGACGTACGAACTCTTCCATTACACGTTCCCAAAACTGGGAAGGCACGTAATATTTGTCGATTCGACAAAACCGGAAGCATTCAAAAAGGCAATTACCCCCAAAACAAAGGCAATTTACGCTGAGACTATCGGCAACCCGAAGCTGGATGTCCCCGATTTTGAGGCAATAGCAAAGATCGCCCATGACGCCGGGATACCCCTCGTTGTCGACAATACGACCGGTGTCGGTCTTGTCCGACCGATCGAGCACGGTGCCGACATTTCCGTTCTCTCCGCTACCAAGTACATTGGTGGTCATGGCAACTCGATCGGTGGAGTGATTGTCGATTCCGGCAAGTTTGCCTGGAATAACGGTAAGTTCCCTGAGTTCACAGAACCTGATCCGAGTTACCATGGTCTCAAGTACTGGGACACTTTTGGCAACTTCGCAACGTTTGGCAACGTGGCCTTCACCTTTAAGATCCGCATCTCCCTACTGAGAGATACCGGTGCGGTCCTTAGTCCATTCAATGCCTGGCTCTTCATCCTCGGCCTCGAGACCCTTCACCTGCGGGTACCCCGCCACTCGGAGAATGCGTTTGCTGTTGCAGAGTTCCTGAAGAATCATCATAAAGTCGCCTGGGTCAACTATACCGGACTTCCAGAACACCAGAGCTACAATCTTGCCAAGAAGTACCTGAAAGGAGGATTTGGCCCGATTGTCACCTTTGGTGTCAAAGGTGGAGAGAAGGCAAGCACGAAGTTTATTGACAATCTCAAGGTATTTAGCAACCTTGCTAACATTGGGGATTCAAAGAGTCTTGTGATCCACCCGTCTACAACGACCCACCAGCAGCTTACTGTCGAGGAACAAGCAAAGACCGGTGTTACCCCCGACCTTGTCAGGCTCTCGGTCGGGACCGAAGATATTGAAGATATCATAGAAGATCTTAATCAGGCTCTTGCCCAAGTCTAGAGTATGAATATGCTCCGTGGTTCTCTAGGCATTGTCAGGACAGAACACGCAGACCTCACCGGTGCACTCACCCTTGAAAGCGGCGAGGTGCTCTCTTGCGTGACAATTGCCTATGAAACCTACGGTAAGCCCAACAAGGAAAAGAGCAACGCGATCCTTATCTGCCATGCCTTATCCGGGGACTCTCATGTAGCCGGGTTCCACGAGGGAGATGATAAGCCTGGCTGGTGGGACGCCGTTGTCGGGCCTGGTAAGGCATTCGATACGGATCGCTATTTTGTGATCTGCAGCAACGTTCTGGGGGGATGTAAGGGCTCAACCGGCCCTTCGTCACTCAACCCGGAAACCGGCAAGCCTTTTGGTACAACTTTTCCGGTCATAACTATCCGGGATATGGTTAATGCCCAGAAACTTCTCCTTGACTATCTCGGCATTAACGAGTTGTATGCGGTCGTCGGGGGATCGATGGGAGGCATGCAGGTTCTCCAATGGACGGTATCGTATCCGGACATGATAAAAAAGGCAATCGTTATTGCCGCAACCGGATACTCGACTCCCCAGCAGATTGCCTTTAACGAGGTTGGCAGGAAAGCCATTATCTCCGATCCTGACTGGAATAACGGGGACTATTACGGTAAGCGGGTCCCCACACACGGTCTAGCGTTGGCACGGATGGTGGGCCATATCACGTACCTCTCTGATGAATCAATGCACGCAAAGTTCGGGAGGGCACTCCAGGGAAAGGACCATGTCGGGTTTGATTTCTCGACTGAGTTTGCCGTAGAAAGTTACCTCCACCACCAGGGGGATACATTCACAAAACGGTTCGATGCAAATTCGTATCTGTATATTACAAAAGCGATCGATTACTTCGACCTTACAAAGGATGGCTCGCTCGCGACCGGGCTCTCTGAAGTAAAAGCGGCTTTTTTTATTCTCTCGGTCACCTCGGACTGGCTCTATCCTCCCTATCAGTCGCAGGAAATTGTAACAGCACTTACCGCTAATGAACGCGAGGTGCATTACTGCGAGATTCGTTCGAACTACGGCCACGATGCGTTTCTGCTCGAATCAGGTCAGCTCAATTACCTGATTACCCGGTTCCTGTCGCATACTGTCGTCGGGGACGTGATGACCCGGGATGTCGAATGTATTGAAGAGGGTACAACAATAGCGGTAACTGCCCGGAGAATGATCAAGTGCAGCGTCAACCACCTGCCGGTCCTTTCCGCCACCGGTCAGCTCGTGGGGATCGTTACCTCGTGGGATATCGCAAAGGCAGTTGCGTCCAATTTCCTCTGGCTCGATGAGATCATGAGCCGCGATGTGGTCACAACAACCAAGAAGGAGCCCGTCGAGGAAGCGGCCAGGAAAATGGAGGACCATTCTATCTCTGCCCTACCTGTTGTCGACAACGACCGGCACGTTATAGGCCTTATCACGAGCGATGCGATCAGTACTCTCGTCGGGAGACAAACACCGTGAATATCCCCACTGATCCGGAAGAACCAGGAACGAACGTGAACATGACAAAGAAATGGCTGGTCCGGTACTCGGAGATCTTCTTAAAATCTGATCCTGTACGCCGGCAATGGGAACGGGTCCTGATAAACAACATCCGGCAGCTTATACCGGATTTGAAAATCAAAAGTGAACGCGGCAGAATCTGGATCACCGGAGATCTCGATCCCGATAAACTCAGGCATGTATTTGGGATCGTCTCATTCTCAGAAATCGAGCATATACCCCGTGACGTACCACTGGAAACAGCACTTATTGAATATTGCAGGACTCACGGTCTTCCCGGTGCCAGGACATTTGCCCTGCGCATCAAAAGAGTAGGAAAACACAGTTTTTCCTCGAATGATAAGGCGATCGAGCTTGGTGATGTAGTCCGGAAGGCTTTCCCGCACCTGAAAGTGAACCTTGCCGTTCCGGACGTTGAAATCCATATCGAAATCCGACAGGATGAGTGTTATCTCTACGATAAAGTGATAAAAGGGCCCGGAGGTCTTCCTCTTGGTGTGGAGGGAACACTCGTTGCACTTGTCTCGGGAGGCATCGACTCCCCGGTTGCAGCATGGATGATGATGAAACGGGGCTGCAGGATCGTACCGATCTATGTTGCACTTGATACCTTCCTTGATGATACCGTACTTGCCCGGGCCGATCGGGTAGTTAAGGTGTTACGGAGGTACCAGCCTGATATCCGGCTCCGGGTAATCCACGACCCCTATCTTGCGGCGGCAAAAGAGGAGTTGATCAGAACCCGGCAGGAGAAATATACCTGCATCTTTTGCAAACGCCGGATGTACCGGATTGCGCAGGCTGTTGCACAAGAAATAGGGGCAAAAGGTATCGTGAACGGTGAGTCGCTTGGACAGGTAGCAAGCCAGACCCTCGACAATCTGGTGGTCCTCTCAGATGCCGCAGAGATCCCGGTTTATCGTCCCCTCATCGGGTTTGACAAGGCAGATGCGATAGCAATCGCCCGGGATATCGGAACCTACGAAGAGTCAACAAGTAAAGCTACCGGCTGCAAGGCTGTGCCAAAGGGACCATCCACGAAAGCTCACCTGAAGGAGATTCTTGAGATGGAAAAGAATATGGAAGCGACGAAGATGCCGCTTCCGGTGTAATCGATATTCAGGATATCAACAGGTAATCCTTCCGGGACTGTCTTCCTTTTTATAATGCGACAATTTTAGATGAAGAGGCTTCTTCCTCATATCCTTGTCCCGCCGTTTCCTGATGAATGGATAAATCCATATCTTTTCACAGCACCCAGAATATTTCATGCCATCTCCTATGGTCGGACGGAAATTGGGTATCGGTTCAATCCCGGAGCCGGATCCCGCGAATGTGAAAGGTACGCGGGTAGTCGGTATCTCCGGATCGAGCCGTCAGGAGCCAGGGATGTCCAAATCTGAACGCCTGCTCATCGAGGCTCTTGACCGCTGCACAGCGCTCGGTTGTGAAACGAAGTTTCTCCGGCTTAAAGACCTCAGGATATATGAATGCGAAGGAAATTACTCCGAGAACCCGGAATACTGTACCTATCCCTGCCAGTCTTCGATGAAATACGAGGACGATGAAATGGATAAAGTCTATTCGGCAGTCCTTGACTGTGACGTCCTTTTCCTCGCCACTCCCATCAGGTGGAACAACCACTCGGCACTTGTCCAGAAATTCATCGAACGCATGAACTGCATCGAGAACCAGTATTCATGGTTTGGCAACCGGATGATCAAAAACAAGGTCGTGGCGCTTATCATTATTGGTCACGTCGACGGTATGCAGCACGTTGCAGGTAACCTCCTGAACTTCTTTGCATGGCTCGGTTTCCACAGTCCCGAGGTCTCCATAGCCTCATGGGTGGGAGAGAACAATGAGGATACCACAAGGGACTGGGAGCAGATAGAGAAAAACCAGTACACGCAGGAAGACCTCACGGATATGGTACATAGCTCGCTGCGTCTTGCGTGCAGCCTTAAGCGGCAGATCTGATGAGAACTATCAGGTTAAATCATGAAGAAAAAAATGAGTTCCTTTCCGGTAACATCCAGATACCGGGTCCAGGGGTACATTACGACGACTGAGTAGCGGTTGTGTTTCTCTGGTGCCAGCGTGACCGGGTTGTATTGTTCATAATAGCCGGGTGGGATGCAAAGTACGACTTGAGCCACAAATTCACTGATGCCGTATCGTTATTCTGGAGTGCAGTCTGGACTGTGCTTACATCGACTCCCTTATTCTGCAGGTTAGTGATGAATGACTGGAGATGCGCCTGCCGTACGGTTTTGTTGATGGCAAAGCCATATCCTCTTCGCGTATGAGTGGTATTCCCAAACGATCCTTTGTGTGATTCAAAGTACGATTTGAGCCATGAGTTTACCGTGGCCGTGTCGTTATTCTGAAGCGCAGTTTGTATGGTGCTTACATCAACGCCCTGGTTCTGAAGCCGTGTGATGAAAGAGGAAGTCATAGTAGCCCGCCGGGTACTGTTGAATGCAAAATGATGTTCTTGCCCGTGCATTGTTGTACTGTTGCTGTTTTGCCATTGGAACGCTGATGCACTGACAGGGCTTATCCCAAATCCGAGGATCGCGAGGGCAATAAGAAGTAATGCAATGCTTCCTGCCAGAGTTTTTGGTGTCTTCATAGGTATGTCTCCATAAATTCGTGATGCTGTGATATTCATACTCAACATATTGTATAGTTTATTTTACATTTTGTAATATAAACATTCCCGTTCTGACAATTATGGCACAATGCTTCAAAAAATGTCCCTGTTATCCACACACACGCTTTTCTTTGGATTTCCTGCCGTATGGGCAGATATACAGACACATTCCACAAACGGCGACACCCCACGTTTTCTCCAGTTCACGGAAATAGTGGTCGCAGGCTGCGGCATCAAATCGGGCTTCCCGGGGCTCGTTCTCACGAAATGCTCTATCGGTGAAGGCTTTTTGGGGACATGCATCAACACATTGTGTGCAGTTCCCGCACCTTTGATCCATGACGCTCCCGGTCGCTGTAAGTGGGGCATCGGTGAGCACAGTTACCCACCGCACCCGGGGGCCATGATCCGGAGTGACCAGGAGGCAACTTTTACCTATCCAACCCAGACCCGCCAGGTGTGCGGCCAGTTTATGGGAAATTGCCCCTGCGATCTTCTCGTCGTTTGCGCGTTTTGAGGCTGGTACCGGAAGCGCCTGGTAACCAGCCCGCTGGAGATTATTTGCTACCGCGAGTGCGATCTGGTCGAGTGTCAGGTTTACAACATCGTAAGCGTTGTGCCGGTACAGCATTGCAGCCGAAAAATCCTCTCTGTCCGGAACGAGATCCACCAAAGCATCGAGAAGGATAATGCCAATTGATACTGCCCGGGGGTACCGGGCAATATGCCCCCCTCCTTGTTTAAGAATAAATGCGTGTGAAGAGGTAAGATCAGCAACCCCGTAATAATCCGCACCATGCGAGAGTGCGCATGTCCTGATATCCTCATTAAGATCCATTCTGACTCCCGATGATCAGAATATACTCAGGGAAACGTGATATTAACGGTCGGGCTGCATGCCTGATCTCCTCCAATGAGATATATCTGCATACCCGGCTTACACGATACCTGAGGCACTGAGAATGGCAAAAAACACTATGGAACTGTTCAGTGAGGAGGCTCCCGAAGTCGCTGCCGCCTTCAATAATCTGATCATGGCGGTTGTGAAACGACCGGCGCTTGACGCAAAGACAAAGCAGCTCATCTACATTGCTATGAAAGCGGCAATGGGTGATGACACAGCAGTAAAAGCCCACATTCCTATGGCACGTGCGGCAGGCGCGAGCCGGGAAGAGGTCATCGATGCGATCCTGATGACGGTAACCGTTTCGGGGATCCGGGGAATCGCTCACTGCCTGCCGGATATTGTAGAGCAGTTCAGTAAGTGATCTCGTTTCCCATAGGCCCCGGATCATCTTTACTCCATGAAGGATAATCCGGAACGTACATTGACAAAAAAGGGTGTCAGAGAAGTTTTGAACCGGCCGTTGCCCCGGGTTTACATTCGAAAACGTCGGTAATCTTCACGATGAGAAGTGACCGCGCAGGCAGGGCCGGATTCTTCTTGTTAATCTTAGCCTTCATCTCTTCGTATTCATTGCCGCTCGTTTTAATGGTGACATGCCCCTTGATCTGGAAACACCCCTTGATCTCTGAGCCCCAGACGTAGATTGCGATCTTCGGGTTTGCCTTGAGGTTATCAAGGGTCTTGTTCATGAAATTGTCGGTAATCCAGATCGTATCGTCGCTGATGAGTTCGACGATCCCGATCGGGATGACATTTGGCGTGCCATCTTTTGATGAAGTCGCTACCGGGAAGATTTTCATCTTCGAAAAGGCTTCTTTCATCTCTGCAGTTAATCTGGCCATGATGAATTCACCGATCTCCTCCTCTGCGTCCGGCTCGTATAAACCTTAGCACCCGGAAAAATACCGGTATGCCCCGGGCGAAACGGTTTTACCCTTATCCCGGCAAGTGACTAAATTAATTGCATACCATGACCCGCCAGTTCCAGACCTATGATGACGCTGTTGCCTTTCACGGCCATTCCTGTCCCGGCCTCGCTCTTGGTTATCGTGCAGCCAGGCATGCACTCACCTCGCTGCATGCTGAAAGATCAGAGGACGAGGATTTGGTCGCGGTTGTGGAAAACGATGCCTGTGGAATTGATGCCGTCCAGGCAATTGCCGGGTGTTCTGTTGGCAAAGGTAACCTGATTCTCAAGGATCTGGGCAAGCATGCATACACGTTTATCAACCGCAGGACCGGCTCTGCAATCCGCATTGTCCAGCGTAGCGAACCCCTGCTCGAACGCATTGATCCGGTGGCATCTGTGTTGCGTGGCAAAGTGATGGCCGGGAAAGCCACGTCAGAGGAGATAAAGGAGTTCAGTGATCTTCAGGCCGCAGTCATTGAAAAGATCCTTACGATCCCGATTGGGGAGTTATTTATCGAAAAAGAGGCACGTTCGGAGATTCCCGCAAGGGCGCGGATCTCACATTCGGTCCCCTGCGCAATCTGTGGTGAGATGGTTGCCGAACACCGTGCCCGGGTTAAAGACGGCAAAACGGTCTGTATACCTTGCGCTGGTGAATATAGCCGGCAATAATAACAAATCCCGGGAGATTTATCTGATTACCGGTTCCAGTCTTTAAGTACAGTGATTCCAGATGAGCGCACTTGAAGGTATACAGGGTTTAGTCGCAGGATATCTTGCCTCGCCAAAAGGACAGGATGCCATCCGTTCGTTCCTTTCCTCGCCTCAGGGAACGGAAGCCATTAATGCATATATTTCAACTCCTGATGGTCAGCAGATAGCCCGGCTCCTTCTGCTGAAGGCACTGGACGGTCTTGAGATTCCCGACGCTGTAAAGGAACAGATCCGCACAGCACTTGCGGGTTCCGTGAACTGATCCCATTTTATCAGTTCTCCCCCATTTTTGACTCTTCAATAGTTCCTGGAACGTTCCTCTTATCTTCAAAGCGCCCTAATCATGTGAGTGTGATGCACGAGCCGCCGGTGAAAAAGATCCTCTACTGGTGTGACCGGTGCAATGTCCCGCTGATAGGCAGGACCTGCGCCTGCGGAGCGTTGGGACGGGAAATCGAACTACTCCAGCCCTATGATGTACGCCCGGCGCTTACGGCTGATATGGCACTCATAAAAAGGCTGGTGCGGGAACGGTTCGGCAATGTCCCCGTCCAGACTGTTCTTCTCCTTAACAAGACCGGTGGCGTGGACAGGGCAGATCTTGTGATCTCCCATGGGTACCGGTTCGGCTGGCTTTCCTTTGACCCGGTATCACGGCAATACTCGTTCGATCTTGCGCCCGAAGCGCTACCGTATATTCTCAAGCATGTAACCACCGGGATCATCGATCTTGAAACAGGTATTGAAAAGGGAGAGGGATCAGGACGGATGGGGGGAAAGAAGTTCCGTCTTTCGATTCCTGTTCCTGATGGTACTGCAATAGTTAAACTCAGGAACCGGTTCGGTACCGGGACAGTCAAAGACGGTCATGTCCGTGTAAGGGAACTGGCTCCGGTCGATCCCCACACCGGTGCAAACCCCGGTTGGGAACAGGTAGTCCAGCAGAACCGGTACCATTTAAAAAACCTGGAACGGAATGCCGTTCGCATGATTAAACACCATATCCATGACCGCCCGGTATGCAATGTCTCGTTCTCCGGAGGAAAAGACAGTACAGCAGTGCTCACCCTTGCACGCAAAGCCGGCGTGAAGGATGCTTTCTTTCTTGATACCGGTATTGAGTTTCCCGAAACAGTTGCATTTGTGAAATCGCAGGGAGTACCGGTCGTAGAAAAAGCGGGGGACTTTTTTTTAGCTGCAGAAAAAGCCGGGCCCCCGGGAAAGGATAACCGGTGGTGCTGCAAACTCCTGAAACTCCGCCCGCTCAAGCTGCATCTTGCAGATGTTGGCCCCTGCGTGACCGTTCAGGGCAACCGGTGGTATGAGTCATGGAACCGGGCAGCACTCGAAGAGACCAGCCAGAACCCGGCAAACCCGCTCCAGCTGAATATTTCCCCGATCCGGAACTGGCGGGCGCTTGAGGTTTTTCTCTATCTTTGGTGGCAAAAGGCAGACATAAACCCGCTGTATGAACGGGGAATAGAGCGGATCGGATGCTACGTCTGCCCTTCTATGCTTGAAAGCGAGTACGAAGAGCTCCGGGTCATGTACCCGGACTATGCACGGCGCTGGGACACTTTTCTTGCGATGTACGCTAAGAAAAGAGGACTTCCCGATGCGTTCCACCAGTGGGGGCTCTGGCGCTGGAGAGCATTGCCCCCCAAAATGCGGGAACTCTGCCGGGACCGTGGGATCCCGGTACGGGACGATTATACTTTGCAGGCAGAACCTCCCAAAGACTGGGAAGAAACGGTTGAAATAGCAGGAGAAAGAATCATGGAACCGGAAATGGCGGCGCTGGAGAACAGGGACTATAATGTGGAAAATATCCGCAGGGACTTTCCCATCCTTGGTGATACTGAAATTATTTACCTGGACAATGCCGCAACCAGTTTTTCACCCCATTCCGTTATTGCCGCAATGGTTGAATTCGAAGAGCGGTACCGGGCTAATGTAGGGCGGGGAGTCCACCGGCTTACCAGCATAGCAAGCCAGCGGTACTGGCACGCCCATGAGAAAGTAGCGGAATTCATCGGCGGGAAAAACGGTGTCACCGTTTTTACGAAAAATACGACTGAATCAGTGAATATGGTCGCCCAGGGACTTACTTGGAAAGCCGGCGACAGGGTCGTCACTACTATCCTCGAACACCATTCGAACCTGCTTCCCTGGCGCCGGCTCACCCGGCAAGGCGTGTCAACGGATATTATTGGCATTACTCCGTCGTATTCGCTTGATCTTGCCGCACTGGAAAAATCTATCACGGATTCTACCCGGCTCATCGCGGTTACGCAGGCATCAAATGTTCTTGGTGTCGTTACACCGGTAAAAGAGATTGCAAAAATCTGTCACGATCATGGCATTTTCCTTCTTGTAGACGGTGCGCAGGCTGTTCCCCACCTGCCGGTAAATGTCCATGATCTCGGATGCGATTTCTATTGTTTCTCGGGACACAAGATGTCAGGACCAACAGGGACCGGTGTTTTGTGGATGAAAGAGTCCTGTATCGAACCGCTGGTTGTTGGCGGGGGCATGGTAGACGCGGTCACGCCGGAAGGATATACGCCGTCCAAAGGCTACCAGCAATATGAGGCGGGTACACCCAATATTGCCGGGGGCATCGGTCTTGGCGCAGCGGTGGACTACCTTCAGGCAATCGGTGTGGAAAAGATCCACCGGTACGAGCAGGATCTTACCGATCGTCTCATCACCGCTCTTGCCGGGAACAACCGTGTCCACGTGTATGCCCCGCAGGATCCTGCCAGTCGGATAGGAGTTGTTTCCTTTACTGTTGATGGGTTCCACCCTCATGAAGTGGCCCAACAGCTTGACGAAGCGGCAGACATCATGGTGAGGTCCGGCCACCACTGTTGTCAACCGCTTGTAGAATATCTTTGTCTTCCTGATGGTACTGTCCGGGCAAGCCTTGCCTATTACAACACCCGGCAGGAGATCGATATGCTCATAGCCACACTCGGGGATATTACAAGGTGATTCCTATGGATAATCAGGTTTTTTCCGCTTTGTTATCGCAGGCAAGGAAACAGCACCCCCTTGTCCACCACATAACGAATTACGTGACTGTCAATGACTGCGCAAATATCACCATCTGTGCCGGGGGAGCGCCGGTTATGGCCGATGCAGCGGAAGAAGCAGGTGAGATGGCCTCTCTTTCGGGTAGTCTCGTCCTTAACATAGGGACCCTCAACGCAGGAATTATCAAGAGCATGCTTCTTGCCGGAAAAGCGGCGAATAACCATAAAATCCCGATTATTCTTGATCCGGTTGGGGTGGGAGCCACCCGGCTCAGGACGGAAAGCTGCCGACGCCTCTTGGATGAATTGACTGTTGCCATTGTCAAGGGAAACGCCGGTGAAATTGGCGTTCTTGCTGGTGCTGATGCAAAGGTACGTGGGGTTGATTCTGCCGGTTTGAAAGGCGATCCTGTAGCGGTTGCCCGGACCTTTGCTCGTGATACCGGTATCACGGTCGTTATGAGTGGGGCAACTGATATCATCACGGATGGAGAGCGTGTTCTTCTGGTAGAAAACGGCCACTCTCTAATGGGCACTATTTCAGGGACCGGCTGCATGGCGACCTCGGTAACTGGAGTCTGCGCGGCGGTAAGCAAAGACCGGGTGATGGCAGCCGCAACTGCCCTTGCAGCGTTTGGCCTTGCCGGAGAGCGGGCGGCAGAAAAAAGCCGGGGTCCGGGATCGTTTAAGCCGGCACTTTTTGATGAGATGGCAGCACTCACGCCGGCAGACATCCTTACAGGGGCCCGGATAAAATCCAGCTGAATATGAGTTATGAATCTCGATCTCTATGTTATCACGGATGAAGGGATTGCCAAAGGCCGTACTCATGCAGAAATTGCACGTCTCTCCTGTGAGGGTGGAGCAGATGCGATACAGCTGCGGGACAAATACAGCAGTACACAGACTTTATGTATCACAGGCCGGGAAATTTATGTAATAACCCGAAAGACCGGGACACTTTTTATTGTGAACGACCGGCTGGATGTTGCACTTGCTTGCGGAGCGGACGGAGTTCACTTGGGGCAGGGCGATCTTCGGGTGGATCTGGCAAGAATGCAAGCCCCCCGCCCCTTCATTATAGGAGTATCAGTTGGAAATTCCAACGAAGCCGTGGCAGCGGAAAAAGGCGGAGCGGACTATGTGGCCGTGAGCCCAGTCTTTTCCACTGATTCAAAGAGTGATGCCGGACCGGGGCATGGGCTTGCAGTGTTGCAAAAAATCAAAGATGTAGTGTCGATTCCTGTCATAGCCATAGGTGGGATAAATGGTGATAATGTCGAAGAAGTGATCGCTTGCGGTGCGGATGGTGTCGCGGTGATTTCAGCAGTGGTAGGACAGCCAGACATTACTGCAGCCACCCGCTCCTTCAAAGAGCGGATCCTAACAGCAAAACAGAAGCATCGCTGCTGAAAGATCGACAGGGATTAGGAAAAGAACTTGGAGGGTATTTTCCATGATAAAAGAACCAACTGGAACTGCAAAAAAGATTGAAGACGGGAATTATTTTGTTGTTCATGAACATCATGCACGCCACCTTCACTATGATCTGCGCTTGGAACGTGATGGCGTGCTCAAGAGCTGGGCAGTCCCCAAAGGAATTCCGGAGTCCTTCGGAGAGAAACATCTTGCAGTGGCAGTTGAGGATCATCCTCTCGCATACCGTACCTTTGAAGGAACAATTCCCGAGGGAGAATATGGTGCAGGGACGGTTAGGATCTGGGATAAAGGACGGTATACGACTCTGCACTGGGACGATGAAAAGATCGAGATTGTCTTTTACGGGCAGCGGCTGAATGGCCATTATGTCCTTGTCCGTTTCAAGCGTGCCGGAAAATCAGAATGGTTAGTATTCAAGGCAAGTGAATAACGATTACTCTGCCGTAGATCTACAGGATAGATTAATGTAGGAACGGTACTGTTGCGTTGACGGTTTATTGGAGAATTTCATTGATGTAAAGTTCATCAACCTCAGATGCAACAGAATCGAAAAAAGAGATCCTGAGAAACGATTTTTTTAGGGATTTCAACCTGCGTGACAGAAGCCGCCGGAG
>CAYPEQ010000002.1:0-124132 GCA_964409915.1 uncultured Methanoregula sp. | reverse complement strand
AGGGAAAGCCACCGCACGTTACGCCATCAGCGTCGCAGGCGGGGCAACACCGGGGGACTACCCCCTTGACACTGAAGTCAGGTACCGCGATGAACTCGATAACAGCCAGGTTTCTGATACCTTTACAGCTGATGTGCAGGTAAATTCCCCGCCAGCCGCGTCACCTCTCATCCAGATACTGGAGGATATCGCAGTAATCGCAGTAATCCTTGGCGCCATCGGTTACTACGTGTTTATCGTGAGGAAAAAGAAGTGAGGAGTTGGTGGAAGGGGGCGCTTCCGGCGCCAGCAATACGGACAATCCGTGATATGCAGGTTGTTCTTGTAAATCGTAGATGCCCGGCATCCGATCCCCTCTACTATATGTACCGCGATCTTGCACTATCCTCAGCAGACCGGTGCTGGCTTGATCGCGCGCATCTCCGTTATGATATCACGGTCATCCCTCCCCGGGATGTCTGCGGTGAATATGTCAAGACCAAAGGACATTACCATCCCTGCAGCCCCGAAGGAATAGGATACCCCGAATTGTACGAAGTAATGGATGGACAGGCGCAGTTCCTCCTCCAGTCACGCACTCTTGACGATGCCATACTCGTACTTGCCGGAACAGGGGCCCGCGTGATCATTCCTCCGGGGTACGGCCATATCACTATAAATCCATCAACCGACTCCACGCTTGTCCTTTCAAATCTGGTTTCAACGGCGTTTGAAAGTGAATACGGTGAGTATGAAATCAGGCATGGAGCGGCCTATTATATTATGACCGGTGGCCGCCTCGTCAGGAACCGAAATTACCCGAATTTGCCTCAGTTGCGGCGAATTGTTACTGTAAAGGGGAAAGATACTGCCGGCAGATCCTATACAGGTCCGATTTATTCCCTGATTGGCGACCGACAGGCCCTTGCGTTTCTTAATGAACCGGGAAAATATCCTGCTGTTTTTACGGGACTGTTAAAAGGTTAGGTGCAGGAAGGCGTTTATGGGCGTTTTTCTGTGCCCTTGCTAAAACAGTCTCCTCCACCGGCGATCCAGCTTTCCAGCCGTTTGCTTCAAGGTTTTTGAGTGCCACATCAATATCTGCATAGGAAAGACCGATTTCGCCCTCATCGCTCTGGCCTGTCCAGAGACCTGCTGAGGGCGCTTTTGTCAGGATAGATGCCGGTATTTTCATCTCTTTTGCCATTTCGTAGACATCAGATTTATAAAGATGCACGATGGGCTGGAGATCTGCGGCATTATCACCGTATTTCGTGCAGTAACCAAGCATGAACTCGCTCCGGTTTGAAGTACCGCAGACGAGACGGTGATCCCGGTTGGCATGGTAGTATAATACTGTCATCCGGATACGTGCCATAAGGTTCCCGAGGAGGAAATGTGTTTCTATAAATCCCGGGATGGTTGAAAAAGCTGCAAGCATGGGATCGATACTTACGACCCGGTGTTCCATGCCTAGGTTGGCACAGAGCTCTGCTGCATCCTGAACATCTTGAGGATTGTTCACCGATGCCGGAAGGGAAATCCCAAGTACGTTGTCCGGCCCTATCGCCCGGCAGCAGAAAGCTGCGGCTAACGCCGAATCGACACCTCCGGAAACACCGATGACGATCCCGGCGCTCCCACTGTTCCAGTAAGTGTACCGGATCATCTGTTCGACCTGTCCCATCCTGCATCCAAGTTCTGCTACCATCGCTGTTTTCCTTTATTAGAATAAGCGGATAAATTTTTTTAACTGTTCGGTGTTTCCTGCAACGATAACTGCATCTCCTTCATGAAGTTCTTCTGTGTCGTGCGGAGATACTATAACCTCTGCCGGTCTCTCGATCCCCAAGAATCGCACACCGCTTTTCGCCGTGATATCTTTAATTGAGTAATTCACGGGAGTTCGGGCGTGTTTTAAGACAACCATCTCACCATCGGGAAGATTGATAAGAACAGTGACTGTGTCTGCGAGCACGATTCTGCCGACGGTCTGTCCACCAATTTGGGGGAGTAGCGCAACATAATCAGCCCCAGCCCTGTACAGCTTTTCCACGGCAGACGGCTCATTTGCCCGTGCAAGGATACGGATACCGGGGTTGAGATTGCGCGCCATCAGTGTCGTGAAGATATTAACGTCATCGTTGTTAAGCGCGACAATACAAAACTGGGCCTCTCCAATACGGGCTTCCCGTAAAATTTCCTCGTCTTCAGCGTTCCCTATCACTTCGTTTACATCATACTTTTTTGCATCGACAATAATACAGGAGATCCCCGACGCCGTCATCTCAGTATATGCAGAAGATCCTACATCTCCGAATCCTGCAATCACTGCATGGCCAATCTGTTCCCGATCTACCTCTAATTCTTCATGCACCGCCCGGCGAATCGCATCTGCCTTCCCGAATAAAAAGAACGAAGTCGTGGCATCGATCGTTTCTTTTGGGTCAGGTTGGGAGATAAACCTGCCTGTCTTCCAGAGAAACGGTACTATGATCCCGTACTGGCCGTACAGGTCAAGCACACCGAGCGGTTTTCCCATAGCTTTACTGTCCTGCATAACGGGGATATGGATGAGGCGCAGATTCTTTTCAGGAAATTCTTCTCCATTGATGGTGAGACGGTCAAGACCGGGTATGGCAGGTTCCGAATCCCCTACCGGGTTAAGTACGGCATGCCGTGCGAGGATCCTCCCGGTAACCTGCTTAGGGGAGAGCACATACTCTGCCCCTGCATATCGCAGATACCGGTCAAATGAGAGTTTGTCGACAATTGAGATGATCCGTGCCGAAGTTATCCCCCGAATTCCAAGTATTATGCTTGCAGTCGTCCTTTCACTTTCGCAGAGGATCACAAAATCCGCATTCCTGATCCAGGCCTGCTCCCAGGTCTGGGGGTCGTCATATTCACCCCATATAACAAAGGCATTTCTGAGATGTCTGCGGGCAAGGTCGCGGGCAGCATTCTCATCTTCTTCAACAATGAGCACCTCGTTATCCGAAAGCGAAAGGCTTTCCACCAGAGCACGGGATAATTCGCCATTTCCTACAATAACGGTGTGGTGGAAGAGGGCATGAGGTGTCCGCTTAGCCGGTCCCGATCGAAGGACTGCTACAAGGTACGGGGTGAGCAGGAGAGGAATGACCATGAAGATCATGATGACACCCGAGAGCATCATAATCGTTGAAAGAATGATGATAGTATCTGAGTGATAAGTAAGCAGACTACCTGTTGTTGTTATGGTTTGTATCACGAAAAGGATCGATTGAGCCCAATCGACAGGTTTTCCTTCGAAAGCAGGATACAGTCCATGAAAGATGACTGTGAAGATAGTAATAAGAAGAGCGAAGAGTACGAAGTAAATCAGGATCCGCATCTCTGCAGATGTTTGGATGAGCTGCCAGATCACTTGTTTTCTTGATCTCAAGATATAGTCCCCTGTTTCATCTTGCATCGAATTTCGCACACCTCACAGGTTCCATCCTCCATTAGCCCACCGCACACAGGACATAACGTAAAACGTTTGTTAACAGCAGCGAAGCCGGCGAGAGTGCCGGCCATGTTTGCAAGTGCGAATTTTGTAGCCGGGTGTCTGGAGGCGTAAGCGTCAAGTTCCTTTTGTATTTCTGGTACCCCGGTGCTGCAACCGGTATAAGGGCACGGTTGCAGGAAAGAAGATGCATGGAGATCCGCGTACTGATTTATTTCCGTTGCCGGTATTTCAATAAAAGGCCGGATCACCGGGATTGGGTTTGTTCCTATTACCCATGAGGGAAAAAAAGTTCGTTCCACCGTACCAAAAAGAATGTCAGTAAAAAACGAAGTTGCAATATCGTCAATCGTGGTGGCAAAAGCGCATGAGGTTATCCCTTGTTCTTGTGCAAGGTCCCCAATCAGATCTTTTTTAAGGATCTCGCAGGTACGACAAGCCCTCTCTCTCCCTTCGCGACGAAAGATTTCATCGGCCGTAATCCCGTATCGCTCAGCAAACGAGCCGGAGAACCATGCCACATCACAGGCCGCAGCTGTTTTTCCGGCATGCTCTTTGACCTTATAACCGGCAATCCCCGGATCAATGGTAATTGCAGAAAGCCTGATGTCCCGGCGGTTTCCGGTCAGTTTTGAGAGAAAGAAAAGGAGGGCAGCACTTACGGAGTCACCCGATAACGCAACGGCGATATGGTCTTTGGGATGTAGCCAGCGATGCATACGGATAGTACGTTTAGCCTTTGCCTCAACATCCTTGATAAAATGAACCGGACACAGATGCTTTCCAGAATAAGGCTGGAAGATGATGGCTTCGCGCCGGCACACCGTGCATTGCATTGGAGACAATTCAATTTGATCTATAGTTGAAGATGTTTAAAGTTTTGATGTCCCGGCGGTGGTTTGCACGGAGCCCATGATTTTATAGTCTGCCACATAACCACTGTAGCAATCATGGTCGTGTCTCCGGAACGTATCCGAGGCTTGCATAAATACGAGAAGGCAATTCTTGTCGCTCTCGAACGGTATATGAAACGGTATGAGTGGGTGCCTCTCGACAGTCTTATGCAGGCAACGGAGCTTTCTGAATCTGAAGTCAATTACCGGTTGTCCCGGCTGATTGCATGGGGTATGGTGCGATTCAATGCAGTGCCGTACGACGGCTATGCTCTCGTCTTTGGCGGGTATGACACGCTTGCCCTGACAACGCTTACAAAAAAAGGGGTCATTTCGGCACTGGGGGCAAAGATCGGCGAGGGGAAAGAGTCCGTGGTGTACGAGGCGCTCGGCCTTGGGCCGGTGGCGATAAAGTTCCACCGGGTCGGCCAGCGCTCATTTAATACGGCCCGGGTAAACCGTGAGTATATCCCTGAAACTGGCAACTGCCCCTGGCTCCTAGCTTCAAGGCTTTCGGCTGAACGTGAGTACGCTGCCCTCTGCACCCTGCATCCGAAAGTATCCGTTCCACTTCCTATAGGACAGAACCGGAATGCAGTGGTCATGGCAAAGATTTCCGGGCCTGGCCTATCCCGGTGCCGGGTCGAGAACCCTGAGGCCACCCGTGATTCGATCCTTGAAAATGTCAGGGCCTCGTACCAGGCCGGCATAATCCATGCGGATCTTTCTGAGTTCAATATCCTCATGGAAGAGGGCAAATGTGTTATCATCGACTGGCCCCAGTGGATGGAAACAACCCACCCGAATGCAATGGCAATTCTTTCGCGCGATATCGGCAATATCCTGTCCTTCTTTGAACGGAAGTACAAACTGGATTATGACATCGGGGAAGTTCTGCGATGCGTGACCAGCTGAGTGTTTTTGGGATCGATATCATAAAAGGCTCAGTGAGATCTCGATCCCGCAGGCCGATGTACGCTCTTGTCCGGTTAGTGGGCCACGATATTGTCAGCGAAACCACCGTTTCGATGTTCCGTCTTTTTCGGTTGCTCTCCGAGGAAAATCCCGACATTCTCGCTGTCGACAGCCTGCAGGAGATCGCGACTGATCAGCACGAGCTCTTCTTTTTTTTGCAGGGTCTTCCGCCACAGACAAAACTTGTCCAGGTGACCGGCGGTGAGAAAAAGGAAACACTTGGTAAGGTTGCTGCCCGGTTCAATATCAGCTTTGATCGGTTTGATCCTTTTGCCGAGGCCAGAACGACAGCCAGAGTGGCTGCACTTGGCGCCGGTGCGGAAGTTATCGCGTTTGAAAATGAGAGTGAGGTTGTAGTGAGCCGGCACCGGTCTCCTGGTCGTGGTGGATGGAGTCAGAACCGGTACGTACGCAAGATTCATGGTGCGGTCAAGGTCAAGGGTCGCGAGATTGAAATGCAGCTTGCGGCAGCCGGGCTCCGATACGAGAAAAAAGAGTCCAAAGCGTTCGGAGGGAGCAGTCGTGTGGTTTTCCGGGTTTTTGCGGTCAGGGGCCAGGTGCCGGTTTCAACATACCGTGGCGCCGATGTCCAGGTCAAGGTCAGCGGCAAACGCCTCGAACGGATCCGGTTCCGGCCGCTCTCTGGAAAACCACGGTACCTTATCGTGGGTATAGATCCCGGAACGACGACGGCAATTGCCGCTCTCGATCTGGACGGCAATATTCTCCATCTTGAAAGCTCCCGGCAGATGAACATGTCCAGCGTTATTGAGGCTTTATATCGTGTTGGAAAACCGCTTGTCATCGCTTCCGATGTTCAGGAGATGCCGTATTCGGTGGAGAAGATCCGAAGGGCATTCTCTGCAGTTGCTTATACACCACGGCAGGATACAAGTGTTGATTCCAAACTTGCACTCACCGCTGGACATCCATACGAAAATGTTCATGAGCGGGACGCCCTTGCTGCAGCACTCGATGCAAATCTCCAGTACCAGCACAAGTTCCGGAATCTCATTAAGAGAGTGCCCCCGGGCCACGATCTTGACGAGGTCAGGGCCCGGGTAATCCGGGGTCAGGCCCTTGACCAGGTACTCGTTGACCTGCATGCAGTTGTGCCAGTCACCCCTGCTGAGGAAGCCCCAGCGGCCCCGGTGCAGGCCCGGCATGATGAGCGGGTCCGGGTGCTGGATGGAATAGTGAAACGGCTGCGTACTTATGTAGCCGAACTCCAGGAAGAAATCAAGGCAAAGGAATATGAGATCCACCGTCTTCAGGCGCGGCTTCGCAATATGAACGACCGTCGGGATGAACAGATAGCAAAAGACGGTGAGGTGGCAAAACGTGACGCAATCATCCAGAGCCTGAAAAAACGACTCAGGAAAGAGGAACGCCACGGCCGAACGCTCGCAAAACGAGTGGAACGCATCAGGACGTTTGCCGAGCTTTCTGTAGATGGCGCGGCACTTCCGGTCAAGGTTCTCGAAGCACTTACAAAAGAGGGATTGCGAAGATTCATGGATGATACCGGCATCAGTGAGGGAGATGTAATATATGTACAGCGCACCGGCGGCTGGGGACGCAGCGTGGTCAGGGATCTTGCCGATTTACGGATCCGGGCCCTAATCACGCCATCTGTGGGAGAAAGCGACCCTCAGATCCTCGTCACGTTCCAAGAAGCCGGTATTCCCCTGCTCGCTGGAACGAACACCGGTGTTCAGGTTCGGGGTAGGCAGGGCCTTGCACCAAAAGACCGGTTCGAGGCCGCTCTCCGACTCTGGCAGGAAGAACAGGTGCAGTTTTTACGTGAAAGAGAGTCCAGCAGGATCGAGCACATGTTCAAGGAGTATAAAAGCGAACGAGGTAAGGAAGTACGAAAAGGGGGAGCTGACCATGGATGACCGGGAACTTTTAAAGACCGTGATGGCAATAGTTGGCGAAGAAAATTGCCGGGATGACTGCGCTGTCATTCCCTGTGGAGACCAAGTGATGGTTGCGACCACCGATATGCTCCATAAGACGACTGATTTCGTTGACGGTATGACTGACTGGCAGATAGGCTGGATGAGCGCTGCCGTCACTATCAGTGATATCGCGAGCATGGGGGCGGAACCGAAATACGTCCTCATCGCAGTTGGTCTTTCCCGATGGGAACAGCTTTCCGGCATTATGCAGGGGGCACAGGACTGCTGCAAAAAGTACGGTGCTGCGATTGTCGGGGGGGACATCGACCACCATGATGAGCTCACGGTAGTCACGACAGGTCTGGGACTTGCCAATCGATCAAATCTTGTTCACCGCACCGGCGCCAGACCCGGCGATCTTATCTGTGTCACCGGGATACCCGGCCAGGCTCAGGCATGGCTTGACGGGTACCTGCAGTTCGAAAAGGCTCTGTTCGAGCCGCAGCCTCGGGTTAAAGAAGGTCAATACCTCGCCCGCTGGGGTGTCTCTGCCATGATGGACGATAGTGATGGTATTGCCCTTTCCCTTTACGATCTTATGAGTGTCAATGTCTGTGGATTCTCAGTTGATCCGGAAAAACTGCCTCTTCCTTCGGGCATCCCGGAAGAGAAAGCGAGGGAACTGGCGTTATATGGCGGAGGGGATTACGAGCTTATCTTTACTCTGCCCCCTGAAAAGTTCCCCATACCAGAAGTACCCTGCACTATAATCGGAAGAGTGATCCCGGAAAAGGTAGTAGTCGGCGGAGGGAAACCCTTGGAAAAACGTGGATACCAGCATCGGTGGACATGAACCACTACATACGTCACGTGCCTGCGCAGTCTCTTAATACAAATAACAAAAAATACTGGATAGAAAAGGATCTGTTCACTCATGGAATCGCTGGAAAGCAAACTGGATCGCCTTTCACCGGAACAACGCCGGGAAGTTGAGGATTTCGTAGATTTTCTGATCCAACGGGCGGAAGGTATCCGGGTGACAATCCAGCTGGCATCCCACGATGCCTCTCCCTCTTTAAAATCTGTTGCCCCACCCCTCATTTCTCCTGATCTGGTCCCATCAGATGATGGTACCGTGCCCCCGAGCCGGGATGGGATCAACTCCTCTCCAGCATCGCAGCCGATACATGAATCGGAACCGTCGGTGCTCGTTCATGAGATTGCCGGGACTGATGGAGACACCACTCCAGATGGGTATTTCGAATATGGAAAATTCGAGAAATCAACCACACCGGCGCCCATCACTCCCTCTCCCGCAGATATGGCCGTGCAGAAGGTCAAGAGAAAACTGATCCAAAAAAGCGAGCAGGTGTCAAAAGACAAACTCCTTGACTGGATCGACTGAATATCCCTCTTAAAATACCTGTGCCGTATCGGCTTTTTCTTATTGGAATTTAACGAAACCAATCTCGAAAAACGATGGACTCGACGGGATTCGAACCCGTGGCCTTCACGTTGCAAACGTGACGATCTACCCCTGATCTACGAGCCCTTTGTGCGGCATATACTTTTTCAGCCGATTCCATATAGTTGTTACTGATCACCCGGGAAAGTGGCTGCGTAAGTAATCTCTCCTTTTAGCTTACGGCTGCTTCCGATAGATTGAGTGTATGGTAGCAATCGCCCCTAATATCGCTGCAATACTCCCAATCACCGCTGCTATGACTGTTGGGCTTGTCCAGACCGAGGAGCTATCTGTCGGGGTCATCGTAACCGTGGCGGGGGTTGTTACTGTCCGGTTACGGATATCAAGCGATCCAAAAGCAATCGTCGTCTCCCCGCTCGAAACTTGGATCGAAGTCTCGAAGTCACCGTACCCGTTTATTTGCAGCCTGAGAACATGGCTCCCTGAAGAAATGCCGGTCAGGTTAACAGGGGTTATCCCTTCATAGACGTCATCGATGAAAACGTTGGCTCCTGGTGGTGATGAGGACACAGATACATTACCCTGACTTGGCACCATTGTAGTAGTGGCTGGAGGGATGGTTGTGTTTGTCGTCGTTATATCAGTGGCATAGGTACTAGCAGGGGAAGTTGCCGCAGCTTTCCCGCTTCGCAACGCCAGCAGGTGAGTAATCAGGCGTTCGTTTATCAGATCTGCTTCACTTGTGCTGAGGTATGCCTGATCTGAAGGAGGGAGCCACGTCACGATATAGCCGTTACCGTACGGGGAGAATACCAGTGCCGGATCACCATTCTCGAAGGATAACAACGTTGTTGCTCCAGTGCGGATTGTGTACGATTCCCTTTCTGTAACACTTGTCGTATTGGGATAATCTGATGGCATACCGGCGAAGATATCTTCGGAAAGCGTGGTGTTCGGGCTGCTCACCATAAGTGCCATGCTACCCGGGGCCGTTCCGCCAGACTGCACAGGCAGGATATCAGCAAATCGTTCAAGATCGCTTCCACTCAAAACAAGGATCCTGCCATCTTCAGTTGTATTCCCGATGCTTGCCTGGGAATTTCCTGAAAATCCTGCGTCGCCACCCAAAATAATAACATCCGTGGATGCGTTGGTGAAACATGACAGATTCTGGTCTAGCTCGGGTCCTGCAAGGCCTGGTAGCGAGCAGGCCATAGTAAATTCATCAGGATGAAGACTCAGGTTCAATCCCGCTGTGCTCCCGTACACCGCTGTCTGGATTGCGTATCCGGGCATCACCAAAAACAAGGCAGTACAAAGCACCGCCGCACATATTGTGGGAGGGCAGAGGTGAATTGCCATGAATAAATCTCCTGTGGGATCATTATTTGCTGGACACTGTGTAAGAAATTTTCGCAATTGATTCCCGATTGACAGCTGTTCTCCAAAAAAAGCTGGACTTATATTTTTAAATTAAGTAAAACAGATGGACCCGGCGGGAATTGAACCCGCGGCCTTTACGTTGCGAACGTAACGATCTACCCCTGATCTACGAGCCCAGACAAATGTGTGGATTATAATGTTTTAACTCTGGCAATATAGTTATTGTCGTCCCGCTTTGCGATATTGACTATGACAGAACGAACAGTTGCAAAATGAACCAAAAAAGAAATTGATATCAGAGAATAATCTCGATGTCGAGTTTCTCTGCAAGTTCCTTGTACCGGTTCCGGATCGTAACTTCTGTGACTCCTGCAACTTCCGCCACTTCCCGTTGAGTGCGTCTTTCTCCGCCGAGGATGGATGAGATATAGATGGCTGCGGCAGCAACACCGGTCGGACCTCTTCCGCTTGTCAGCTCGCGTTCACCTGCCTGCCTTAGGATCTCGACTGCCCGGCTCTGGACCTCTCCTTTCAGTGTAAGGCCGGAACAGAATCGGGGTACGTAATCGATTGGTGAGGTCGGGAGCAGTTTTAATCCCAGTTCCCGGGAGATAAACCGGTAGGTCCTGCCAATTTCTTTTCTTGAAACACGTGAGACTTCAGCAATTTCATCGAGTGTCCTAGGTACACTACACTGACGGCAGGCCGCATACAATGCCGCTGCCGCAACTCCTTCGATGCTCCGGCCACGGATCAGGTTTTTGTCTACCGCATCACGATAAACTACGGCAGCGGTCTCCCTTACATTTCGTGGAAGACCGAGTGCTGACGCCATACGGTCCAGTTCCGATAATGCAAAGGCAAGGTTTCTTTCCGTTGCATTGCTTACACGGATACGGCGCTGCCACTTGCGGAGACGGTAAAGCTGGGCACGGTTTTTCGAAGAGATTGCCCTGCCATACGAGTCCCGGTTTCGCCAATCAATCATTGTCGAGAGACCCTTATCGTGAATGGTAAAGGTCATTGGGGCACCAACACGGGATCGTTTCATCCGCTGGTCATGGTCGAATGCACGCCATTCGGGACCGCGGTCGATGAAGTCATCATCGATTACAAGCCCACATGCCTGGCAGACCAGTTCTGCCCGTTCATAATCATGGACGAGCTGCCTGCTACCGCACTCCGGGCAAACGGTCTCGGTATGGTTTTCTGCTTTCTTTTCCTGCTCTTTGACTTTTATTCGGGATTTAAGCGCTTCTCTCTCACTCTGGAGTAGTTTTAATTTCTCAACTTCCTGCATCCGGATTCACCAATTTTATCTTGTTATTGTTCTAGGAGTTCTCACGTGGGAGGTTGCGGGGGTGTGGGACTCCCTCGCATAGACTTTCTCACCAACTTTGACACTGCATGGACCGTGGGAAAGGACAAGGGCATACGGCAATTTTACGTTCCCGAAGACATCCATGATCTTACCCACTGGTTTTGTCTTCCGATCCATTACTTCACTATACAACCCCGGGAGCTGTGCAGCATCACATTGGATGATGAGCATCCTACTTCCATAGGTGCTCATCGCTCGGCCAACAACTTTCACACAACAACCTCGGAGGGGGTATACAAAGTACTAAAGTAGTTTAGTAATCTATTTATGTATGGCTTTACAGTATTTAAAATTTCCGTGAAAGTATAAATAAGAATTTCAGGATTTGAGAAACTTATCGATATTTAAAGATATTATTGCAGAGGTTTCTGATGATGTTAACCCTGCGCCGATTGCTACATTCTCTTTGCTTGTTTTGTCCAGTAAATCATGTGGTGCATGTGCATCCGAATCTACAACCAGCTGGCACGATACTTCGCGGGCTATGCGGACGACGTGGCCATTGGTACGGTTGTGACCTCCCCGTGATGTGATCTCCAGTGCGATGCCGTTTTCCTGTGCAAGCCGGGCATCTTCACGCGTGATCAGGCCCGGATGTGCAAGTACATTAACATCGGGACAAGCACAGGCCGCATGGTTGGTGCCAGGTGCTACTGGTTCAACGGTGGTTTCTCCGTGGACAACGATGATATCAGCTCCAGCCTCCCGGGCCTGCCGGGCGACTAAGGCGATCTGAGACGGAGGTACATGTGTAATCTCGACGCCGCACAGGAGCCTGACACCAAAGAGCCGGGCGGATTCCCGTACATCAAGGAGTGTCGCTACAACTGTTGCAGCATTGGATGTATCCACATGGTCGGTGATAGCGACCGTAGTATACCCCATTACTGCCATGCGCCTTACCAGCTCTGAAGGAAGCATCTCTCCGTCAGAAAGAATAGTATGCGTATGGAGATCGTACAATCCGGTCATCGTTTTACCTCCATGGCACGGGCGACTTTCTTGATAAGCGCTTCTTTTTTCCCGGTCCACGTTGCAACAACTCTTCCTTCGTGCCGGGACCAGTGGGCCGGGTGGTGATGCTCTTCGATCTGGCTTAAAATTCCGAGGTGCTTTAACGCCCTCTCGATATCACCTGCATTTGGCCCTTTCGCGCCGAGAGACCTAGGGACCCTGCGCCCCTCTTCACGGGAGAGGGATCCGTTGAAATAGCAGGGATACAGGATGCGCTCGCCTTTGTCCATTGCTTAAAAGTATGGGGGTCAAGATATAAACACTGTCCGCTCAAAATGTATGGGTATGCACCATATCGACGTCAGGATGGAGAAGGATGTATACGACGTCAATAACGCGATTGCCGATGAGAATGCCCGGCACCTGAAGGACCACGGAATTCGGGCCTTCGATCTGCTTGGCGCTATTGGCTCGGGAAAGACTGCGCTTATTGAGCGTCTCGTCCCCCTACTCAAGGGAAAAGGACTCCGGGCCGGAGCGATCGCCGGCGATGTATATGGCGACGACGACTTCCAGCGAATCATAAAACAGGGGATTCCTGCTTACAACGCAAATACCGGGAAAGAGTGCCATCTTGATGCGCATCTTGTGGAGCACGCGATTGAGCACCTCCCGCTCGATGATATTGATATCCTGTTTATCGAGAACGTGGGTAACATGGTCTGCCCCACAGACTTCCGGCTTGGAGCGGAAAAACGGATTGTAATCGTCAGCTCAACAGAGGGTGATGATGTTGTCAATAAACACCCAATGATGTTTAGGGACTGCACAATAGGTGTCATCAACAAGGTTGACCTTGCCCCCCTCGTGGGTGCAAATATTGATCGCATGGAAGCCGATATTCACCGGTACAACCCGGAGATGCCGGTTTTTAAAACCAACATGAAGACCGGGGAGAATCTGGCAGAGCTTCTTGATGCCATCCTGGTTTAATAAAGAAATGAATCCCTGAGCAGGAAATAGTATAAATAACTCCGGAGGGGAATATGTATAGCACCATTTCCGGAAAGAGGAATGGTTCCGGAAAAAATTTAAGAGGAGTAACACAATGCTCTGGCAGGGAGAATCTATACGGAAGGTAACCGGTGGCAGGCGCCGGCCGGCACAGGGAAAGCGGAGATTTGAAATTGGACTTGCACCAGCTGACACCCATATCGGTGAAGAGCGGACAAAAATTGTCAGGATCACGGGCGGAAACACCAAGGTCAGGTCAATGCGTGCGCAATTTGCAAATGTTACCCGTCTTTCCAATGGAGAAACCAAAAAGGTAAAGATCGAAAATGTCGAAGAGAATGGGGCAAACCCGAACTACGTCCGGCGGAATCTTCTCACAAAAGGGGCTATTGTCCGTACCGAGATGGGACGTGCCCGGATCATGAGCCGGCCCGGTCAGGACGGCATCATCAACGCTGTGTTACTCGAATAAATTAATCAGCGTATATTCTTTTTTCGTGTCCCGGAAATGCTCCGGTACAGTGTAGAGATCTATCATGCGGGAAATCATCAATTGTTTTTTTAGGTTAGACTATCCCATAATTTAACCATGCGAAGGATCTATTATCGTTACCCGCAGCGGGTGGATCTCTCGTTTGCGATGGGAATGACGTTTCCTGAAACCCTGAAATATATATCAGATCTGAATGGACAAGAGTCTACCAAGACCACAGGCAAAGAACTTGTCCGGATCAGGGTTAAAGTTGAAATCGCGACCAACCGGGCGGAATTCGGCGATATCACTCCGGATGTCCTGCGCCCCGGAGTCATCACTGAATCTGCCGATCTCAGGATCTCGGTGCTTGCGCTCGCTCTCCGCGGGACCGGCAAAGTCCCTGTTGCAAATGATGTTTTTTTCGTACGACTCACGGATCAGAACACCTGCACTGATATTGACATCGCAAGGCAGGATTCTGGGGAAGGATTAGACGCACTTGACATGAAAAATATTCTTTTAGGAAAATCGAATTGACACTCCAGATCACGATTGCCGCACCATTCAGGCACACCCGCAAAACAAGCCTGCGCAGGAATGAGCTTGTCTATTATTATGCACTTGATCGCAAATGGATGAACACAGACCAGGCGGCCGTCTTACTTCGGCATGCAGAAGAGGCTGGACTTCTGCGCCAGGAGAATGGGGTATTTTCGATTCTTTTTGACCCGGCAACGGTCACTATCCCTATAGGGTTCCGGCCCTCCTCCACTATATTCGAAACAAACGATCCTGCACAAGATCTGATTGCAAGGATCACAAAAGCCGCAGGTGTGCCGGAAACAGACATAGTTGCCGAGATGAACAAAATCATCCGGGACCAGTTTTGCGGAAACCTGCTGCCACCCGCAGCCCTTGTGCTGCTTGCAAAAAAATATCATGTGCCCTACGAGGACCTTCGCGAGGCCCTTATATCAGCAGTAAAAAAATAATGCTGTGTGTAAATATCGTATTTTTTCATTTGGCGCCAGAATTTCCCGGAAAATCAATATAACCCAACGATCAAAAGATACGTATGCAGATGCGCATTCATGGGGGCAGGCGACGCCGGGCACCTGAGACCCCGTGGCTTCTTATTGCTACGGTAATTGGTATCGTCGTTGTTTCAGGAGCTGCATTTACTTACTTTACTAGTGCCGGTGTGTCGTCAGCAGGACACACTTCAACCAGTACTACAACTCCACAAGAGACTACAGGCACCTCCATTGCAACTTTTGCAACGACAATTTCCCAGACTCCGAATATAGTTTCAACAACACAAATTCCGACAAATATACCGGCTTCGGGTGTGATTATTAGTGTCAGTTATCTTGGCGGGTTCAACGGCTCGTACAGTACCGCTGGGGTAACTACGAATATAACAAACTCGGGAAATCAGGTATACACCGTTGAAAACGCGACGGGATCATTGACAGCCACCTTCCAGAAAACAGACAAAACTGCTACTCATGCACTTACCGTCACTATCTATGAAAATGGCAAACAGATTGGCTCTGACAGCACAAGTGAATCTTACGGCAAAGTCACTATCACATCGGCCCTGTAAGTGGTAATGTAGAATTTTGCTCTTTTTTATCAGATTATTCCAAGTAAAAACCGATCGAAAAATCCGATCACGGGAATAATAAAAACAACGCGAAAAAAGTATTTTACTTTCGGAATTACTTCCGGACTTTTCTCTCTTTTGGCTTGTCAGCCTTTTTCTCGCCCTCGGCTCCTTCCACCTTGGGGAACATCTCATCAAGGGTCTTCTCGCCGTACATGGTCACGCGTGCGTTAACCTGTACAAACTCGGGGGTGATCTGATGGGCGCGGATCATTTTTCTCCTGCGTTCGCCCTCCATCACCGGGTGGAACCCGACACCTTCTGCGAGCAGAAGTTTTCTTCTCCCGGCCCCCGGAAGACTTTTTCTTGAAGGTGTTCCTGTTTGATCGGAACCCCCGGTAATCAGGATTTTATATCCTGCAAGTCCGAGCGGGGCGGCATCTAGTTCGTCCCCGATCTTTTTCCCCACTATCGCTCCAGCTGCGGCGGTACTGGCAACAACATTATAGGCGCGACCTGTTTTTGGGTCTGATACAACAACCTTTAATTCAACCATGCTTGATTCTCCGTATTGGATATCCCGGGACACACCCGAAATGGGGCATCCCGTTCACTCTCCGGCTTTCCGGCGAAATAACGCCTGTGCACGTGAAGTACCCATCTTATTATACCGATACGCTATTAAACCCTCGTGTCCGTTAAAGGCCGGCCTCACATAATTGCCTATTTGTGGTTTTTACTTGCCCCAGAACGGTTCGGCTTTGCGCCGGATCGCCACAAATTCAGCAAGTACTTCCTGAGTACTGATATTGAGGTTCTTGAGCATCTCGCGTTCAAGTACTTTCACGTGACGTTCAGGAAGATCCACCAGCAGATCGTCACCTACGTTAAGCTGACGGCCAATCGTAGCACCATCGATCGAAATAGCTACTTCAAGACCGGCATCCGCCTCCCGGATTGTTTCCTGCCGGAGTTGCATGGATTTCAGGTGGCCTACTTTCTTCCCATCCGGTTTTACCAGATCTACGTCGCTTCTGAGCTTCCCGCCCAGCACACGCACCCCGACCACCGCCGGGTTGCTTTGCCGGAACACACAGTCAGGCAGCAGCCGTATTTTTGCCGGCATCATAACGTGTTCAAACTGTGCTTTTTCTGCAATTCGTTTTTGCTCATCTTTATAGGCAATGTATTGGTCGATGAGCTGATAGATCACTTGGCCTGAAAATACCTTGACCTGCGTATATAAGGGATCCTTGATCATCTCTGCTGCGTCGGGAAGAATGGGCGTGTTGAATGACAAAAGAACGCGGAATGCAGGATTTTTTATTGTTTCGGTATCGATGAGATCGTGTCGGCTCACCGGCCCGACCTGCGCCCTCATTACCTTGATCTCTTTTGCTTCTAATTCCTTGCAGAGTGCTTCAAGGGCGCCGATCGTATCAGCTTTGATCACGATGCCTTCATCAGCAAGGTTGACATGTATCTCCTGCATCTCCTTTCGGATCCGGATCGCGAGCTCATCAATGTTACCCCGGATGACAAAGAGGGGAGAACCGGCGATCACCTTTTCGATGCCCGGGGCGGAAACCTTGATCCCGGCCGCTGCAACTACTGATCGGACACGTTCGAAACGATCCTCGACAAGAATCTCCTTGAGCGGCCGGGGTTTTAAAAGCGACCTGACCTTTGCAGTCACCACATCATCCTGTGAAGCCATTGCAATCTCGTCGCCAACCGAAAGAGTACCATCATACAGGATCACATCAAGAGTCGTCCCAAGACCCCGTTCTTCTTTGACTTCAAGGACCGTTCCTGCACCCGGCCCCTCAATCGAGAGTTTGAGCTCCTCGCCCATGTACCGCTGGGCAAGCCCAATCATGACCAAAAGGAGATCTGATATGCCTTCTCCCGTATGGGCGCTTACTGGTACGATCGCAAGATTACGCCGGAAATCCGATACCCGGTCGAAACGGTCAGCGGAAAATTCAAGATCAGAAAGCTTTCCTACGATCTCATAGGTTTTTGTTTCGATGTCGTTTTGCACTCGCTCATTTTGTTTTGCAAACGATGACAGGAACGATTCATCTTTGTTAACCCGCCACCCATGGATTCGGTCGATTTTTGTGGCTGCGATCACAAATGGTGTTTTGCAGTTCCGAAGGATCTGGAGCGCTTCGATTGTCTGGGGCTGGAATCCTTGGTTGATATCGACAACAAGGATCGCTAGGTCGGCAAGCGCGCCCCCGCGTGCCCGGAGTGTAGTAAATGCATGGTGCCCCGGGGTATCGATGAAAAGAAGGCCGGGGATATTGATAGGGATCTTCTCCATCGATCCACTCATTTTTCTGATTGCATCTATGGGGACTATGGTTGCACCTATATGCTGGGTTATCGCGCCAGCTTCAGATGCAACGACCGACGAGCCGCGTATCCTGTCAAGGAGTGAGGTCTTACCATGATCCACATGCCCCATGACGCACACAATTGGCGTTCTGATCTTTTGGTCTGCCGCCATACTCCCCTCCCCATATCCACGCATGCCCTGATTGCAGATTAAAAATCATCCGCTGCGCGGCATCAAAAGATGCCGCATGCCATCTATCCATACTATTCTGTCAGGGCCACCTGATAACTTAATGGATGCCTCAGCCTATTAAAATCGCTCCCTTACAATGGTACTTGTCCGGATCTGTTTTTCACGTAATCTGCCCGGGAAGGGAGATATATTAAAAAGAGTTCACGCCCAAATTAACTGGAATAACTGCCAGGGTAGGGTAGTCTGGTTATCCTAAGGGACTGTGGATCCCTCGACCCGGGTTCAAATCTCGGCCCTGGCCTGATTATCGCTGGTTAACATCTCATCATTTCTTATGCCGCTTAGTCTTGTGATTGATTGAATATCTATCATGGATAATGGAAGATTTAATATGATTCTCGGAAAATAATCGAAGAATTACATTGAGATCCTAATGAACCATATTCTCTATGTCGATGATGAACTCGCATTGCTTGATGTTGGCAAACGCTTCCTTGAGCAGAGCGGGAAGTTCAACGTTGACATCATTACCTCCGCTCAAGAAGCACTCACTCTGCTAAACTCTGCGAATTACGATGCCATCATTGCTGATTACCAGATGCCGGATATGGACGGCATTGAATTTTTAAAGAAGGTAAGATCTTCGGGAAATATTATCCCGTTTATTCTCTTTACCGGGAGAGGACGTGAAGAGGTTGTCATCCAGGCATTAAATGAAGGAGCTGATTTCTATCTCCAGAAAGGTGGAGAACCAAAGAGCCAGTTTGCCGAGCTTTCAAATAAAATCCGGTATGCGATAACACGCAGGCATGCAGAGAGAGCATTAAAACAGGAGAAGGAGGAACTCCTTAAAAAAAATGCGGAACTCAATGCTTCCTATGAGCAGATCTCTGCAATAGAAGAGGAACTTCGTTCCAATTTTGATGAACTTGCACGTCAGGGGCAGGCATTAAAGGAAAGTGAGGAGCGGTACCGGAATATTATTGAGGATCAGACAGAATTTATCTCCCGGTTCTCACCGGATGGCACCCATGTCTTTGTCAACGAGGCATACTGCCGGTATTTTGACAAGCGCCGGGAAGAGATCGTGGGGCACCGGTTCCGTCCGAAAATCCCTGTCGAGGACCGGGATCTTGTGAAACGATTCTTCACCTCATTAACTCCGGAACACCCTGTAGATAATATCGAACATCGCATCATCATGCCGGATGGCAGTATACGATGGCAGCGATGGAGTGACCGTGCTATTTTTGACAGGGACGGGGATATTCGGGAGTTCCAATCAGTAGGCCGGGACACAACTGATAAAAAGAATGCTGAAAATCAACTCCAGGATGCCTATGAGCAGATCACCGCCGCAGAAGAAGAACTACGTTCGCAGTACGATGAACTCAAGGATCGGGAACAGGTGATCCGGGAGAGCGAACAAAAACTTCAAGGAATTGTCCAGGGATCACCTATCCCTCAGTTTGTTCTCGATAAAAACCACCGGGTCGTCAGCTGGAACCGGGCACTTGAGGAATATAGCGGTGTGAAGGCGACAGAAGTGCTTGGTACAACTCATGCGTGGAAAGCGTTCTATGATCAGGAACGACCGGTACTCTCTAATCTGCTGATAAAGAATAGCCCGGAAAAAATCGAGGAATTGTATGCCGGGAAATGTAACAAATCAAAATATGTCGATGATGCGTATGAGGTGATCGACTTTTTCCCGCGAATGGGGGGGCATGGCATCTGGCTCTCTTTTACGGCGGCCCTTCTCCGGGATTCTAAGGGTAATATAATAGGGGCGGTGGAAACACTCGAAGATATTACTGAACGTAAAAAAGCTGAGACTGAACTATTAGATTCCTTTGAACGTATTACTGCCTCCGAAGAAGAACTCCGTCACCAGTTTGATGAGCTGAAAAAGAGCGAGAAAGAACTTCAGGAGAGAGAGGCGAAATTTCGGATCCTTTTCAATAACTCAACTGATGCGATCTATATCCATGAAGTACTGCCCGATAACTTGCCCGGTAAATTCCTTGAAGTAAATGACACCCTGTGCAGCCGTTTGGGATACCCCAGAGAAGAGCTGCTCACTATGACCGTTAGTGATATTGTATCGGAAGCGCACCGGCAGAGGATGCCGGAAATTAGTGAGTTTCTGGCTAAAAAAAGGCTGTATTCATTTTACGGAGAACATAAGAGAAGAGATGGAGCTGTATTTCCGGTGGAGATTAACAGTCACAGATTCAACTTTTCCGGCAGAGATATTGTCCTTGTTTCGGCCCGTGACATCACTGAACGTAAACAAGTTGAGGATGCACTTCGTCTGGCGAATAAGAAAATTGCTCTTCTCTCAAGCATCACCCGGCACGATATCAATAATCAAATCTTTGTCTTGAACGGTTTTATTGAGTTACTTCGCCAGAAAATTCCCGATACCTCTCTTGAGTATTATTTCACTTCGATCGTGCAGACAAGTGCCCGAATTTCTACTATGATCCAGTTCACTAAAACCTACGAAACCGTCGGGGAAACGACACCGGGATGGCAGGAAGCACGAACATTTGTGAACATTGCGGCAAATCAGGTTCCGCTTGGAAAGATCAAAGTTAAAAACGATATCCCTGCTGGTTGGGAAGTGTTTGCTGATCCTCTTATTGTCAAGGTCTGCTACAATCTGATAGACAACGCAGTGCGGCATGCCGGGAATATCACCTCTATCAGGTTCTCTGCCGAGAGACGCGGTGATAATTATATAATAGTCTGTGAGGATGATGGAACGGGGGTACCGGTGGATGAGAAGGAGAAAATTTTTAACCAAGGGTATGGAAAGAACACCGGGCTCGGACTTTTCCTTGCACAGGAAATTCTTTCAATCACCGGCATCATGATTCGTGAAACTGGCGTGCCAAGAAAAGGTGCCCGGTTTGAGATTATCGTACCCAAAGGTGCATACAGAGCCCTGTAAACAAATGCCCAATATATACTGTATGAGCATGGCTTAACCAGATTACTTGTTAATTTCCTTCGATTCTCTTTAGAAATAATGGATATGGTCAGGACATTACTGCTTGGATCGTCCAAGGGCCGCTCGCATTTACATCAAGGTAATACTTTCCCTCGTCCAGTTGTTGGGTCTTTATTACTGTGCAGGGATTGATACAGTTTGCAAGGAGGGCGACCCGGTTGCCAACGGCGTTCGTGAGCCAGACAATATAATTACTTTGGCCGGAATATTCAAGGGTAAATGCCCACAGGCCGGTCCCGGTTGCGGCAAAGGGAATCACCATGTTTCCCGTCCCGGAAAGAGCGGCTGTTGAAGCACTGGCCGCTCCCTGATATAACGAATACGTAATACTGGGGGCGGTTTGTTTGTAAATAGTATTGGAATCAGGAGAGTAAACCCAGACCGTCTTGTCCTCGGTATCCCGTGTAACGAGATATGTATTGTCCCCCGCAGGTTGCCATGTACCGTTATACATTACCGCAGGCTGGTTTGCAAAAGTTTCCTGTGTTCTTCCATTCACATCAAATGAGATGGTAAACAGGTATGCGGGGCCCGGGCTTCTCCAGACCCCGACCATAGGATCGAGAGATAGTGTCGTTGGCAGGGAACGGGACGATACTAAAACAGATGCAGTGGGTGTAGCTGAAGGTGCTGTTGTGGGGCTCCCCCGGGAATCTGTGCATCCTGCAGAAAAAACACAACCAATGCAGAGAACGATCAGGCATAAGGGCCCGATTTTCTGTAGTATCCGGATATGATATCCTGGTGTTATAGTCATCCCCGGTGTAGTCCTCCTTTGGCAGGGTATATATTATCGGTCGAGTTTTGAGTACTTTTCGGGGATATAACCGTCAGGTTATATCAATGATCCGGGAATTGCAATAACCAATCTCTCTAGGACTGGCACTTTCGCCCTCCACATACCCTCCAGATTATACGCGATCGTCTCGTAGTGTGGATAGTGACATCCATGAACGATCAAGAAAGGATACAAGAAGTGATCACCACAATCCGAGAGATGAACCAGTGCTGGACAGAGACCTGGGACGAAACCGCGTTTGGGAAATATATCCATCCGGATGCAGTTGCGATCGGCCCCACAACGCCCGGCCGGCTTGAGGGCCGTGATGCCTATATCACCGGATGGCGGGCTTTTGCGGAGGAAGTGACGATCCATTCATGGGATGAGACCGGACACCGGGTAAGTTTCTTCTGTCGGGGCACGTGCGCCGTTGTAACGTACTTCTTTACGATCCGGTTTGCGATAGCAGGGCAGGAGATAAACATGCGAGGCCGCGACATGTTTACCCTCGTCCGGCAAGGTGGCCGCTGGCTCGTGGCATCCGATCAGTTCTCCCCGGAACCCGGACTGGTGTAAAGGGATTTATCCGGGCCCGCCGGTATAAAAAAGCCGGGAACCCAACATAGATAAGAGGAGCCGTATGGACATCATCACACTGGTCGGTTTTATCGCCGGCACACTCACTACCGTAGCCTATGTCCCGCAGGTCGTCCGGAGCTGGCGGCTTAAGGAGACAAAAGACATCTCTCTTTCCATGCTCGTGCTTTATGCAATTGGTGTTTTTCTCTGGCTCTTGTACGGATGCTGGAGTAACTCTCTCCCCATAATCGTGGCAAACGGTATTTCTGAAATATTGATCCTCGTCCTGCTTGGGATCAAGCTGCACTATCGATGATTTTCACAGATAAAAGAGAAAACGGGAAAAGATCATACCCGTGGCAAAAACGTGTTAAAAAGGGTTAGTCCTGGAGGAGTACCAGGCAGCCGGCGATCTTGTCATGGAGACCCTGCCGTTTCTTGGTGAGACCGATCATTAAAAACCCGATGAAAATAATCAGGGTTGAAATAAACTTCCCGAAGAACCGGAGTGTTGCCCGGGCAAAAGAGATCCGGGTTCCTTCAAGATCGGTCACTTCGAGATGCATCAATACTTTACCCGGAGTAGCCTGCCCCCGGGATGATTCAAAGCCTGCATAGTAGAGCCAGGGAACGATGACAACGAGAATGCCAATGGCAGCAACGATTGGACCAAGGGCTGCTATAGGTGTTCCCGCTTCGGTGAGGGAAGAGATCGGTGCGTGGTCGACCACGATATAGTACAAGTACATGATCCCGTTTCCTTGGTTGAAGAATGCAACCGCAATAATGCCGAACAGCACAATAAGAATTAAATCGACGATAAATGCAACGAACCGCCGTCCGAGACCGGCATACACTCCTATCTCGGGGCCCTCGTCAGGATCGGGCGCCGCCACTACCACTGGCGCCGGGGTAACGTTATCGATCGGTGCCCCGCACCATTGGCAGAATTGTCCGGAAGCGTCAGTCTCTTTCCCACATTTTGGACAGAACATTCCTCTTACTCCTGATAGGTTAAGTTAAACCGGGTGTCCTTTTTAATTTAACTGTTCTTTATGGGAAATTGTGTGGATTTCTCCGGCACCTTTATGAAAAGGAGGTTATCCTTCAGTTATAACAACTATACCGGATTTACTCAGTTTAAATCCTGAACACAAGTCAGAAATATTCCCGGATGAAAAGGTTATTCATGAGATATCTGCTTGCTACAGTCGCGGGCTGTATGCTTTTATTCTATGTACTGTTTGCCGGGTGTACGAGCCCGACCCAGGCACAAATTCAGCCCGTCGGGACCACGGTTCCAACACCGGCACCAGAGACAACCGTAACAGTGATTTCAACTACAATAACAACATTGGAACCTATCTCTCCTCTGCCAGCAAATCAGGCAATCTATCTTTCGTTGACCAAAGATCGGCCCACCGGCAAGATCACCCTGCTTTGCAACGGCGGCCCAGGCCTGATTGTCACCCAGTCAATTGAGATGAAGGTTACCCGGGCAGACGGAAGCGTGGTCGACCAGTTCATGAATAATGGCGGTGAAATAACCAGCGGCAGCGAGATCGTTGTCCCGGGAACTCTTGATGGCACCGATCACGCTGTGATCTGGGTGACTTCAGCTGGTAAAATCTACAAAGTCATCGATCAGGACATTTCGTCCCTGAACCCCTATTCCTAACCTTCTCTTACTTTTCTGCTCTCATTCCTCCGATTTGACCGGCGTATTTCTGCAAGATGTATCCGAGTATAAGCACAGCAACCCAGACCATGCCAAGGACAATCCATTGTTCCACACCAGCGGTCCCAACAGCAAGCCGGGTGACTAGGTTTAGTGGATTAAATGGTAAGGCAAGTACCAAAAGCAGGATAATGACGAGTGCCGTCGAGAATACAAACTGTGCCGCGGTCCGTTCCCGATAGTACAGTGCGCACATAGTCCCTATCAGGATAAGAAGAAGGGATCCGAGGGTGACATGAACCAGGATGAGGACTGGATTATCGATAGTAATCCTGTTTGCGGTAAGCAGGAGGATCCATGCTCCTGCCTGAAGCGGGACGAGGATTGTGCAGGTAAGTACTTTGCCCCACACCATTTCGGCAAAAGTAACCGGTGTGGAGATGAGTGTCTCAAGTGTCCCGTGCTGGAACTCCTCGGTGATGAGATCAATAACCAGTGCTGAAGAAAGTATCCCCGGCAGGAAGATGAGAAGCGGGACAAGAAGCCCATACACGAACCCAAAGAAATCGCCACTGCCAGCGGAAGCCGGAATCTGGACCGGAACAGGCGTTATGTTCAGGCGGCTGGTGCGGACAGTTCGCAGGTCCTGCTCGTACTGAAGAAAAATATTTTTCAGTCTTACATCCACGACCGCTCCCTGGAGGTCGTTTGCGAGTGTATAAAGTGTGATCTTGACGGGATCTTGTGCATCCGGTAAGGTACCGGGTGAGTAGACGACAGCAGAAATCCTGCGTTCTTTCAACAGTTCAACCGCAGTCGAAAGATCCATCCTTCTCACCCGGAGATCCGGGCTGTTCTCCAAGTACCCGAGCAGAGGACTTTCGTTTCCCGTGTATGCGATGGTATACCTGAAGTGGGAATATCCTGACAGCGAAGCCGGGTCATACATTGCCGTGAGCCCGACCATGAGAAATGATGAGAAGAGCGCGATGAAGACCTGAAGCAGGACCGCGAGAAGAATCGTTTTCTCGGAATAGAGCCCGCGGAACTCTTTTTTTGCAACGACGGCAACATGCCTTGTCTTCACCGTATCCACCCCAGCACAAAGTACAGGTTATAACAGCAATGAAGCACAGTTGCGGCAATAAGACCTGGCCAAAGCCCTTTTTTTCCCAAGGCTTTGAGCGAACTGGCTACTATGAGGACACAGGCAAAGTGAAGCAGGAGGGGCAGCCAGAGTACACCTAGCGATAAAAAGAGAATACTTCCGAAGATCGACAAAGATATCTGGGAAAGTGTTGCAAGGAGAAGGAGTTTTTCCCCGACAAGGAATCCGATTGCAGTGGCGGCGCAGGCAAGGACCAGATTTTTCCAGGAAAAGAATGAAGGGTCCCGCACAAAAAGCGTGTAGATACCTATCGCTTTAGCCATCTCCTCAATAAGAGCAGCAATAATGAGCAGAAGAATAAGTGAGTACGGCATGGGCAGGTTGAAAAAAACGACAAGTCCCATCATCTGGCCCATAAAGACAAACGGGATCGAGAAGATGGCAAGAAGGAAGAGTGCCGCAAACGGATGTTGCTCCGGGAGTATACTGGAAAGAAACTCGCGAACCCGGGGCAGGAATTTTTTTTCAGAGAAAAGGCGTTCCTCGTTGAAATTCTTTGCCGCAATGTAAAAGAGAACGATAGCGGTCAGAAAGAAAAGGGTGGTCGCATAAAAGTAGTCGGAAATTGTCCAGGTGGTTCCTTGGATGGTGAGCACGATCAGAGTAAGCGGAGAAACAAGGCTGATGACATGAACGTTTGCAAAGATGCTGGGGAAGAAGAGGTACGATGTTGCTACGGTGGAAAAGAAGATGGAGATAAACGAAAGCTCCTTGAAGCTGCGGGAGAGCATGCCGATGATGAGTGCGTTTGCGAGAAAAAAGATGATAATAGGAATAAGGGGCAGAAGAATGAGGGGCGACGCTTTAATGTAGAAGGTGATTACGGCGCATATGCCAAGCATCCCCAGGAAATACGGAAGCATCTTTCCAATAATGATAGACGAGGTTTTTACCGGAAGTGAAAGGAGAGCTTCTCCCTGCCGTCCGGTTCTTTCATTCATGATACTCATCATAAAAAACTGCGAGGTAAAATAGAGGGGAAAAATGAAAACGAATACAAGGATGATCGAATCAAAGGGAAGGGGTGGCGAGAGTTGGTCCGGCGTCACAAATGATCCCATGACGGACTGCCCCGGCGAGATTACGTCCGTATACCGGGAGACCTGTGAGTTCTCCTGAGACGATACCGCGAGCTCCTGGCGGAGTTCGTCCTGAGTGACATCGAGTGTTGGTGAAGGTGTGGCGACGTTCTGGACGATCCCCTGGGGGACCGGCGTTCCCGTTCCGGGGGCTGCCGCGACGTACTGACCGTTCTGGGTGGCAGAAAAGTTGAGTTCGCTTTCCACGGACTGGGTATCAATCCAGAGCGGGTACGCAGCAAAAAGGTCACTTTCTCCGGTATATACGCCGTTTTTGTACTGCGTATAGTCCCTTTCGAGCGCATTTTGAGCCGATAATCCCTTTTCTGTCGGGTTTGCATGAACCGCTCCCTGTATAATTACCAGATCATATGCATCCTGATTTCCGGTGAGTGTGATGTCATTGGCTTGAAAAACGGTAAAACGAGTGTCCGGGGCAAACAATGCCGCAACCTTGGGGTCATCAACGCCCATCCGGTACATGCCGTCCTGGATATGCAGCCCGCTTTCTGCTGCAAAACCCGTGACTAAGATAAGGAGGACAAAGAGGATGATGGCGACCGGCAGAACGTTGCGCGACATAACGGAGAAGGATTTTTTAACCTCCCAGCGAGCGATGGTCGCAATATCCCTGTATGCACTCATAAGTGTTCTCCCGATTCAAAAAATACTGTAAATAATCAATAAGTGGTGGTACCGAAGTCAAATACTGATCGTTGCTGACACGGCGGCGACGTGTTGGCTCTGCACCTATCCCAATATATATGGCACTCCTCTCACAAGTCTACACTACAGAATAAGCCTGACCTTCCGGAGAAACTAAAAAATGATCACGGCAAGCAACCTGACCAAACGTTACGAGGGCTTTATCGCACTTGACGAGGTGAGTTTTTCGTTTCCTGGTACGGGGATCTTTGGGATAGTGGGACACAACGGGGCCGGTAAGACCACCTTGTTAAAGATCATTGCCGGGCTAATCACACCTTCATCCGGAGAATTGTCGGTAAACGGGATCGATGTCATTCACTCGCCAATGGCGCTGAAAGGGACGTTGGGATACCTCCCTGAGGAATCCCGGCTCTATGAAACGATGACCGCAGAAGAATACCTTGCATTTTTTGGCGAAATTTACGGGATCCCAAAAGAGGAGATCATTGTCCGGACCCGCCGGCTTTTCGCTGCGCTCTCTCTTGAAACTGGCGGTAAGAAGCTGGGCGAATTTAGTAAAGGAATGAAGCGTAAGACTGCGATTGCCCGTTCGCTTATCCACAATCCCGATTTCCTCGTATATGATGAACCGACGAGCGGACTTGATCCAATGACCTCACGTTTCATAGCTGAATACCTTAAAAAGCTAAAAAATGAGGGGCGGACCATTGTGCTCTCGGCTCATAACCTGTTCCAGATCGAGGCGATATGTGACCGGGTGATGATCCTCAGACGCGGGAAGGTGGTGGCATTGGGCACCATGGATGAGCTTCGCGAACAATTCGGGTCGATCACGTATACGATCTGGTTCTCCCATCCCGATCCCTCACGGATTAACCCACAGTCACTCAACTACCGTAAGGATGATCGCGGTTTTGCCTGCGATGCCGGGGATATGGCCAGTCTTAATGTCTGTTCGGAAACTATTGCAGCATCAGGTGGCAGGGTTGAACGGATAGAATCCAGGTACCAGTCACTAGAAGAGATGCTTGTTGCAATCGGGGAGTAAAAGCGTTTTTATATCTGTGCTTCTGGGTTAGCCGGCATCCGGTAAGTGTCACGCGATCCTTACTGTTGCGCCACGGTTGCATGCGGTGGTCACGAGTGTTGTACCTCCCCCGATTTCCTTCAGATACGATTGCGCCGCATGTTCTATATCCCTCATTCCCGTGTCACTGATGGCATACAGGGTCGGGCCAAACGAGCTCATACCGGCACCCGCCGCCCCGGCTGCCCGCATTGTTTCAAGGAGGCCGGTGACCTCCCGGGGCTGGAAGGAGAGCTCGATCTTTTTGAAACCGAGATCCTGGATTGCATTGATAGACGTACCGAACATATCAAGATCCTTTTCTACGATACCGGGAAGCATCCGCATCAAAACTTCGTGGCAGAGCGTCTTGATCTCATCGAGCGGGACCGGGCAGCAGGTCCGGAAGATCTCCTGCTCCCGCATTCCGCTTGCCCCTTCCGTAAGTGCCGGGGTCGCAAGCAGGATTTGCCAGTCTCCGGGAAAATCGTGGCGCATAAGAACCGGCGGCGGCAGGATGCCTTTTGACGCGGAGGACGGTGTAAAACCGGTCTTTTCGCGACCGGGCCCGAACCGGTGACCCCCGTCAACGATAAAACCCCCATGGTCGAATGCGGCCGTACCGATACCGGAAGTTCCGCCGCGCCCGGCCATCCGGGCAAGTTCTACCATGGACGGGGTTTTGCCGTACAATTCGCAGCAGGCCCGGGCAGTGGCAAGCGCGAGCTGGGAACCGCTCCCAAGGCCCCGGTGAGCCGGGAAATATTCGCGTACGGTGATCGAGACACTTCCCCCGGCGTGGATTGCTGTGAGCACATGCTCTGCACATTTCCTGACCAGCGCCGCGGTCTGAACGTCACCGCAGCAAACTTCAAGGGAATCGTTTGCCTGTGCTTCGAGAAGGACAGCAGGATCTTCAAGTGCTATTCCAACCCCGCCGTCGACCCGTCCCAGTCCACCATTCATGTCAAGGAGCGTAAGATGGATACGTGACGGTGTCCGCACAATCACCCTGCGCTTGTCAAGGAACTGGTTGAATGGAAACTGTTCTTCAATGAAAATGAGTGGTTCGCCGCCATGGATAATCCGGTACTGGCGGGAGAGCAGTGGCTCGTTTTTACAAACAGGGAAGATCCCTCCGGTTTCATCAGGAGTTACCCGAGCGGTGAGGATCTCCCTTCTCGCTTCAATATGATGGCGTTCGATGATTTTTCCGATGGGGATATCGGCTCGCATAAGGTCGTCCCGGAACTCCGGCGCCAGGCGGGCAATGGGTGTCTGCGATTTTGCGTAGATTAGTACTTCCCCGGTGGCAGCGTCAAGGAGTTCCACGATCCGGTGATTCACTGCATCACCCTCAGCAACGCCGAGATGTTCTGCAGCAACGGTATCGGCTTTCACAATTTCCTGTACACGGGTCCTGACCGAAACCGGGTGACCCGTGATCGATTCCAGCAGCTGCGTAACCGAGCCGTCGGTACTAAGGAGGATTTTCTGGAGCGGAGAGAGCCTGCCCACATAGTTTTCGATCTCGCAAAGGTCATGCTTGAGGTCCATCTATTCCCCTTTCGCAAACCGGGTAATAAGCCTGATGATTAGTTGTCTGGAAATAACCGTTGCCCGGTGCTAGGGTCTGGCCATTTTTTTAATGTAAGTTGGATTTGAACAGATTCAAGCGGATTCATGTACAAGATAAATGATATCCCATCATCGCGTGAACCGGACCCCATACATTCAAATAACTACAGCGAGTATTCTCCCCCAGACGGAAAAAATCTGGACTTGCTCCGGAGGGAAAATATGGGAAAATCGATTGACAATAATTCCTGTATTGAGGCAGGCATCCTCGATAATGCCCTTGTGATGATCGCGGTTCTCGAAAAAAATGGGAGCGTCGTTGCCTGGAACCATGCAGCGGAAATGATCACCGGGTATTCGCGCAATGAAGTGGTGGGAAGTGCCACGATCTGGAAGCAACTCTATCCAGACAAAGATTACCGGAATGGTGTGACGAATAAAATCGGAACGATCTTATCCACGAAAAATTATTTTGAAAATTTCGAAACCACTATCCGCACTCGGTCCGGTGAATCTCGCATCATTCTCTGGAATACCAAAAAAATTACCGACAGGAACTTGTCAAGGATCATCACAGTTGGGCTTGATGTCACTGAACAACGGAATGCAGATCTGTTCCGGGAAAGCGTGATCGACAATGCGAATATCCTGATTGCTGTCCTAGAAAAGGGAAACGTCGTGATCTGGAACAAGGCAGCAGAAACCATTACCGGGTATTCACGGGAAGAAGTGATCGGTAAACGAGATGTATGGAAGTGGCTCTATCCGGATGCCGAATACCGCCGCACAATAACCCGGCAGATCACAGATATCATCATGAAAAAACAGTATTTCGAAAATTTTGAGACAACGATTGTCACGAAATCCGGTCCAAAAAGAATCATTTCTTGGAACACGCGGCGGACCGGAACTGGAGAAACATGTCAGGATATTGCCCTCGGCCTGGACATCACCGCACGTAAACATGCAGAGGAAGCCCTGATCTCGTATATGACGGAAATGGCAATGCGATTAAAGGGCCCGGTCGAGATTATCCGTGACAATCTTTCTGACGTAGCAAAATTGGTCCGGGACGGGAAACTTGACCCGAAAGATATTGCCCTGGTACTTGATGGCCAGGTACGGAATGCCGGTCAGGTCTCTAAAAATGTGTCAGAATTCCAGCGGGCTATCACAGAGAGGACTAAGGATATTCCCGAAGCATACCGGAAATTCCTTGAAGGTGAATAATGTGACGGTGATAGTAAATCCCGATGATCTTGCCCGGAATCAGATCTTCCTTGTCCTTGCAACTTCGGGGAACATACGGGAACGAAATATCGAGATCATCAAGGAACTATCAGCACTCGGGTTTCTATCAGTGATTATCACTACGAATTTTCCCTACAACATTCTCAATAAGCTTTACTCGCAGAGTGGGGTCGATCTCAGTCACGTATGCTTCATTGACGCAGTAACCCGGAACTCGATTGGCACTGTGGAAAATATTCACGGCGTTGTCCGTTATGTCAATAATCCGGCGAACCTGACCGACATGGGTATTGCAGTAACCGAAGTGCTCAAAGAGCATTCCGGGGAGAAAGTCTGTATACTCTACGATTCGGTCAGTACGATGCTCATCTATCTCTCGTCACCAAACATCTCCAAGTTCATCCATTTCGTGACAAACAAACTCCGGCTTCTGGATATTTCAGGTGTATTTCTTGCCGTGGAGAAAGGGCTTGACCCGATGCTGATGTCACAGCTGACGACGTTTGTGGATAAAGTGATTGATACAGAATAGATCATACGTTTTTTCAGATCAAATATGCAGGGGCATAATCAATCTTGTGCCTGTCATTCATAGCAGGACTGGGCCAGATCAGCATCCCCCGTTTAGTGTGGCATATGCCTGTCACCGCGTTGCAGATTTTTTCTTACAAAATCCGGATAATTCTGGTAAAGATATATCATCTTCTATACTACAATGCACAATTCAGATCAGTTTTAAAAACGGGGCAAAATCTCATAAACGTGAGTCAGGAGGGGACAGGCGATGATGATTCCCGGTGAAATTATCGAAAGTAAATCTGCGGACGCGGTGCTTAATGAGAGTGAGCTAAAATACCGCCGCCTCTTTGAAACGGCACAGGATGCGATCCTGATCCTTGACGGCGATACAGGAGAAATACTCGATGCGAATAAGTTTATTATCGATATGCTGGGATACCCGCTGGATTATTTCATTGGCAGGCACCTCTGGGAACTTGGGTTCATCAAAGATAAATCTCTTGCCCAGGACGCATTTTTGAAGCTGAAAAGCGAGGGATATATCCGGTACGAGGATCTGCCCCTGGAAACAAAAGACGGACAACGCATGAACGTTGAGTTCGTCAGCAACGTCTACCTTGTCGGCAACAAAAAAATCATCCAGTGCAATATACGGGATATCACCGAACGGAAACATGCTTATGAGTCCCTCCAGCACCTCGCAAACATCGTCGAATTTTCTGATGATGCCATAATCGGGAAAAATCTCGATGGCATCATTGTTTCTTGGAATGCCGGTGCAAAGAAGATGTATGGCTACCGTGCATCGGAGGTTATCGGAAAGCCGGTATCAATCCTTATCCCGCCCGGGGAGAACGACGAACTGCCAAAAATACTAAACAAAATACAGAACGGGGAAATCATCAGTCATTTTGAAACGAAGCGTGTGACTAAAGACGGGAAAATTATTGATGTATCTCTGACAATATCGCCGATAAAGAATAATGAGAGGCGGATAGTGGGGGCATCGACAATAGTTCGAGACATTACTGACGCTAAAATTGCGGAGAGGGCTCTGAGGGAACGAGAGGAATGGTATCGGACGATCCTCCAAACAACCACTGATGGTTTTTGGATAATTGATTTATCAGATGGACGGTTTATCGAGGTCAACGAAACCTATTGCAACATGGTCGGCTATACCAGTTCCGAACTTTTGAAATTAAAAATCCCTGATATTGACGCGATGTTTACTCCGGCTGAACAGGCAGCACAAATAAAAAGTGTTATCGAGCATGGATCGGCAATTTTTGAAACCCGTCACCGCAGGAAAGATGGCAGCATCTTCGATGTTGAGTTATCCGTGACGTATTTTGACAGGGGCGGTGGCAAGCTCATCTGTTTCTGTCGTGATATCACCAAGAGAAAACTGATGGAAGAGACCCTTGTCCGAAGCGAAGGTCTGTACCGAAACTTAGCGGAAGAATCACCCGATCAGATCTTTATCGATGGCAGAAATGATACGATACAGTATGTCAATTCCGCTGCGCTGAAATTATTCCAACGCACGGCTGATCAGGTAATCGGAAAATCAAGAAAAGACTTCTTCCCTCCTCAAATCGCCGAAAGACAGGAGCTCTCTCTTAACCTGGTATTCAAGATGGGACAACCGGTTCGCAAGGAGGAAATAATTCAGTTCGGCAAGAAGGAATTATGGATTGACACGAATTTGATGCCGTTAAAAGATAAGGCAGGCAATGTCACTTCGGTTCTTGGCATCTCGCGTGATATCACCGAACGTAAGCGGAAAGAAGAAGCACTCCGTCTCCAGAACCAGATTTCCGATACCATATTAGAAGGTGTTAACATTATCCGGGCCCGTGACGGTGTAATTGTTTTTGTTAATGCCAAATTTGAAGAAATGTTCGGTTATGAAAAAGGGGAGCTTCTCGGTAAACACATCTCTGCGATTAATGCTCCTGAAGAAAAGATGAACCCCGGGGATACTGCAGAATTGATAACGAAAATCCTCCATGAAAAGGGTAAATGGAGAGGGGAAATTAAAAACATCAAAAAAGACGGCACCACATTTTGGTGTCTTGCAGTAGTTTCAGCGTTCGAGCATCCGGAATTTGGAAGCGCCTGGATTTCAGCCCATATAGACATCACGGACCGCAAACTGGCGGAAGAAGCACTGCAGGAGAGTGAGAAACGATATCGCGACCTGTTTGAGAGCACCAATGTGGTCATGTTCGTCGTAAACCCTGATACCGGCAGAATTGTGGACGTGAACTCCGCAGCCAGCCGCTATTACGGGTACAGCAAGGAGGAGTTTTCGAGACTGTTAATCACGGATATCAATATCGCAGATCCGAAAATGACCTACAGGGCCATGGCACACGCGGTAATAAACGCAGGTGAGGTTTTTTCCTTCAGGCACCAGAAGAAGAACGGCGAGATTCGGGATGTTGAAGTTTTCAGTACCCCGATAATACGGAACGGGCGATCTCTGCTCCATTCGATCGTCCAGGATGTGACTGAACGTAAGCAGGCCGAAGAGTTGCTCCGGCAGAACCAGCAGCTGCTGGCTTCGGCGATGGATCTTGCAAAGATGGTAAGCTGGGAGTACGATGTTGCGACCAACATGTTCACGTTCGATAACCATTTCTTCGCGTTCTATGGTACGACCGCAGAACGCGAAGGCGGTCACCTAATATCGGCAGAAGCATATGTACGTGAATTTGTTTACCCTGAAGATATCCCTGCGGTAGCAGAAGAAATAAAAAAGGTCCTGACAATAACAGACCCCGCCTATAGAGCGCAGATCGAGCACCGGATTGTCCGTCGCGATGGAACCATTCGAACCATTATCGTACAACTGGCCCCTGTTTTTGGGGCTGATGGGAAGATCAAAAAGACATTCGGTGCTAATCAGGATATCACTGAGCACAAGAAAGCCGAAGAGGTGCTCCAGGAGAGCGAGGCACGTTACCGGAATCTTTTCACCAACATGCTGGAGGGATATGCTTATTGCCTCATGCTCTATGATGACGCAGGGCAACCTTCGGATTTTGTCTATCTCAACGTTAATTCCGCATTTGACCAGATTATTGGTACAAAGACCGTCACCGGGAAAAGGGTCACCGAAGTGTTTCCCGGAATCAAAGCAGCATTTCCCGAACTTTTTGAAATTTATGGCAGGGTGGTGACGACCGGCCAGCCGGCATCCTTCGATCTCGATTTCAAACCATCTGGAAAATGGTTACATATATCCGCGTATTCTCCGGCAAAAGATCATTTCGTTGCGGTTTTTGAGGATATTACCGCCCGCAGGCTGGCGGATGATAATCTCAAAAAGGCCGAAAAAAAATACCGGGATATCTTTGAGACCGCCCTCGATGGAATTTACCAGATCACGCCGAAAGGGCGGTTCCTTGACGCCAATCCCGCGATGGCCCGCATTTTAGGGTATAATTCAGTGGACGATCTCATCGCCACGGTTACGGACACCGCACGACAATTGTGGGTGCACCAGGAACAGCGGAAAGCCTATCTCCGGCAGCTCAGGGATCACGATAGTGTTCAGGATTTCGAATGCGAATTTTATCGTAAAGATAAAACTCAGATATGGGTATCCTTAACTACCCATACCGTACGCGGACCGGGTGGAAAAATTCTCATTTCAGAGGGGATCCTCGTCGATATTACGCGGCGCAAGAATACTGAATGTGAACTTGTCGACCGCGAGTCGGATTACCGTACGATCCTTCACACTACCATGGATGGCTTCGGCCTCATCAGCCTTGACGGGAGATTTCTCGATGTCAATGACGCCTTATGCCGGTTGACCGGCTATTCCCGGGAAGAGCTGCTCACCCTCACCATTGCAGATATTGATGCAAAAGAGACTGCTGAAGGGTTCATTCAGCATTCCCGGGAAATTATCCGCAAAGGCGAAGACCGGTTCGAAACACAGTACCGCCGGAAAAACGGCAGTCTCTTCGATGTCGAAATCAGTGTTGTTGCTACTGACCGGCACGGCGGGCAGTTCATTACCTTCCTTCATGATATCACGGAAAGGAAACGCGACCAGGAAGCCCTGGTCAGTTCCCGCAACGAACTGGAGCAGAAAGTTCTTGTTCGGACAGAGGAACTCAACAAGACCAACGAATCCCTAGTTGCAGAAATTGCGCTCCGGAACAAGGCCGAGAACGAGATTGTCACTTCGCTCCGGGAAAAGGAGATGCTCCTGAAGGAGATCCATCACCGGGTCAAGAATAACATGCAGGTAATCTCAAGCCTTCTTTTCATGCAGGCAAAAGCACAGAAAGATGAAACGATAAAAGAAATTTTAAAGGAAAGCCAGGATCGTATCAAATCAATCGCACTCGTTCACGAAAAACTCTACCAGTCCACGGATCTCCAACGGATTGACTATACCGATTATTTACGGAAAATCACCGATCATTTATTCGAGTCCTACAATGTTGATCCAAACCTCATTACCTTGAACCTGAATGCTGAAAAAGCGGTTTTGCATATCGATAAAGCAGTTCCCTGCAGCCTAATTATCAATGAAATGATCTCAAATTCCTTAAAGCACGCATTCCCCGGGGGGAGAAAAGGCACGATCACAATTGATTTCAAGAAGGGTGTGGATAATTACATTCTTAACTATAGTGATGATGGAATCGGAATACCTGAAGGGATTACCTTCGAACGCAAGGAATCACTGGGGATGCAGCTCATCAAAGGCCTGACAAAACAAATCGATGGGTCAATAGTGCTGGATCGGACAGCCGGAACCAAATATACTATTACATTCCCCGTGTGAAGGAAGGAGGATCTATGAGCAAAGGAAAAATACTGGTTGTTGAGGATGAATTCGTGACAGGTTCCGAGATCCAGGCACGCCTATCGGAAATGGGATATGACGTGCCGGCAGTCGTGGATAACGGAGCTGAGGCCATACAGAAAACCGGTGAACTGAACCCCGATATCGTTGTGATGGATATCACACTCAAAGGGAAAATGAACGGGATCGAAGCTGCTGAACAAATCCGGGCCAGCTATGGTACACCAGTAATCTTCCTGACGGCTCATTCAGATGATGCGACCGTGACCAAAGCGATTCGTTCCGAACCGTTCGGGTACCTGATTAAACCCTTGGATGAACGGGCACTGAGGACCACTATCCAGATGGCTTTGTTCAAGCACGAGATGGATGAGAAAGTACGCCGGAGCGAGGAGACAATTCGTGGTCTTCTCAACGCCACAAAAGATGAAACCGTTCTTGTGGACAACGACGCGAAAATCCTTGCTTTCAATGATGCGTTTGCCCGCAATGCTGGTAGACCGGCCGCTGAACTTGGAAATATGGTACTCTATGAACTCATCAAAACCGGGGGCATCACGATGAGAACCGCGGATGAGATGCAGAAAAAGGATGCAGCGTCCCCGGTGTCATTTGAAGAGGAATTTAGTGACCGGTGGCTTGAGACAACAATCAATTCAATCAAAGACAACCGGGGCAATCGCCAGCAGGTTGCCATTTTTCGTCACGATATTACTGCCGCCAAGCGTGCAGAACATGAGCTGAAGATGGCGAATGAACAACTGGTGAAGGAAAAGGAGCGCTTGGCATTGTTCGCCTCCGCACTCGACAATATGAGCGACTGCGTTATCATTACCGATGGGATGGGATATATTATCTATGTCAACGTCACGTTCGAAAAAAAATTTGTGTTCACTCCTGATGGAGTGAAGGGAAAACATATCAGTGAACTTGCTCACGCTGAAAACCGGTACCCTCTGTCAAAAGAGGCATTTCATAATTACCAGGATTCTGACAACATAGCGGTATTTATTGCAAAGAACGCATATGGTGTCAAAATGCCCATGACCCTCAAAAGCAAGTCCATCCTCCTCGAAAACAACCGGCCGAGGAACTTTGTCTTTGTACTCAGGGATACGGTGGGATGAAGCACTATTAGGATGAGATGTTGGATCCCCAATATATCTGGAATTGTACCTGGTGCGGGAAATTCCCGGATAACAGGTATGATCCTACGAACGCCCGGCTGACAAAGTATTTCTCAAAAAAAACGTCGGGCTGCTGATGCAGCTACCGGGATTTTTTACGGGAGGTTACTGTTGCATGTGACGGGAGCTGCACCTGTGTCCCCATCTCGGCGATGGCATCTGCAGTAAGCCGGCCTTTCAGACCTATAACCTCGCCGGCCCAGATCGTGCTGACTTTTGCAGTGAGGACAAAACTTTCGCTGAATAGATCGAGGCCGCCTTCAGAAAAATCGTCAAGCCCGATGGGGATACAGGGAGCATCGGATGGAGGCCTGCTACTAATCGGGCAGACTATAAGATCCCCGTTCTCCCGTACCGAAACAACAAGCGCGGGCCGGGTCTTTGTGCCGTGCCGCTCCTCAAACGGAACCGAGGCAAGAATCACGTCGCCCCGAACATAACGTCCCATATTTAGAGTATCCGGTGTTTGAAAGGCATAATGTGATTGGTTTTCGCCTCGCATTTTCACCGGAGTCCTTAAGAGTACCCGGACAAGAGTGTGAATAGGAAATGCCACGCTGCGATTTCTGCGGAAAAAAAGTCTCGCTGCCGTTCCACTGCCAGTACTGCGGGAAAAAGTTCTGCGGCGATCACCGGCTGCCGCCGGATCATGCATGTCCCGGTCTTACAGCTTGGAAAAAGAACCCGGCACCTGGCGTAGGTATACGGTATGGTAGTGGAGGGACAAGCGCGTATGGGGGCGGCTATCCGACGTCACCTCAGGATAAACAACCCCGCAAGTGCCCTGCTCAGTGCGTCCCTTATTTGAAGATCATCGCAGCAATTATCGTGTTCATACTCATTGTTATTCTCCTTTTTGTGCTGATGGGGCGTCTTGGATGAACAGTTCAGGGCACCGGAAAAACATTCTCAAATTCACCTACGCCGGTTAAGGCATTGGTGTTAGTATTTCTTCTGATGACAAAGTGTATATAAACGAGGATTTCTGCTAATCCCGAGTACTGGCTAGGCACCCGCATTTATTTTACCCTCCCGTGTCCCATGCTCCCGGGCATGAAACGCTCCGGCCACGAAGAATTCCTCCGTGCAACTTCTGTTATCGATCACGACAACCCGGCAGTTCGAAAAAAAGCCCTTACTCTTGCAGAAGGTTTGTCGGGCGATGTGGAGATTTCACGGGCCTGTTTTGTCTTTGTCCGCGATGAGATCCGGCATAGCTGGGATTACCGGGCAAACCCGGTTACCCTGTCCGCATCAGCAGTGCTTGAATACACACCCGGTTACTGTTTTGCAAAAAGTCACCTGCTTGCGGCCCTGCTTCGGGCAAACGCCATCCCTGCCGGGTTCTGTTACCAGCGTCTCAAAAACCACGGTGACATCGGCCCGGTTTTCTACCTGCACGGACTCAACGCCGTCTGGCTTGAAGATTATGGCTGGTACCGGGTGGATGCGCGGGGAAACCGTCCTGATGTGCATGCAGCATTTACACCACCAAAAGAATGTCTTGCTTTTGTCCCCAAAGAACCGGGCGAGGCCGATCTTACCGGCGTCTTCAGCGATCCATTACCTGCTGTCGTCAATGTGCTTTCTACATTCACAGATTATTTGGATGTACGCAGGAACCTACCGGATATAGAAGAATAACTTCAGGAGGTAACGAAATAATGAAAATCCTTGCAATCCATGGAAGCCCTCGTACTATCCACAGCACCACGCGCAGACTGGCCTGTTTTGTTCTCGAAGGAGCCGCAGATGCCGGTGCAGAAACCGAAATTATCGATCTTGCCGATTACCGGATTATTCCCTGCACTGCCTGCGAAGCTTGTGCAATTAATGGCATTTGTGTCAACGACGATGATGTCACGGCTATAATGGACCGGATGAAAGAGGCTGATGCTTTTGTCTTTGGCTCACCGGTGTATATCGATAATATTACCGGACAGATGAAGATATTTTTTGACCGGCTCGCTGATGCGATCCATTACCAGCACTATTCCGGGAAGTATGGTTGTTCTGTGGCAACTACTGCTGAATCCGGGAGTACCGAAGTGGTCGCCTATCTTAACCATGTACTCAATTATCTTGGCGTCGTTTCCGTTGGTGGAATCGGTATTGCAACCGGGGGACAATTGGCAAAGGTTGAAGAATATGAGCCGGCAGCACGGGCACTGGGGAAAAAACTTGTAGATGCGGTCCGGGAGGGATACATCGATCCTGTCCAGGACGCAATACTCTCCGATAACCGTGGGTACTTCAAAGCCATAGTAGAGGAGAGCAAGGACCTCCGTGCCGATGACTATGCCCGGTGGGTGCGAATGGGTTGGATCAAGTGAGTATCTAACCAGAAATCGGGTCCACTAAAAAAAAGGTTGGCATCAGAAATTTTCAGCATAAATCTCAAAATAAGCCTGTGGGTGATTGCATGCCGGGCATTTGAGTGGTGCGGAAGTACCTTCGTATACATACCCGCACTCCCGGCAATACCATTTTACTGGTGAATCGCGTCGGAATACGGTTTCTTTTTCCAGGTTGGACAGCAGCCGGTTGTATCGCTGTTCGTGATATTTTTCAACAACTGCAACCTGTTTAAAAAGATTGGCTATCGGGAGAAACCCCTCATCTTTTGCCGTCCCGGCAAAGGCCGGGTAAAGGGTACCCCATTCCATCATCTCTCCATCAGCTGCGGCTTTGAGGTTCTCTTTTGTGCTGCCGATTACTCCTGCGGGATAACCGGCCGTGATCTCCACCATACCCCCTTTAAGGTAAGAAAAGAACAGTTTCGCATGTTCTTTTTCCTCATCTGCGGTCTCTAAAAAAACACCTGCTATCTGCTCGTAGCCCTCTTTTTTTGCAACGCTTGCAAAATAGCTGTACCGGTTCCGTGCTTGTGATTCCCCGGCAAATGCCGCAAGGACATTTCTTTCTGTTTTACTTCCTATGAATTCCATAATCAGTTCTCCATCATCAGTATGGGCTTTTTTGGGAAACACTCATTTGGTAAAACCTTTGCTGGAGCCCTCTTAAAAGAACGATAGGGGTCTGTTGTAATCAATATTATGGTACTGATAGATTGGACTAAATCAGTGAAGGGGTATTGGCACATCAGAGAACCGATATGCTCCTTTTGGTACAATAATCTCGAACCGGGCACCGTTTTCAGATCCACCGGTTTCCGAGATCGTCAAACCGGTAATCGCGAGGATCTCGCGGGTAAGAAAAAGACCAAGTCCGGTATTTTTCCCAAAACCTTTCTGGAATATCTTGTCCTTAATATCCCCGGAAATGCCTGTTCCATCGTCACAATACGTGAGGATAAGCCCGGCTTCGGATTCATAAGAAGAAAAATCTATTTTTGATATGTGGTTGCCGTGGCGGATTGAATTGTCAATGAGATTGTAAAAAACTTTCTCAAGAAGAGGATCTGCATAGATCTCTACCGGAGGTATCCTGACATCAACAAAAATGGAATGGAGATCAATACTTGCCAGTGCAAGTGATACTGTCTCCGCAACATTATGCCACTGGGGCGAATGCACACCAATATTCTGGTAATCACGAGTGAACAGGATCTGGCTACGGATCGCATTTGCCGCTTGTTCTTCTTTTTCCAGGTATGTGATCAGTTGGGGATCGGTAATCTTCAGCTTGGAGAGTTCGATAAATCCCTGGAGTGCAGAGAGCTGGTTGAGGATATCATGGCGTGTGATATTATTGAGCAGGTTAAGTTTTTTATTAGCCTGCGTAAGTGAAGCCTGTGATAATTTATTATCCGTAATATCTACAGCCGTGCAGATAACTATGGGGTCACTGGTTTCTACGGCAGAGACAAGCACCCACCGCGTACTCCCGTCACCGGCACGAATACTGACCTCCACATCACCGACCCTTCGTTTATCGTGGATCTTATTGACAAAACCTCCTTGAACTCCCCAGTCAGGAATGAGGTCTGGCAGCGATTTCTGCATAAGTTCGTCACAACTGTACCTGATCATAGCAGCGAATTTTTTATTGGCATCCCGTATTCTCAGGCTCTTCTGATCATAACTGAAAGCGCCAGCCTGGGAATTGTAATACGCCCCACAGGTCTTTTCGCTTTCTTTTCGATACTCCAGTGAATAGGTGGAGATGAGAATGCCAAGAGAGACGAAGATGTAGAACCAGATTGTGGCAAGCGTATATGTCCGGATGTCCGGCAGACCGATAAGAAATACCAAAGCTACGTACAGCCAGCCTATCAGGATCGATCCATAGATGCTCAGCTTCGGGCGGGAATATGCAATAAAGGTTATAGGGATGAGATAAAAGTACGGGAATACATCGTAAATGCCCCGATGAATACTAAAATAGGTGAGCAACCCTGAAGCAATGATGCTACCGATGATACAGAGATCAAATAAGATCTGCCATTTTCGAGTGAGCCGTCTCATCGTCATGGTTCAGTAATTACTCTTTTCTGGTTGGTAATCTGGCTTTACCACACTAATAATTTTTGAAGATAAATATATTGTTCATGGATGTATGTTTGTGTGCAAAAGATTAGCCTCCCCAAATAATTTTCTTTGGATCGAGCAAATATGGCCTTTTATGAGCCAGAATCACAAAAGAAAGCGGGCCTGAAGGGATTTGAACCCTTGACCTGCGGATTAAGAGTCCGCCGCTATGCCGAACTAAGCTACAGACCCACGTAGCCTAATAATGTGGCCGGTACGGCCGAATAAATGTTTTGGAACCAAAAAAGCACAGAGTCCCGGAGAATCTCTTTATACGTGGGTGTGGCCCATCTTTTTTATACATGTCAGATACTGCCGCGTTTGAGTCCACAGACCCGATGAAATACTGCATCTTCGGGTGCGGGACAAACGGGTACAATATCATCCTCGAACTCGCAAAGGAAAACGAGCGCGCTGTCGTTGTCGACTGCGACGAGACGCGCGTCCGCCATCTCCGCGATCAGAAATACGATGCTTACGTGCGGGATATCACGGCTTCGGATATGCTTGTTGGTCTCCCGTCTTTTGAAATTGCGTTTGTGATGACCGGTAATGCAGACGCGAATCTTGCAGCCGTTGTTACTATAAAAAAAAGGTATCCATCTGTCCAGGTAATCGCCCGGGCTGTTGACCCGGTTACCAGTGGCAGGCTTACGGCAGCTGGCGCGGATCTTGTCCTGTATCCCCAGGAAGTTGTTGCAAAGACCGCGGTCTTCCAGATCAAAAAGCAGCATGCAAGCCGGATCTCCCAAAGGCTCTTCTCACTCCTTGCGGGCTGGGATGGAATCCTCGGCATCATCACCCACAAGAACCCGGATCCTGATGCAATCGCAAGCGCCATGGCCCTTGCCGAGATCGCCCGTCATGCAAACTCAAAGACCCTTACCACCCGGATTTTCTATGAAGGAAATATCGGACACCAGGAGAACCGGACCTTTGTCAATTTGCTTGACATTAAGATGGAGCACCTGACGCAGGAAGCGCTCCAGAAATGCACATATCTTGCCATGGTTGATTGCTCGGGACCGGGGGCGAATAATGATGTTCCGCCACAGACAAAGATCCAGATTATTATCGATCATCACAAAGACGGGAACCATATCGCCGGCCAAGGTACGTTTACGGACATCCGGCCGTTGATAGGGGCGACTGCAAGTATCATGACGCAGTATCTTCAGGAACTCGATATCCCGGTCGATAAGAGAGTGGCAACCGCGCTCCTGTACGGTATCAGAACCGACACCAAGGAGTTCAAGAGAAACGTTACACCTCAGGATCTCGGAAATGCCGGTTTCCTCCTTCCCCTTACCGATGCGGATCTTCTTGACAAGATCATGTCACCTTCCATGTCACAGGAGACGATCGATGTTATGGGAAAGGCGATCCAGAACCGTAAAATCCAGAGTGGGTACCTGTTCTCGAACGTCGGGTACGTCATGAACCGTGACGCACTGCCGCAGGCAGCTGATCTTCTCATTACGCTGGAAGGGGTAAACACAGCTCTTGTCTATGGTATCACCGATACATCGATTGTTATCTCTGCGAGGAACCGGGATATACGGCTTCATGTGGGAAACGCGCTTGCTGAAGCGTTTGGGGATATGGGTGACGCCGGTGGTCATCCGAACATGGCAGCGGCAAATCTTCCGCTCCATTATTTCGGGAATGTCTCGGATAAGGTGGCGCTTCTGGAGATTACCATCGAGCCAATCCTCCAGAAGTTCAAGAACCTTGTCGGCCTCGAAAACGAGGACAGGAAAAATGAGGAATGACCCCAAACCGCCCCTCTTTTCCCGGTCAGGGCGCGGATAATCATGGAATTTTCCGCATGGGAGCCACATTATCTTGAGATCCTTGCTTACTTTGGGTTCTCCCGGGAAGACGATGAGAAAGCTGCGACGCTTCTATCGACCCTGCTGAATCGCGACGATCTTTCCGAGCTGATCCGGCTGGTAAAAGGACGAGATATCACCGTATGCGGTAATGCACCTTCGCTTGCACGGGAGCTTTCCCGCATCTCAAAAGGTAGCGTTATTTTTGCCGCTGATGCTGCAGCCGATGTACTCTTCACCCATGGTATCCGCCCCGATACAATATTCACTGATCTTGACGGGGCTACAGATCTGCTTATAGAAATGAACCGGGCTGGCACTATCGTTGTGGTTCATGCGCACGGCGACAACATTTCTCTTCTTCAGTACTGGGTGCCGAGATTTCCCGGTCCCGTTATTGCCACAACACAAAGTTCGCCTTTACTACATGTCCACAATTTCGGTGGTTTTTCTGATGGTGATCGGGCCGTGTTTGCTGCGGACGCGCTTGGTGCACGAACGATCACTCTGGTTGGTTTTGATCTTGATGACCGGAACGTGGATCCGGTCAAACGCGGAAAACTTATATGGGCAAAGAAACTTCTTGCCCTGATCTGCCATGACCACTGATGCATGCAGGGGCACAAGTGCCGTAATACTTGACGGCTACGTTGACGAACCCGCCTGCCTTGGTGTACCACCGTATATTTCACCGTACATACGAACTGTTGCCGGTGTCCTTGAAACCCGGGGTTTCGCGGTCAAGTACATTACCATTGACCAGCTCAGGAACGATCTGCAACTGCTCACCGTTTTGGACAAAGCCGGCCTTCTTGTAGCAATTGCAGGAGTAACGGTGCCGGGAAAGTACCTTGGGGGCAGTCCTGCGACACTCACCGAGCTCCGGCAGATAGGACATATGATCCACGGCCCGCAGAAACTCATTGGGGGGCCAATCGGTTTCGGATACGCGGGAGAAGGTGGAAAAAAGGCAATTAAGGAGCAGATCACCGGTTTTGATACGCTGCTGGCCGGTGATCCTGCTGGTGCCCTTGATCAATTCCTTAACGGAGGTGAGCCCACCGGGGTCTTCGATTATACCCGGAATGACCCTTGGAGTGTGGCGGGGGCAGGGATTATTGCCCAGCACCCGGATTTTCCTTTTGTGATGTGCGAGCTTGAAACGGCCCGGGGTTGTTCTCATGGGGGGACCGGCGGCTGCTCGTTCTGCACCGAACCATTCTACGGCAGGCCCCGGTACCGTACTGTCTCTGGCATTGCATCCGAAGTTGCTGCCCTTGCTGCCTATGGGGCCAGACATTTCCGGGTCGGTCGGCAGCCGGACATCCTTGCCTACGGAGCGGGAGAAGGCGAATATCCATCGCCACGGCCGGATCTCCTGGAAGAACTTTTTTCAGCGATTAGGAAATCTGCACCGGATCTCAAAACGCTCCATATCGATAATACAAACCCCGCCACCATTGCCCGGCATGAAGAAAAAAGCCGGGAGGCATTTGCTGCGATTGTCCGCCATCACACGCCTGGTGATGTTGCAGCATTTGGCATGGAGTCCGCCGATCCGGCAGTTATCGCGGCTAACAATCTCAAAGCTCAGCCTGATGAGGTCTTTCGGGCTATTGAGATCGTAAACGAGATTGGAGGAACGCGGAGGGATGGGATCCCGGAACTTTTGCCCGGCCTCAACTTCGTATGCGGCCTTGCCGGAGAAAGTGCGGCGACGTACGAAATGAACGAGCATTTTCTTGCTCACGTGCTGAAAGCCGGCCTTTTGGTCCGGCGTGTTAATATACGACAGGTAATGCCCTTTGAAGGAACCCCCGCGTACTCCAATAATACCCTCGGGAAACACGAGCGCCAATTCAGGGCATTCAAGGAATTTGTGAGAACGAAAATTGATCTGTCGATGCTCCAGCGTGTATTCCCGGTAGGGACTGTGCTCCGCGATGTGCGGGTTGAAATTTCAGGCAATCTTTCCTTTGGCCGGCAGCCGGGTTCGTACCCAATCCTTACCGGGATCCCGGTGCAGATCCCCGTCAGAACCGTGCTCGACGTTGTTGTTGTAGATTGGGGTATGCGCTCGATCACGGCTCTTCCACTCCCCCTCAATGTCAACACTCTGCCGGTATCAGCCATTAGATGGATGCCTGGAGTCGGTAAGAAACGGGCAGCCTCGGTCATGGCAAAACGCCCGTTTGCCGATATTGCAGCGTTTAAAAAAATTGCAGGATCCTCGCCGCTTGATCCATTCCTCGTATGTTGAATTGTTAAATCTTTTTTAACTCGGTCACTTTCAGGATATCTGTGCGGGTAACGATCCCGACGATTTGGTTGTCGTGAACTATAGGTATCCGGCCGATGTTACGGGATGACATTATCCTTAATGCATCGATAACCGAGGCTGTGGGCGGGAGGGTTATTATATCCTTGGTCATGACATCCTTGACCTGCATTGCTTCGCGGTCAATGGGAGAGGTCCGGTTCACGTCTACAAGCGTAACCATGCCAACAAGTGAGTCGCGTTCGATAACAGGAAAACCGAGATGTTTACTTGAATACATCATCTCGATCACTTTTTCCAGTGGCAGATTTGAGGGCACGGTAATGACAGGTGAGCTCATCATATCCCCGACAACAACATCCCGCAGCAGGACATTATACTGGACTGCTGTCGATTCGAGCCCCGCGCCGATGTACACGAAAAGGGCTATCAGGATCAAAAAAGGCGAGAGGAAGTACAAACCGACAATGCCGAAGATAACCGCGAATGCCTTACCGACGTTTGCTGCTATGCGTGTTGCCCGATCAAGTGGCATCCTCGATGCGAGCACTGCCCGGAGTACCCGGCCTCCATCCATGGGAAAGGCTGGAATCAGGTTGAAGGCAAAGAGCATAACGTTAAGCACACCGATATAGCCAAATATAAAGACGAGTACACCCTGAATGGCAGTATCCGGGGTCATTTCGGGCACGAAATAAACAAGGCCGCAACAGACAAGCCCGAAGATGAGGCTTGTGATCGGCCCTGCAAGTGCCATGGGAAGCTCCGTCCTTGGTTCCGGCATCCCCTCATCCATCTGGGCGACGCCGCCGAACATCAGCAGCGTGATGCTCTGCATCTTTATTCCCTTTGACCGGGCGACCAGGGAATGAGCGAGCTCGTGAACAAGCACACCGAAGAAAAGACCGAGCGCAACGATTGCCCCAAGGATCCAAGGCGTATATCCTGCAGAGATGATGCTTGTATCGATCCCGATATTGAAGATCTGATGGAGCATTTGTGACGTGTCATCGATCTCACTGCCGATAATATAGGCAAGAAGCGGAATTATGAGCAAAAACGTCCAGTGAAGCAGAATCGGGATACCAAAAAGCCGCCCGATCCGAAGAGATCCGTCCATAAAGTAAGGATTATCTTTTTAACCCATATGGTATATACTTTCATCTGATAACGATGGAAACCCAGATTACGGATTTATTCGGGCTTGCGATTTATACGGACAAGGGCATGTTCATCGGAGAAGTCGATGATGTCGTCATTGATGTGGATTCAAAGAAAATCGAAGCGCTTGTCGTGGGCAAGGTAAACGAACAACTCTTCGAGCTCAAGAACTACAAAGGGCTCAAGATCCCCTACCGCATTATCAGTGCCATCGATGACATTGTGCTTATCCGCCACCTGCCAGGTGCATTTGCCGGATCCGGTTCAATCGAGGAAGAATAAACAAATAAGACAGATTTTTTTTAATCTGGTGCGATCATCGGGAGGGCCAGTGCCCCCCGCCGCTTTACTTTCTCCCGGAAAAAAACGGGGCAATTTCATGGACAATTCTGAGATCTTCTCAAACCTCGTCACAATCCCACCTGTCTTTGTACGGCTTGATGGAAGGGCGTTCCATGGTCTGACGAGGAAATTCGGGTTTGCAAAACCGTTTGACGACCGGTTCTGCGAAGCGATGGTCGGGGTGTCAATGTCGCTTGTAGCTGAAAGTGGCCTTGCACCGGTTTTTGCCTTCACGTTTTCTGATGAGATCAGCTTGTATTTCAACGATCTTCCCTTCTCGGGAAGGGTGGAAAAGATTGATTCTGTGGCCTCGTCGTACGCAGCAAGTGCCCTCACCCTTGCACTTGGCGCGACGGAACCCCTTGCGTTTGATGCCCGGATTGTTCAGGCAACACCTGAATCTGCAATTGTTTATATGACCGGCCGGCAGGATGAAGCGTGGCGAAACCACCTGAATGCCTATTGCCAGCAGGCGCTTATCGCAGAAGGCCTTGATGCCACCGTCGCTGCAGAGCAGCTTAAAGGAATGCCGGCAAAGGACCTTCATGAGATGATGCATGCACGGGGGGTGAACCTTGCAAAAACTCCAGCTTGGCAGCGCCGGGGTGTTCTTGTCTATAAAAAAGAAGTGCAGAAAGAGGGCTATAATCCAATCACAAACAAACGGGTGACCGTAACCCGGAACATGGTTACGGCTGACCGCGATCTGCCCCTTTTTTCAACGCCTCAGGGACAGTTATTTCTGAAAAATCTTGTTGGTAGAGCATAGACCGGCTTCTTCGGCTATTCGTTGAACCATGGGGTCCAACAAGCGAGAGGGTCTGCTGGAATGCCGAGTTTGTTCCCCTTGGAAAAAAATTGAGGTCTGAATTTATTCAGCTTTTGAAATACCGATCGTCATCATAATGTTCTCGACATCCCAGTCTTTACAAAGCTGATGAGATGGAGTCTTGCTATCTCCTGCACGGTGGAGTGATAATTCCTTTGCCCTGACCTCGTCTGCTATTCCCTGTTTCCAGCTGGCATTGAGAAGATCACAAATCCGGTTGTCCGCAATAGTCACATCTGCTCTTATGAAATCCTCAACGGCGAGATCGAGTTGGCGGCGCATTTCCTGTATACGACGGATAACCTCTCTGGCGTAACCCTCAGATTCGAGTGATGGCGTGAGTGCAACATCCACGTAGACCGTTGCATCTTCCATGGGTGCGGAGAAGATATCTGCGGGTAGTTTTTCTGTAAACGTCACATGCTCTGCGCCGATTTCAAAGGTCGCGTCGTCTTTTGTCAGCATATACGTTTGTCCGGCATTGACTGCCGCTTTAATCGCATTGCCGTCAGCAGAGTCGATAAGTCCCTTGACAGTGAAAGAATTTTTACCAAATCCTTTCCCGAGCGCCTTCATCACCGGTTCTGCATGCCAACCTATCCGGTCCCACCTGCCCATCACAACGGTGACCTTACGGGCGTTTGCCCGGTCCCTGCAGACTTCCTGAAGTCGGATAACTGCATCCTTAACTTCAGGTTTGTCGGTAACGATCACAACCTCTTCAACCGGCCAGCGGAGTTTTCTTTTACCCGCCTGTCGGGCATTCTGCACTGCGTCATCGAAGGAACGGACGAGCTCCATAGCGTGCTCCAATTCGGCGTTGACCAGTCTGTCGTCACAACCCTCCCAGTCGAGCATGTGAACGCTGGCCGGGTCGTTCCCGCACCGGATGTTGCTATAAATTTCCTCGGTGATATGCGGACAGAAGGGAGCCATAAGGCCTATAAGGCGGCGTATTACGTAGTAAATGGTTTCGTAGGCAAACAATTTCTCCTCGGATTCCCCTTCGAGCCACATACGGGGCCTGACCAACTGGACGTACCAACGGGAGAGATCTTCGAGAATAAAATTGATCAGCTCCCGTGTTGCGCGATGGAGCTGGCATTCACCGGTCGCCACCTCCACTATTCCGGCAACCGAATTTATCCGGGAAATGATCCAGCGGTCCTCATCGGGAAGCTGGCGGATCCGGGAAGTGACAAATGATGTATCCCAGATCCCTTCCTTTGCCTGAGGTTCGTATTTATCAAGGATCATATACGGAACAGGGAACCGGTATACGTTCCAGAGGATGTTTACAGCCCGGTTAACGGTCGCAACACCCTCCCAGTTGAATTTGAGATCATCCCATGGGGCCGAGGAAGAGAGTACATAGAATCTGAGTACATCCACACCTACCTTTGCAATTACCTCCTCGGGTGTCACTACGTTCCCGAGGCTTTTTGACATCTTCTTTCCCTCAGCATCGAGTGCAAACCCGTGCATGCAGACACTTTTGTAGGGTGCCTTTCCAAAAGCAATGGTACTGGCCCCGAGCTGCGAATAAAACCAGCCCCGCGTCTGGTCCTGTCCTTCGGTAATAAATTCTGCCGGCCAGATTTTTCCGAATTCAGCTGTCTCTTTGGGAAAACCGAGAGTTGCCCACGATGCGACTGCGGAATCGAACCAGACATCGAAAATATCCTCGACCCGGTGCATTGTACCGCCACATGCACACGGAATTGTCACATCGTCTACGAACGGTCGGTGAGGATCGGGAATTTTCTTTCCGCTGGCCGTTTCGAGCTCCTCAATGGTGCCGATAACACGATATTTGTCACATTTTTTACAGACCCAAACCGGGATCGGGATACCCCAGTACCGCTGCCGGGAGATGCACCAGTCCCGGGCCTCTTTGATCCAGTCGTAAAACCGGGCGCTTCCTGCCCATTCGGGATACCACGTTACCTTTTCAACTTCGGTAAGCATGAGGTCCCGGATCTCCGATGCCTTCAAAAACCATTGTGACGTTGCCCGGAAGATGATCGGTGTTTTACAGCGCCAGCAGTGACCGTACCGGTGAACAATCTTCTCGGTTGCCAGGAGGTAGATACCAAGGGAATCGAGCACATTCTGATTTGAGTCTCTTACTACCTTCCCGGCAAATACTCCTGCTTCTGGCCGGAATCTCCCCGCGCCGTCTACGGGGCAAACGATAGCAAGTTTTTCCTTGGTTCCGAGGACATAATCATCCCAGCCATGGCCTGGCGCGATATGTACAAGACCGGTGTTTTCCATCGTGACAAAATCCGCACTAACGATCCGGTGTTTGATGTCGCGCTGGAGCGGAACCTGTTCAGCAAGCGGGGATTCGTACTCCCAACCAACCAGTTCGGAGCCTTTTTTTAACTCTAATACTTCGAACTTCTGGTACCTTCCTTTTTTGAGTACGGATTTCACCAGCGGTTCTGCCATCCAGAGGTATTCCGCGTGACTGTCTTTCTCTCCACGGACTTTGGCATAGACAAAATCTTTTGCTACCGCAACCGCGACGTTGGCCGGTAGTGTCCAGGGAGTAGTAGTCCATATCACGAGATATTCATCTGTCTTTCCTTTGATCGGGAACTTGACAAACACAGAGGGATCGGTCTCGTCCCAATATTCGACTTCTGCATCTGCGATCGCCGTTTCGCACCTGGGGCACCAGTTTACGACCCGGTGACCCCGTTCCAGCATTCCTTTCTCTTCGGCCCGGGCCAGGGTCCACCAGGCCGCTTCTATATACTGCGGCGTAATCGTCTGGTAAGCTCCGGGGAAATCAAGCCAGATCCCCAGACTCTCGAACTGATCATCCATGAGTTGTTTATTTTTTATCGCAAAATCCCGGCACTTGTCAATAAACTCCTTTATCCCGTACGTCTCGATATCCTTTTTCGAAGAAAATCCGAGCGTCTGCTCGACTTTAACTTCGATAGGGAGACCGTGCATATCATAGCCTGCGCGATCAACCACATTTTGTCCTTTCATCCGGTAGAACCTGAGGATCGAGTCTTTTATGATCTTGTTCCACGCAGTACCCAAGTGGATCTGCCCCGTTGTGTACGGCGGGCCATCGACAAAAAAGAAGGTCTTACCTGAGCTACGGAGCTCCTTTACTGCTTTGTATGTCGCATGAGTGCTCCAGGAGTCCTGCACCCTGCGTTCTATCTCCTTTGCATTGAAGTTCGCACTGACTTCTCTCACAAAATCCCTCTGTTACGGTGGCGGGATGCCCAAACGTATCGATGAATGTTGGCTTTTGAGGACAAATTAGTTTTCTAGTCCCTTTCCGTATTATGGCTGATGGATAAAGAGCGGAAGGATAAGACTATGAATGTGATACAAAACCTCTTACGGCTAAAAAACAGGAACTTTTCCCAATCACTCAATAGTGAGGATTTCCGGATAAAACATTTTCATCAGGTTTTCGATGTATATATACGATTTCTTATGATCGATGTATACCCTGAAGGTGATACCGTCATTTTTTCTTAAATCAAGATAACCGGCGAGAAGGACGGGTTTTTTAAGGATTATTTTTGCCAAGTCCTTTCTCTCCGCTTCGAAGACCTGGTTGTTTTCAAGTTCACCCAATGTTTTCTGGCGCGTATCCGGAGCATTTCCGAAGAATTCGTCAATGATGAATGTACTAAACTGGACTCCCTGTGGAGCATTTAGGTCAAGATCAGGATCCCGGATGACAAACAGCCTGTGGTTTGTAGCGTATACACCATATCCTCCAGTAGCCGATCCAATAGCACCTGCGATTGCCCCACTTACGCCTTCACTTGCGATTTTGAGTGTCAGGCTTGATATCCCGCCAAGATACTCTTCCGATGGGCCGCTAACAGATTCCTCCTGTGCTTCACTTACGGTGATCGCCTCAATCGCTGCAATCAGCTGACCGGCTGTATCCAGAACAGGAGAGCATTTGCCCTGCAGGATCATAGGCCTGCCACGGATTGCAACGTGTTCTTTTTCCCCGATGAACGTATCGCCGACTTTCTTTGCCGCTGGGATAAGTTTGCTTTCGTTACTTCCCGGGGGCCGGATTATATGATCGATAAGCATATAACCCGGTTTACCGTAGAAGGGGATTGCATATTCCTGGTTTCCTTTACCGATCATCTCTACAGCAGGGACTCCGGTTAACTGGGCGAGCTTCGCACTCCACGCAATAATCACCCCCGCTGCATCCACGGCAAAGACGGGAGCATCAAGTGACTGGAGCGTAGCCATAAGATCGCTCCATTCTCCTCCCTTTTCTTCTGTTGCCTCTTCCGAAAGCCCCGGGTGTGTCTGAAGAGTCTCATCTCCTTCACCAGTGCTCCTTCCTCCAATACGGATGAGGTTTGATGTATCCCTTCCGGTGAGCTGGTATTCCTGGATCGCCCCGACCTGCGTGAAAAACCCGTGGTACCCCCATTCGAGAAGGACACTTCTCCCATCACCGGCAATAACGTGGTGCTGGAGAAGACAGTCTGGTTTTTCAGGAGAAAGGGTCTGGAGGTGTATAAGGATTTCCCCGCGTTCGCTGTCAGGAATAAAGCCAAAGAAGTTCTCCCGGACCAGCTGGCGGTAGGGTTGTTTATAAAGGTGGACACAGGGTTCATTGACAAACGTAAATGTGCCGTCGTTTTTAATCCTGCAGATAAGCTCTGCACCATTGTCGACGATCGAATTATAGAATCTGGCCCAAGAGATCAGCTCATACTCGGCGTTCTTTTGTGGGACACGTATCCTGATAAAATCGATCAGCCGTGCGACTTCATTTGCCATATCTGCGCCTTTCTGCAGATAATAATCTGCCCCGGTATTGAGGGCGTCGCGTGCGATATGCGCGAGCCTCTTTGCCGTGGCCATAATAAAGATCGACTGGCCTCCCCGTGCCCTTATCTCCTTGAGAAGGGAAAGCCCGTCCATCTCGGGCATAGCATAGTCCGAGATGATCACATCAAAATACTGGCGGTTAAGCATATCCAGTGCATCGGCAGCAGTAAGTGCAGTAGTGACGGCCAGATCCTTCTCCTGTTCGAGCCGTGCTTTGAAAGCATCCAGAAACAATGGTTCGTCGTCAATGCAGAGGAGCGATATAGTTTGCGGCATAATAGTGCTCCCAAGAGTGTATCCAGATAGTTGCTGTTCATATTAAATAAATTATTTAATTTATGTTTTATAGTCGGGGATTGGTTTATGCCATCATCGAAGCAGTATCACACGAAAGAGAACGGTGGGCCTCCGTTCTTATCCGGAAAAATGAAAGTTCTGTAACCTGATTATTTGAAACAACCAAGCTGACACGCCCGGATTTTGATCCCATACGTATTGCAGTACTCGCTGATCTCTTCTTTAGGAATATTGTGTTTTTCTGCGATTGCAAATGCCTGCGGGCAGGTAATCGCCTTCACGATTTTCTCCTCAGCAAATGCCCTCTCAATCTTTTTTTCGTCCATTGTACCAGAATGATAAACGTTCAAGGGTCATAGTGTTTCGGAACCTGACATCGATTCCCCCACGAGCCTTTTTTGTTCGGAATACCAATAAACTGACCATGAAAGTGGCGCTGATCAATTCCCGCGATGACCTGGCGGGATGCAATATCCGGCACCATATCGAACAATGCCTTTCTGAATCTGCCTCACCAGCCATTTGCAAGGAAAGAAATTATGATTTTTTTGAGGTCAGTGGTCGACTTATCCATGCGGCGGGCGTTGATACCGGTATCGATGCCGATCTTGTTATCTTCCTGTCGCGGCATTCCAGTGTGAATCCGGTACCTGTCCTGACCGTTCACGCCACCGGAAACTTCGGGGCCGCAGAACTGGGGGGCAGTCCCCGCACGCTTGCCCCGGCAGCCCCTGCAATGATGCATGCTACACTGCGGGCGCTTGCCCAGTACTGCCCCGAAGGGTACCGGGTCTCATATGAGGTTACTCATCATGGTCCGACTGCAGTGTGTCATCCCTCATTTTTTATTGAAATCGGGAGCACAGAAAAGGAATGGGTTGACCCTGTTGCCGGAAGAGCGGTTGCCGAAGCTGTACTGTATGCAACTCCCCTGAATGTGATCCCATTGATCGGTTTAGGGGGGACGCATTATGCCCCCCGTGAAACCGCCATAGCCCTTTCAACTCGAGGTGCTTTTGGGCATATCGCCAGCTCCAATCGCCAAGTTGCCGTACTTGACAAGGATATGGTGCAGGCTATGAAGGTGCAGAGCGGCGCCATCGCAGCCTTCATTGACCGTAAGGCAGTATCCCGTCCCGATTTGGAACGGCTGACCACCATTCTTGACTGCCTGAAAATCCCCCGGCTTTCTGAACGCGAGATAGCCACCCTTGACAACCTTTCGTGGGAGACCTACCGTGCAGTCCGTGACCTTGCAGGTAACATTTGCCCCAAGGCACGATGTTTTGTCCATGCTCTGGATGGCTGCGGCCCACTCACAATTGTTTCTCCTGATACGGCGCTTTTTGCCGAAGCAAAAAGATGTGATGAACCCTCCTTAATCAGTGGTTTTGAATCTCTTCCTCTTGTGCACCTGACTAATGAAAACAATGTCCTTCTGCCGTATTTTGTGATTTTTTGCAAAGATTCTTCGGAATTAATAAATGCTTTAAATACATTGTGCGTGAAAATCATACGTAACAGGGAAAACACTGCGACGGAGAATGATTGTCTGGTAATCAGAAAGACCCGGTTCGACCCTGAAAAAGCGCGCAAACTGGGTGTACCGGCTGGACCTGCTTACCATCAGCTTGCCGCCGGGCAGGCAGTGGAACTTGATGGTCGGGTGATATCACCGGATCAGGTATCCGTCATCAGTGAGACCCGGATCCACATCCCGGGACTGGAGAACTACTCATGAGGTCGATTGTTGAAGAGGCACTTACAAAAGCGAGAGATGAGACTGCATCATCTTCGCAAAATAACGAGGATCTTGATCAGATCTTAAGCGAACTCAAGACCGAGATCACCGTAATCGGCTGCGGAGGCAGCGGTTCAAATACGGTCACGCGCATGATGGAAGAGGGTATTCATGGCGCAAAACTGGTCGCTATCAATACGGATGCCCAGCACCTGATCCGGACCCACGCCGACCAGCGTATGCTGATCGGCAGGCAGAGGACCCGGGGTCTTGGTGCCGGCTCCATTCCGCAGATTGGTGAGGAAGCTGCACTCGAGAATGAACAGGATATCCGGGCAGTTGTCTCAGGGTGCGACATGGTCTTTATCACTGTCGGCCTTGGCGGCGGTACCGGGACAGGTTCCGCCCCCGTTGTGGCTAAGGCTGCACGGGAAGAAGGCGCGCTTACTATAGCGGTTGTCACCCTGCCGTTTGCCTCCGAGGGTGCAATCCGGATGGAGAACGCTGAAGCCGGCCTTGAACGCCTCCGTGATGTGGCAGATACGGTCATCGTTGTTCCCAATGATCGCCTGCTCGAAGTGGTTCCCAAGCTTCCCCTTGCTGCAGCATTCAAGGTTTCTGATGAGGTTCTCATGCGGGCCGTCAAGGGTATCACCGAGCTCATCACCATGCCGGGTCTTGTGAATCTTGACTTTGCCGATGTAAGGACGGTTATGGAACGCGGCGGCGTCGCCATGATTGGTATGGGCGAAAGTGACAGCGAGGATAAAGCTGCTGACTCGGTTAAAAAAGCGATCCGTTCGCCGCTTCTTGATGTGGACATCTCCGGTGCAACAGCGGCACTTGTGAATGTAGTCGGTGGCCCGGATATGACGATGGCCGAAGCGGAGGGTGTTGTCCAGGAAGTGTACTCCCGCGTTGACCAGAATGCGCGGATCATCTGGGGTGCGCAGATCGATCCAACGATGTCAAATAAGATGCGGACGTTGCTTGTGGTAACGGGCGTACGGTCGCCACAAATATATGGTCGCAATGAGAAGCTTACCCCCAAAGTACAGAAACAGTATGAGATCGATTTTCTCAAGTGATCAGTTATGGAAATTTCAAAACCTGATATCAAAGTCGACGTGCATGAGGAATTATTTCGCAAGTACTTCCGTGTCCTGAAACTCGCGCGCACACCAACACGGGAAGAGTTCTCCAAAATTGCTACGGTAGCGGCGGCCGGGATACTTCTCATCGGGCTGATTGGTTTTATCATCTACCTGTTCTTCGAACACAAGAAATTGCTGGGATTCTAATCAGAGATTGTCATGACACCGGAACTTACGACTACCTCGCCGGCACCATTGGTACCTTCTGCGCCTGAGGTTTTCAATAACCGGATCTTCGCGATCAAGACGACCTCCAAGCAGGAGCGGACCGTTGCGGATAATATTTTAAAGGCGATAGAGACAAAGGCGACCGACATCAAGGTCACTTCAATTATTGTCCCCAATGAACTCCAAGGCTATGTCCTTGTTGAGACGCCCGAGCAGCGAAACAGAATCGAACAGCTTGTAGAGATGATCGCCCATGCCCGTGCGGTTGCAAAAGGCCAGACGACTCTAGCAGAAGTCGGCCATTTCCTGATACCAAAACCTGTGGTCTCAGGTATTGATGAAGGAACCATCGTAGAACTTATCGCTGGGCCGTTCAAAGGCGAAAAAGCCGTGGTCAAGCGCGTTGACTCCGCGAAGGAAGAGATCACCGTGGAGCTGTATGAGAGTGTTGTTCCCATACCGATTACAGTACGGGGCGACAACGTTAGGGTCGTTGATAAGATCAGCGACCGGTAACCCCTTCTTTTCCTTCACTGTGTAAAATTTTAGTGAACTATCTGGCCGGATGATGTGCATAACATCCGGGATTATCTCACATTGCTTCCGATGTTAATTCAGTATCTGACCCGTGAAAGTTTGGCGTTGATGCATACTTTTTCAAGAAACTTGATAACCTATAAATTTCATATTACAAAATGTAAGCTAAACATTACAATGTGCGGGGCTTAATCCCAATCGTAAACTCATCTTCTTGAGGTTATTTCTATGAAACTAACAAAAGCAACAATTATCTCACTTCTCGCCATGTCATTCGTTCTTGCCGGGGTTCTTATAGCAGGATGCACACAAGACAACAGCAACGCCGCTCCTGCGGCGAACAGTCCGTCTTCAGCTAATGGCGGCTCACCTAGCGGAATGTATGGCGGGAACGCGAATTATGGGAATCACCCGAACTTTATGCAGAATGTACTCAGCAACACTACGTTGCTCAACGCTGCATCAAGCCAGCTTGGAGTATCTGAACAGGACCTCCAGAATGCCCTTACACCGGCTAACGGAGGTCGCATGAATTTAACTGCAGCGGCACAGCAGCTCAATGTCACACCGCAGCAACTAAGGATAGCTCTTGGGTTTCCCTCCGGTGGATATCGTGGGTATCGTAATTCTACGATGGCGACAACCGGATCTGGGCAATAGATGTCCTTATTTTTCCCGTTCGTTTCCGGGTTTTAAGATCAAGTCAATACCTTTATTATCGTTATCCTCTGATTCCCATCTTATAGGAGAAATCGCCTATGAAGGTCATTGGTGTAAATGCAAGCCCCAAAGGAAAGGACAGTAACACGCTCAAACTGGTAAATGCAGTCCTTGAAGGGGCAAAAGAAGAGGGGGCAGAGACCGAATATATCGATCTTTACACCCTGCGTATTGAGTACTGTACGGCATGCGGAACATGCTATGCAACCGGGGAATGCACCCTGCTTGACGACTTTTCCGATATTTTTGACCGGATGATGAATGCTGAGGGAATCGTTCTTGGTGCCCCCAATTACATTGATTGTGTTCCGGCGCCGATGAAAGCACTATTCGACCGCATGGCCGATGCTATCCATTGCCAGATGCTGACTGGAAAATTCGGTTGTTCCGTCTGTACTGCGGGCGGAAGCGGTGAATATGAGGTTGTCGGATACATGAACAAAGTCCTTTCGACACTCGGTACGAATATTGTCGGCGGTGTCGGCGTTGCGATTGGAAGGGATCCTACCGCCCTTGGAAAAGCTGAGGAAAATGCCCGCGCTTTAGGCAAATCACTCGCCCGATCCATCAGGGGCGAACTGACGTATCCCGATCAAGATGAAGTACACCGGCAGAAAAGGGAGTATTTCTGCCAGCTGGTGAAATACAACAAGGACCGGTTCGCCCACGAGTACGACTGGTATGTCCAGATGGGCTGGATGAAGTAAGCCATGGTGAACGGCTATGAAAAGCGTCACTGCTGAAAAACTCGGGCTTACTTATGAACCTGTGGCCATCCTCTGGAGCAACACAAAACCCGAGGGCGCATTACAGATAAAACCGCACGGGCAGACCTGCATCATGCCTTTTTTTGCACAGGTTGCAACCAAGGGAAAAACTGCCGTATTTGACCGGGAAAGCTACGGCTGTCCTGGTGCCCGGGCTGGTCTTGGTTTTGGAAACGGGTACTATGATGCCTTTGGTGGTGCCGGCGTGGATTTTATGTCAGCTTTTTTTGTGAAAGGTGCCAAAAGCAGCATGGATCCGGCAGCGTACTGCGCGATTGTCAACCATATCCCCGAACGGGAGCGGGAGAAATTTATCCACGGTGAACGCCTCCACAAGGATACCGGTAAAGCAAAGCGGTTCATGACTGCCGATCTGCCAATTACGGATATTACCGAGAAATATGTAATTTTTACGCCTCTGGGAAAGGTTATGTCAGGTGAACTACCTGTTGTTGTTGTTTTCGTGGCCGATCCTCTCCAGATTACCGGTCTTGTAACTCTTGTCGGGGCTGTACGTGAAGGAACGGATCCTGTGAGGGTTCCACCTATGGCAGCCTGTCAGCAGATTGGTGCATTTGTGTATGATGAAGCAAAAAAGGAACACCCCCGGGCAGTGCTGGGGTATACCGATCTTGCTGCTCGCGCGAATGTCGGAAAAATCATTCCAGAGCACATGTTTACCTTTGCCGTTCCTTTCTCGCTCTTTCTTGAGATGGAGGAAGAAGCAAAAGACGGCGTATTCGATGGCCCTATCTGGAAAGGGCTCGTGACGGATCACAAGCAGGGAGTATTGTCATGATGATTGCTGATTTTCGGGAGATCGGATCGCAGCTGGCATCAGCGTTCAGACTTTCAACCCGTCCCCTGGCGGTGTATGGATCAGAAATCCCGCCGGTGGGCATCCCCCCGATGGTGGGTGTAAACCGGTGTTTTGCTGTTTCCCTTTTCAAGATGGCTGCGGGAAATGAATTATCCGGAATTTATGTAAGCGCAGATACAAGCGAAGGTTGTTGCCTCGGCGGGCTTTATCATGTAGGTTTTATCCCGGTGCCTGCTGACATCAAATATTTTGTTTCGACCGGAAGAAAGGATGTCCGCGGCGGTGCTGCAGAGTACCTGAAGGCGAGCCCGGAGCTTGTTGAGCATTGCACGATGGCTGCAGGGCCGATCCATCCTCCGGGAAAATACCTTATCGTTCAGGCATGTGACGTACTTCCGGATCCCATGCCTGAGATAAAGTCTATCTGTTGCTTTGGCAACGGCGAACAGATCCGGAACATGGCAGCACTCATTCATTTCGACCAGGATGACCCTTTCTCACCCGTCATTGTTCCCTGGGGGTCGTCCTGCTCAACATTTATAACGTTCCCGGCAGGCCTTGCGGAAAATACCCCTCGTGAGACCGCGTTTATGGGGCCACAGGATCCTACGCAGAATCATTCGCTCCCCCCGGATATGATGGCTCTGGGGATCCCAGCAGACATGGCTGTCCGGATGGTTAATAATCTCGATATGTCGTTTATTACTCGTAGACCTCAGGTAGCATTTCCCCGTCATGTCGTCAGATAGGACCTGTAACTAGTGCCGATTCAATAAGTAAGAATTTTCATTTTTATATGATTTCAGCGTCGGTTAGCCAGTAAGTACACTGCTCGATGCGGTCCAAACCTGCTGGCGATATTTACCGTTTTTAACTCACGGATAGAGAAAAAGGGAGAGATAAGGTTGCAAATTTCTGATTCCGAAGAGAAATAGAGTGTCGTCCCGATACGAGTCGAACGGTATTTTCCTGTTCCACCAAACTGGGGGTCGCTATCGGAAAAACAGACTGAAAAGTACGTTGCGCCCGGCCGTGTGATCCGGTACACGTTCCTGATATAGGTCTCCCGGTCATCAGGGAAAATATGGTGCAGGAATTCCCAGTCATAAGCAAAATCAAAAGTTTCAGTAACTTCATGCAGATCACCGAGGAGATCTGCAACAATAAACCTGCAGGTGGTTCCTTTTTGTTTTGCATGCTCGGTCGCAATCCTGATAGCGGTGGGAGAACTGTCAACTCCGGTGACATCGAATCCGAGACCAGCAAGGTAGATCGCATAGTTGCCAGCGCCGCACCCGAGATCAATAGTTTTACAGGGCTGAATAAGACCGTTCTGAACAAGTCCGACAAGAGCATCTGGAGGGGTTGTGCTGTTCCAAGGAATATTCTCCCGGGGAAGCGTCTGGTAAATCCGGTCGACATCGGTATATTTCATGTGTACCGCTTTGTGGTGTGATAGGTGAGGTGTGAATTCAATATTTTCTATGTATGAGGACTGTAAATATTATAGCCGTGTACGATCCATTTTGTAACCTGTATTTTACACGTTCACCAAAATACCCGGGGCATGCCGGGGGCAGTACACTACTATGGAAACCATCCCGATTCCAGAAACTGGCGCAGGATCCACTAAAAAGGGCATCGATTACAAGTGGATCGTTCTCTCGATCACGACTATCGAGATGTTTATGGTCTCGGTAAATGGAAGTATTACCCTTATTTCGCTGCCTGCGATCTTCAACGGCCTCAATATCGACCCGCTGACCTCCTTCCAGTACCTTATCTGGGTGCTCATGGGATACAGTCTCGTCACTGCCACCCTCCTCCTTTCTTGCGGACGGCTCTCAGATATGTACGGGAGAGTAAAGCTCTATAACATTGGTTTTGCCATATTCACGTTAGGATCCATCCTGCTTTTTCTCACGCCGGATAAAGGTAATGCGGGCGCCCTTGAAATCATTGCGTTCCGTCTGGTTCAAGCCGTAGGAGCATCGTTTACTTTCTCCAATAGTGCCGCAATCCTAACGGATGCATTTCCCCCTGATGAACGCGGTAAGGCTCTCGGTCTCAACACCATCGCCTTTCTATCAGGCCAGTTCGTAGGCCTGATCCTCGGGGGTATTCTTGCCTTTTATAACTGGCGGTACGTATTTCTTGTCAGTGTTCCGGTGGGAATTCTTGGAACAATTTGGGCATACTTAAAGCTCAAGGAGACACCACTTCCAAAACGGGTACGAAAGATCGATATCTGGGGAAACATCACCTTTGTCGCGGGTCTTACTATTCTCCTTATCGGCATTACGTATGCACTCCTTCCGTATGGCAATGACTCGATGGGATGGGGTGACCCTTGGGTTATTGCTGCGATACTAGGAGGCATTGTACTTCTCGCCGCATTCCCCCTCATTGAGAGTAGGGTCGAGGATCCGATGTTCCGGCTGAACCTTTTTAAAATCAGGGTCTTCTCTCTGGCAAACACTGCAGGGTTCCTGAGCGCGCTTGCCCGTGGTGGTATGATGTTTATCCTTATCCTGATGCTGCAGGGAATCTGGCTGCCACTTCATGGATACAGCTATGAATCGACGCCTTTCTGGGCCGGGATATTCATGCTACCTCTCACTGCCGGGTTTGTAATCATGGGCCCCCTATCGGGCTGGCTCTCTGACAAATATGGCTCCCGGTTGTTTGCTACGTCGGGGCTGCTCCTCATAGCTCTTTCATTTATGCTTCTCGCTGCACTGCCGTACAATTTCGAGTATCCGATTTTTGCCATCGCGCTCCTGATCATGGGTATTGGCAATGGCATGTTCGGGTCACCCAACATTGCGGCTATTATGAACTCAGTGCCCCCGGAAGACCGGGGCGTTGCATCGGGTATGCGATCCATGCTCCAGAACAGCGGGATGGTTATTTCCATGGCCCTGTTCTTTACTATCGTTATCGTGAGCTTAACCCAGCTCTTCCCGCCACAACTTGCAACATCACTTACCTCCGCCGGCGCTCCAAATCTCATTGGGCCCATGAGTTCAATTCCCCCGACAGGGGCATTGTTTGCCGCATTCCTTGGCTATAATCCGGTGCACACGATCCTTATTTCGTTGCCACAATCTGTTGTCGCAGCGATAAGCCCGGCGACTATTGCAACCCTGACCGGGACAACCTGGTTCCCGACCACGCTTGCGTATGCCTTTATGCCATCGGTCCGGATCTCCTTTTATATCGGCGCCCTTCTTTCTGTCATTGCCGCAGTATTGTCCGCAATGACCGGGTCACGCTTTGTTCACGAGATGCAGATGAAACCGAAAGAAAAAACGGAAGAACCCCCGGAAATCGTAGAAGATACAGCTTTTGATATCACTTGATAATTCTTCCGAATTATTTCACAGGGGGCCTCAGTTCCTTATATCCCTTTTACCAGGTTTCTTCTCTGGATTACTTTTGCACACCCGATAAAAACGAGGATCACGCCAACGAGCACCAGCCCGTCAAACCAAGGTGGATAGACTGCGTCGCCGTTCAGTGCCGTATGGAGCAGGTCCACGAGATACGTAAGTGGAGAAAGTGATGTAAGGATCCATTCCCAGCCGGTGAGACTACTTAGCGGGACAAAGATGCCCGAGACAAAGATGAGGGGGAGCCGGATAAGGCTTGAGAGCATCATGATGTTCGAGGGATTGTCCGTTGTCGGTGAGGCAAGGAGGGTTCCCAGTGCCGCAAAAGCAATCGAACCAAGCACGAAACCAAGGACAAGTATCCCGGCGTTTGCGAGCGGGAGCCTGAGGAGTACCGCTGAGACTACAAAGACGATGATGGTTATACCGATGCCAAAGATCGCGCCGGCCATGAGGTCACCGATAATAACGCTCTCAAGAATCACCGGGAGGGAGACGAGACGTTCGTAGGTTTTCTCCCGTTTTTCCCAAGGTGTGATCAGGGGTCCAACCGAAGATGCGGTGAAAAAAAGCATCATTCCAAGGAACCCCGGGAAGAAGAGAACGATGTCAAGATTCCTCCCGATAAAGAACGTGAAGAACATAATGAGGGGAAAAAGCAGGCCGAAAACGACAACAGGCCCCTTGAAGTAATAGATCCTCATGTTTTTTTCGGTGACAACGGCGATACTACGGGCAAAGACTTTCCAGTCCATAGGTTAGGTTCCCCCTGTAAGCTGGACAAACGCTTCTTCGAGAGTCGGGTTTGAAGTTGCAATGGATACGATGGTAAGCCGATCCCGTTCTGCAACGGAGGCAAGATGTTTTACAGCCCGGTCCGGGTCATCTGTGTAGACCCTCCACTTGTCCCCCCATTGTTCTGCCCTGAATATACCGGGGGCTGCAAAGAGGCCCGGTCCCACAGTCTGGTCGAACGAGATCTCGACATAACGCGTGGTATCGAAGGTCTTCTTAAGCTTCTCCGGGCTACCGGTGGCGACGATTGTTCCTTTATTGATGATGCTGATCATCGTGCAGAGCGTGTTTGCTTCCTCAATATTGTGCGTGGTCAGGAGGACTGTGCTGCCCTGCTCGTTCATGTGCCGGACAGTATCGATCACAAGCCGCCGGCTGTACACGTCCAGCCCGGTGGTCGGTTCATCGAGGATCAGGACTTTTGGTGAGTGGACAATAGCGCATGCTATACTGATGCGCTGTCGCATACCTTTTGAGAAGGTGCGGACGATATCGTTTTTACGTTCTGAAAGTCCAAGCCTGGCCAGGATTTCTTCTGCACGGCGTTCTCGGTCCGCCCGGCTCATGCCAAAAAATTTCGCGGTTATGAGGATATTCTGCTTAGCGGTAAGATCGCTGTAAACCGTGCCGTTTTCCGGGATGACGCCCATTTTGAGTTTTGCGCCAAGCGGATCCTTGTTAACATCCGTCCCAAGCACATGCACCGAACCGGCGTCTGGAATTAAAACCCCGGTTATCATCCGTATCGTCGTTGTTTTTCCCGCACCATTCGGGCCGAGAAATCCGAAGATGCCGCCCTGAGGAATTGAGATACTAACATCATTGACTGCGGTGACCGGTCCGAATGATTTGCAGAGATGAACTGCTTCAATGGCATCCATGTATAGTTTCCTATACATCGTTGACAGGCAGTATCATATGAGCATATCTGTTTGTCTCTATTTTGCAATAGATAAGGGGGGTACTCATGAAGCGTATGAGTAATCCTGTAAAAAAGTTTCAATGGTTGCCTGTCATATATTGAATAAAGGTACATTGTCATGGTTTTCTCTCTTGTTACAGAACGGCTTGTTTTAACGGATATTGAAGAGGGGGACCTGACAAATACCCAAAACATCGCCAGAGATTCCAGTGTGATGCGGTTCGTGCTTATCTGGCTTGAGAATGACGAGCAGGTTGCCAGTTTTGTGCAGCACGCGATAGTGGAATCAGAACGGCCTGATCGGATGGGTTACATACTTGCGATCCGGCTTCCCGGGACTGGAGATTTTGCCGGTTTTTCGCTGTTTGAGATCGATCCCGGGCAGCCTACAACCGCTGAAGTGGGATGTATCCTGCGACCAGAATACTGGAAGAACGGGTACGCCACAGAGATTCTCCGGACACTGCTTACCTTTGGTTTTGAGACAATTGGCATGCACCGGGTGTACGGGAAGTGCGACGAACTTAACCTGGCATCAGCTCATGTTATGGAAAAATGTGGGTTGAAGTACGAAGGGACTCTCCGCGAGCATGTCTGGCTGCGGGATCACTGGCGGTCGACCCGGTATTATGGAATGCTTGCCGGGGAATATGCTCATGAAAAAGAATAGGAATCTGCGTCACTCCAACCCGGGATTTAGCTCCCAGTAAAAACGAGAAAATCTTCTTCTTACGATCACCTTTATTTCCCATCACGTCAAATTTAACAGACCCAAGCTCGGAACCCGTTTATACGGGACGGCATGGTGCAAAGACTATGGCAGAAGTGGTCGAGGTTTTAGTATCCGGCGGGAAGGCAACCGCAGGTCCGCCATTAGGACCTGCGCTAGGACCACTCGGTATAAACGTGAAGGCAGTAGTCGATGAGATCAACGCAAAGACAGCGACATTCAACGGAATGCAGGTCCCGGTTAAGGTCGAAGTCGACGACAAGAAGAAATTCACGGTCACGGTGGGTATTCCACCGACGACGGCTCTCATCAAGAAAGAGGCCAATATCGAGAAAGGATCCGCAGAGCCCAACGTCAAAGTGGCAGGAAACCTGCCATTCGAGGCCGCTGTCAGAATTGCCAAGATGAAACTCGAAGGCATGCTTTCCTACGAGCTTAAGACCGCTGTAAAAGAGGTCGTGGGCACGTGCGTAAGTATGGGAGTTACGGTGGATGGCAAGCGCCCCAAAGAAGTGCTCGCCGACATCGCAGCAGGCAAGTACGACAGCGTTCTTGTGAAATAAATCAGGAGAACACCATAGGAGATCGAAGGGTTCGGTCGCAGACTATGGAGGAATCTGATGGTTGAAAGGGCCAAAATTCTGGAAGCCGTAAAAACGGCGATTGAAAAGGCGCCAAAACGGAAATTCTCCGAAAGCATCGATATTACCATCAATCTCAAGAATATCGATATGGCGCAGCCGAAAAATCGTATCGACGAGACGATTCTTCTTCCGAACGGGACCGGGGAAAAGAACGGTATCTGTGTTATCGGGAAAGGGGACATCGTCACGCAGGCAAAAGATGCCAAGGTTGATCTGATCATCGGCCCTGAAGAGGTAGAACGGCTTGGAGGCGCACCCCGTGAAGCACGCAGGGTCGCAAGTACCTACAAGTACTTCCTTGCCGAGACCGCGGTCATGCCGCAGGTCGGACGGTTCCTGGGTCCCCGGCTCGGTCCGCGGGGCAGGATGCCGATGCCGATTCCCGGGCAGACTGATATCCGCCCGATTGTCGAACGTCTCCGCAACTCGGTGAAGATCCGTACCAAAGACAAGACGGTCTTCTCGACAAAGGTAGGCTCGACGGCAATGACACCGGAACAGATCTCAGAGAATATCGATGCAGTTGTAAAACGTATCGAATCTGTTCTTGAGCAGGGTCACCTGAATGTCCGCTCGATCTACATCAAGACCACGATGGGTCCATCTGTGAGGCTGGTATAATGGCACTTTATACCCATCACCTGCCAGCGTGGAAAAAAGATGAGGTCGCGGAGATCAAGAAGCATGCCAAGGAATACACCCTGATCGGGCTTGTCGACATGTATGGCATTCCCGCGCAGCAGGTGCAGCAAATCCGCAGGAATCTCCGGGGAAAAGCGGTCATCAAGGTGACGAGGAATACCTTGATTGAACACGCCTTCAGCGAGATTGGCGGAGATACAAAAGGTCTTGTGAAGTTTATATCGGGTCATTCCGCGGTGATCTTCTCCAACGATAACCCGTTCAAGCTGTACAAGCAGCTCGAGAAAACCAAGACCAAAATGGCCGCAAAATCCGGCGAAACTGCACCCGAAGACATCGTCATTGAGAAGGGTCCCACAAGCTTCAAGCCGGGCCCCATTGTCGGTGAACTCCAGCAGGCAGGCATTCCTGCGGCAATTGAAGGTGGCAAGGTCAAGATCCGCGAGACCAAGACCGTTGTCAAGAAAGGCGCAGTCATTTCAGCTAAACTCGCTGACGTGCTCGTCAAGCTTGACATCAAGCCCATGGATGTCGGGCTTGCCCTTCAGGCCGCATTCCACGATGGCAGCATCTACGAGCCGTCAGTACTTGCCGTAGACGAGACAAAGATCCTCGCCCAGATCCAGCTTGCCAGTCAGCAGGCGTTTAACCTGTCAGTTAACGCAGCTATCCCGACCAAGGAGACCATGGCACCGATCCTGACAAAGGCAGTCAGGGAGGCACGTGGCTTAGCGATCGAGGCATCAGTCTACGAGAAAGACGTTATCGATGCGATTATTGGTAAAGCCGAGAGAGAAAGCCAGGTAATAAAAACTCTGGTAAAATAAAAAAAGAGTATTTGAGGTGAATTAAAGATGGAGTATATCTATGCAGCACTTCTCCTGCACAAAGCAGGCAAGAAGATCGATGAGAACGGTGTCAAGGCAGTCCTTACCGCCGCAGGTGTAGCAGCAGACGAGTCACGGATTAAGGCACTTATTGCCGCCCTCGATGGCGTTAACATCGAAGAGGCAATCAGCAAGGCTGCGGCAGCACCGGTCGCCGTTGCAGCTGCAGCACCTGCTGCAGCCCATGCAGCAGCACCAGCCAAGGAAGAGCACAAGGAAGAAGACAAGAAAGCAGAAGAAGAGAGCGGCATGGCAGGGCTTGGCGCCCTGTTCGGCTAAATCTTTTTTATAAACTCATTTCCAGTCGTTTGTCATTTCTGGGGCCGTTCACGGCAACAGCTAGCATTCGTGAACCCGAATCCATGCAGGATCAGATTGGCACGCCGATGTAGATGTTATTCTTTGTCGCAACAATCCTGACCCTGACCTGACCCGAACTTTTGTCACAGCCATAAACCGATATCACCCGGTTTCTCGCAATGCCCAGCATTTCACCATGGATCCAACCGGGGGCCATAATCTCAACCGTTGCCTTCTCGCCCTTTTTAAATACCTGAGGGAGCGAAGGGCGTCTAAAGGTACCGAAGTCCCTATTAGGATCGAGGCGGAGGCAAAGACCTGACGCTTTTTCCCATTCTTTTATGCTCCGGTTAAAAAACTGCCACCAGCTCTGTACTTTAACGCCTTTTGGTGTCCGCCCGTACTTGTATCGTTCGAATTTCTGGATGCCAAGGGGAGGGAACCGTTTTCCCGCATCGCATGCCTTTGCAAAATCAATGAGTTTCGGGATCTCAGCATCGTTGATGCCTGGCATATAGACCGGAGCAATGAGGAGGTCGATAGAACTTTTTGCCACCGCCATTGCTGCACCCATAACCTTGTTAATATCATACTCGTCCACACCGGCCAGCTCACGGGCAAGCATCGGGTCCACTGCATGAAGCGAAAGATTGACCCGATCGAGGCCTGCTTTTGCAAGAGCTGTAATTTTTATGTCGTCGAGAAGCGTGCCATTGGTCTGGAGTGAGACGACTGTAACAGGATCCGTTGACTTAAGCGCCTTGACCAGTTCGGGAAGCCGGGAGTACAAGAGGGGTTCTCCGGGAGAATCGATGTGGCACTCGACACCCGGGCCCTTAAACGGGGCGATCTCTTCAATGGCGGAAAGAAGGTACTCAAGTTCAACCTCGTACGTGGTGGCACGGGTTGTCGAACAAGGTCCTGCATCTACCGAGCAGAACGGGCAGTTTAAGTTACAGCCGCAGCTTGGCCGTACCTGCAACAGACTCGTTCCCCGGTCAATAATGCCAAAATAGAGTGACCCGACGAGAGGAATTCCGGAATCTTCCGTTATGCGGACATGAGTCATTTTCTATGCCCGTCCGGTACTGCTGACGGTCACCTGAATCTGCAACCCTGCCATTTTCCTCGGAATATCACCGGGCGGGGATTGTCCATCTGCGGAAGGAGATATTCAAAAGCATCCTTGTCCACCGGCTTTTTGCCGTTCTTCCTACAGAACTGGGCAAAGGTATCATACATTATATCAAGGGGGATGGAACCTGAAGGATCGGCAACGATCATTTTCTGGTGGAACTCCCAGATGCCCTCGAACTCTATATCATCGTCTTTAAGAGGTCTGACAATCCCGAAGTTGAGCTCCGCACTCATGCTTTTTTCGTCAGCCTGGGCTTTAATCTGGAGGAAGTAGTCGTGAACGGCTGCAAGCCCCTGCCGGAGCTCGATAAGTTCATGTTCGAGACTCTGGAGCCTTTTTTCCTGTTCCTGAATGATGTCCAGTGGATACATCGCAGCTGATCTCATCTTTGTACTTCCGCCAAGATAAAATGCTTGCATTTCCGGATTTTGCCGGTGGCTGGAATTTATTTCTGCTATAGGGAAAGATTCCCTGCCCAGACACATTGACCAAAAGAGACACAACCGTCGCCAGGGGGATAGTCTTGATTAATAAGAAGGGAAAGGCCAGCGTCGGTGATTTCGGTACGGATTGTCTCCCGGATGGCCCGGTTAGCAACAACGCCCCCGCTCAGGGCCACAAGAGGTATACTGTCGCGTTCCGCTGCATGGACAGCCAGTGCGGCAATCCCGCGGGCGATGTTGTACTGGACCGATGCCGCAATGTCCCGGATAAATCTTCTGTCTTGGTGCTGTAAGCGATTCAACCGGGAAAAGGCGGTTTTGAGGATAGCCCGGGTAGAGAGCACTTCGCACCCTCCGGAATGGGAAAAAACAAGATCCCACGTTTCCGTTTCGCCTCCTGCTGCGGCTGATTCGAGTTTCATTGCCGGCTCTCCATCATAGGTGCGCTCCCGGCAGATTCCAAGTAAAGCGCTTGCAGCGTCAAGTACCCGGCCGGTGCTGCTTGTCATCGTGACATTGAACCGGTTCGCCACCTGTTTTTTAAGAACACCAAGTTCGACCGCTGACCAGCCGCGGTCACCAAGAAGAGTTAGGCATTCATCTTCCGGAAGAATACCGTAGAGCATCCGCTCCGGGAACCGGGTGGCAAGATCCCCGCCCGGCATCGGTACCTGTTCAAGGTGACCGACACGGGTAAGGTTCGGGACCTGCCCGGAGAAGACCTCCCCGCCCCAAACCGTGCCGTCGTCACCGTATCCTACGCCATCTATGGCAATGCCGATACAGGGTGCTGTCGTCGTTGCCGCTATGTGTGCACGATGGTGCTGGACGGGTACAAGCCCAATTCCCCGCTCTTCTGCGATCTCTTTTGCAAAGCGGGTGGAGAGAAACTGGGGATGAAGATCGTGGGCAACCAGATCGTATTCAGCTCCCAGAAGCCGCTGTAGTTTAGCTACGGTTTCCTGGAGATATGCGAGGGTTGCCGGGTTCCGGACGTTTCCTACATGGGGAGAGGTAATGGCAAATCCAGCTTTATAGATCGTTGCGTTTGCATTCAGCTCAGGGCCTACCCCAAGAATACAGCGCTGGCCGAGATCGATCGCCGTCCGTTTCGGGGCGATACCCCGGGAAAGACGCAGGATAATATCATCGCGAATGACCGAGTCATCCACCCGGTTTTGAATGGTCCTGTTGTGAATGAGGAAATAATCTGCATCCTTTGCAAGTTTGGCGAGTGCCACACTGGTGTCCGTGATCATCGGGTACCCGGGCATGTTCGCGCTTGTCATGATGAGCAGAGGATGACGTAAGTGCGAGAAAAGGAGATGGTGGAGCCCGGTATAGGGTAGCATGCACCCAATAGTATGTAGGTTGCTGATAGTGCAATGCGACGAAGGGTCGCATTTTTCGAGGACTACGATGGGATGAACAGGGCTTTCAAGTAAAGTCCTTTCTTTTTTGGAAATACGGGCAATCTCATCGATATAGTCCGGGCGCACCATCACAGCGAAAGGCTGCTCGACACGACCGAGTCGTGATTTCAGTTCTCCTGAAGATTCCTCGACGCAGGCGAGGTGGAATCCCCCCATGCCCCGAATTGCAAGGATCTTTCCTGCATCAAGCAGCGATGCAGCCTCACGGATCGGCTCGACACATGGGATCTTTCTTCCGGTTCCGTTCATAAGCGAAAGCCCGGGGCCGCAGGTACGGCAGGCTATAGTTTGTGCATGATGACGTCGGGAATGCGGATCGCTATATTCCCCGGCACAGACAGCACACATCGGAAATTCATCCATCGATGTCCGTTCCCGGTCATAGGGAATAGATTGTATGATACTATACCGGGGCCCACAGTTAACGCAGGAAGTCGCCCAGTATCTCTCATATCTTCCCCCGGGTAAAAAAATATCTGAAATACAATCGTTGCAGATTGCGATATCTGGAGGGATCATGCCGGAGAAGGAGCCTGTTCCACTTTTTTTAATAACAAAACCATCGGGGATATCAGATTCTATCGTTGTTACATGGACGGAATCGATCCGGGACATTGGTGGACCCTGGGAGACCGCGGCAAGAAAGTCGGCAAACCGCTCACCCCGGGCGTATATCTCCACTTCACTTCCGAGATTTTTTACTGAACCTGCTATCCCAAACTCATAGGCCCTGGCGTAAACAAAAGGGCGGAACCCGACACCCTGGACGATGCCGCGAACCGAAATCCTGCCTTTTGTCTGCATATGTGTGTCGCAAAAATTTATTGAATTATACCTCCATATATGTATAGGGTTTTTACTGTGCCGGGTCACATTCGAATTGTCAACGATCCTGTTGAACTTGTTCCGCTCCTTATGACGTTTAACAGTCCTGCGTTCAAGAAGGTGTACGAACTGCTGAGTAAATCGTGGATGACCGAAGATGAACTTCAGGCGCAGGTAAAAGATGAATCAGTCTCGCTCTGCCTACAGGTTTTGAAGAAAGGAAACCTTGTCGAGGAACAGTGGAGGATGCCAAAACCTGGCGAAAAACCCCTGAAGGAATTCCGGGGAACATATAACAAGTTTCGTGCAAATTTCCAGTGCAACTTGCAGGATCTTTCGGATATACTCTATATCTCGCTTTCAAACGACGAAAACCTCCGCGAGGTTGTCGGCCAGATTGAAGGTGAACTGGTAAGCGGCAATACATCCATCAGCGATCTCTCCCGGAAATTTGGTGTCAGCCCGGTATTTATCAGGGGTCTTGCAAAGAGGATACCTCATCTTGATGTAAAGGGACAAGGGCTGGTGCTGCTTGATACAGGACGCTAAAGATCCCCTTTTTTCAATTCTGCGAAGCAAACGTGAAGTATCCCGTTTACAGATTCTGGTCGAAATTGCCGAGCATCAGCCTGCGGTGCGCCAGCAGGAGATCGCGACAAAACTCGGTGTTACACCACAGGCGATTTCTGAGTACATCCGTGAGCTCACTGAAGAGGGCATGGTTTCGGCAAGCGGTCGCGGAAATTACGAGGTAACTAAAGCCGGTATCGAATGGGTGCTTGCAAATGCTGAATCACTGGAAGCATATGCCCGGCATATCCGGCGCGATATCATCCAGCAGGTCTCCATCTGGACCTCAATTGCCGCAGAGAACCTCAGAGCAGGCGATGAAGTCGGGGTTTTTATGAAGGGTGGGTTTTTGTATGCAACAAAAAAACCCCAGCAGGCAATGGGATCGGTTGTTGCAGATGCAAAAAAAGATGAAGATGTGGGCGTAGCCCGCCTTAATGGCATTATCGAGCACCATGAAGGCTCCGTCACCATCTGCAAAGTGCCTCGTATCCAGCACGGAGGCTCGCGCCGGGTGCAAATGGAACAGTTAAAAGATCTCGTCCGCCAGGCCGGGATGGTGTCCGCCGTTGGGCTTGAAGCATATATCGCCCTTAAGGTTGCAGGACACAAACCTGACTTATTTTTCGGGGCGCGGGAAGGTGTCATCGAAGCCGCGTTCCACGGGATTGACTGCGTGATTGTAATTGTTGACGAGGAGTTCACGGATTTCTTAAAAAGGCTCGAAGGCGTCGGGCTTTCCTATACCATTATCGATCTGATCGCTCCATGAAGATCCTTGTTCAGCAGGTCAAAGGCAGTTACAAACTCCTCTTTTACGATGGGAAGCATGTCCGAGGTGTCGGCATTACTGAGATGACCGATACCCCCAAAGGGCCCCGGCCTGTCAGGTACCGGCTTCGCTGGGGGTCACATAAAGAGTACAGGGCGACACCCTCAAAGGATCTTATTTCTCAACTGCGGGATGGGGAAGTCCGGATGGTCAAACCGGATCCCCTTTTTGAAGAGTTCCTGCACGCATTCCAGATCCGGACCGGCACGGTCAGTGCCTGCCGGATCTGCCTTCTCGACGACCGGTATACGCCCATTACCGATGACAATTTCGTTATCTTCGGTAAAAATGAGAAAATCTGTCTTGAATGCGGGCGCCGGGAGCTCAGGCGGGAGCTTGCCCCTATCGGTCACATGAGCCGGGATACGCTCCGGCATTTCGAAGAACTCCTTGTTTCGACAAGAAACCTTGACCGGGTTCTTGCGCTTGTCCAGCCCGAAAAGCTTTCGATGAAGTCCGCGCTCTTTGACCGGATCGATGCCCATCCGGTGCTTGCGACGGCAAAGCTTACGGAGCTTCCGCTCCCTCACGCTTTTGTCACTGCCTCCCAGGTAGAAGCGCTCATGCCGGCCCAGCAGCTTGCGGTGGATGCAGGTCTGCTTTACGGAAAGGATCTCCTCGTGGTTGCCGCTACTGCAAGCGGTAAAACATTTATCGGTGAGATGGCGGGGATGAAAAATTACCTTGCCGGCAGGGGCCGGATGCTCTTTTTGGTACCGCTTGTGGCTCTTGCAAATCAGAAGTATGAACGGTTCAACGAGCGATATAGCTCCTTTGCAAAGACCGGGCTTCTAACCGGTGTCTCACGTCTCAATCTTCCCGAGACCCGCAAGGTCGGCGACCGGAACCCGATGGCCCCGATCCTTGTCGGTACCTACGAAGGGCTGGACAACATGATCCGGTGCGGCCAGAAGATGCAGAACATCGCGACAGTTGTCATTGACGAGGTTCAGATGCTTGAGGACCCGGAACGGGGCCACCGGCTCGACGGGCTTGTTGCACGACTCAAGTACCTTGCCCCTCAGGCGCAGTTCCTCTACCTTTCCGCCACTATCGGATTGCCAAAGACCCTTGCAAAAAAACTCAACTGCCAACTCGTCCGGTATGACGACCGGCCGGTAGCCCTTGAACGCTATCTCCTTTTTACTGAGCGCAAGCAGAAGATCCCGACCATCAAGAAACTGACTACCGAAGAGTACACGAACACATCCTCAAAGGGGTTCCGCGGGCAGACGATTATCTTCACTAATGCCCGGGCACGATGCCACACGATTGCTGATGCACTTGGCATGCGTGCGGCGGCCTACCACGCTGGTCTCACTTCGCAGGAACGTCGGGAGGTCGAGACCAAGTTCCTTGGGGGTAAGCTGATGGCAGTTGTAACCACCGCAGCGCTTGGGGCCGGTGTTGATTTCCCCGCATCGCAGGTGATCTTCGATGCCCTTGCCATGGGCCGGGACTGGCTTTCCGTGCAGGAATTTAACCAGATGGCAGGCCGGGCAGGACGGCCCGATTTTCACGACTTAGGAAAAGTCGTGCTTCTTGCAGAACCCGGAGGAAGCTATTCGCGGGAGAACCCGTTTACTGAAGAGGAGGTTGCGATGCGCCTTCTTAAGGGAGTGATGGAGGAGGTAGCACCCGTCCACGATCTTGAACAAAGCTCCGAAGAGTACGTGGCAAATGCAGTTGCCTGCGGTGGCGAAGAAGCTGATCTTGCCCGTATCAACACCATGATGGTGGGAAGCCTCGAACCGGTTCTTCCGGAGCTTATCGCTCACAAGCTCGTGCAAAAACAGGGAACCAAGATCGAGCTTACGCCCCTTGCCCGGGTAATGTCTGAGCATTTCATAGGTATAGAACGATTGCTCGAAATCATACGGCTCGTGCGGGAGAAGGACGAGCCTCTTGATATTATCGCAGAACTGCAAAGTGAAGGGATGGAAAAAGAGGAATTACAGAAAAAAGAAAAGGGGGGGAAAAATAACTGGAGCGGGAAAGGGCACGGGAAACGATGAATCTACATTTCATTTGTGCCAAACAGAATATCTGTTGATGTGCCAATGAAAATCTGTTATTTTACTGCTCCAGGCTGAGCAATACAGATCCAGTGATCGTAAAATGCATCCTTGGGATTTTCCCTGATCTCGACGCTCCACCCGGCTTCGTTGCCCCATTCTTTTATCAGCAGTGCTTCAGGTTCCGTCCCAACGGTGATGAGGGCCTCACCTGTCACGGAAAAGAGTCCGGCAGCAATTTGGTGCCATATATCGGCCGAGAACGAATTGATCTCACCCATCATGATGCCGATGCCTTTCATCACCGGCCGGGTGTATGCTTGGACCTGAGTTGCATCAATACACATAGTCTCTTCCGGGAGCAGTCGGCCTTTCTCAATGCCAAGAGTTATAAGCGCCGGGTCGTTGTCAAACGAGAGCGGAGTGAACCCAAGTTCACGCAATACAAGGGATCCCACGCCAGATCCACAGCCGCAGTCAATGCAGTTCTCGGCCGACCCTTTCCCCCAGACACTTTCAATTACCTCAGCGAGAATGACCTTGCGGGCCGGGTTAAGATCCTCCATGGCAGCCGGTACTTCTCTGACCAGTTGGAGGGAGAAATATTCCCGGACTGCAGCTTCCCAGGCCGCCCGGTCTTCCTGAAATATTTCGCCATTAACCTGCTCAAATGCGTCAATCAGGGCAATATTCGGGTGCCGGCAGAGAAATGAGCCTGCAATCCAACCGGATTTTTCATGGAAGGCAACGGCGATGGGATCATCATTTTCATCAACAAGCATCCGCGCCTCGTCCCCGTTGTCAATGGCGAGCAGATCGGTATAATACGGGTTTGAAAGCGAGGCAAACGACGGTTCGATAAATACGATCTCGTCCACTTCGAGTATTGCCGCGGCTTTCACGGGGTCTGTTCCCCCCAGCCGATATGCATGCCATGTGGAGCCTCAATGATACCGTCTATTTTGGCATCTTCGTGAAGGAAGATTTCCTTTGCGATTATATCTCCGAGGACGTGGGCACCTTTTTTAATGTACACTTTGCCGCTGCTCTCAACATTCCCATGGACCGTGACGCCACCCGCAACGCTGACCGTGCCCCGCGAGCGCAGGCTGCCAAAAATAACGGTTCCTTCAAGGATATCTATCGAACCTGCCCGGATGTTTCCGTGCAGCCGGCATTTCCTCCCGATTTTCATAGAGGAGGGAACCGAGAAGACCTTCATGTTAAGCCGTGAACGTGCCGGGATCATAAGCGGCACTTCCACTTTACCCTCGTCGTCAGCAAAGAGATTGTTGAGGATCCGGTCAAGCTCCCGCTCGTTTTCTATCTTGAGCATGGTCATAAGATAGATGAGGATGAAGAAGAGCACTGGCATCGGGTTTCTTACCGCGATCTCACCGGTAGCTTCAAACCCTTGCGCAATCTCCACTTTTTCGCCAATATCAAGTGTCCCGCTGACCACGAGCCTGCCGGCAATCTTCACGCCTTCTCCGATGTATGCATCCTGTTTTGCAATGACATCGCTTCCGATCTCGCAGAGATTGCCGATCCGTGCATCGCCGTCTGCCCATACGTACTCACGGATTTTCGTCGATTCGCCTACATAGACGTCAGCACCCCGCAGACCGTAATCGATCTGACAGAACTCGCCAACCACGATATCCCGGTCGGTCTTGATGCTGTGCTCCTGGAGCTCCGTTCCGTCGGGAAGAAGGCAGTGCCTGTGCCAGTTCTTTACTGCTTCCCCGCTCATCGATCACCCGCAGGTACGTTGTCCATAAGTATCATGCCCCGTATTTGTGTGCTTGGTTTATGAGATCGATCGCGGTAGGCATCAGTCCCGCTCCCGTGATCCGGCAGAGACCGCCCCGCGCGCAGGTGCGTTCTCCGTATTCCTTCACATCGTCCACCCGGACACCGTCACCATAGATCAGCACCGGCACCGGATCTGCACTATGGTCCTTGATCGAACAGGGTGTGGAATGATCGGCACAGACAATAATGATACAATCCCTGATGTCGAGGAGTGGTTCGAGTACGGCATCAACCTTTTCTATGAATGCCTTTTTCTGTGCCGCCAGCCCATCATGGCCGGATTCATCGGCTCCCTTAATATTGACTAGCACGAAGTCTTTTCTTTCAAGTTCGTTTATCGCAGCCGCGATCTTTCCTTTGATATTACTGTTCTGCGACCCGGTAATTCCTTCTACTGGTACCTGCATCAGACCGACTGCGTCTCCTATGCCGGATATCAGACTCGCAGCAGCAATCACACTCCCCGATAACCCGTATTTTTTTTCGAACGGTTCGAAATTTCCCATCTCTCCGGCTCCTCGCATCAGGATGATATTTGCCGGGCCTAGGCCTTTTTGGAGCCTATCCTTGTTTAGCGGGTGATCAAAGAGAATTTTCCCTGACTGCTGCACGAACTCGTTGCAGACCTCTGCCGTTTTCCTGTCCTGAGTACGATCCCCTACCGGGGTGATAGTATGAGGGGCCGCATGATCCTTTTTTGGATCGTTTGAGGAGACGCAGTGACCAAGCCCCTCTCCTTTTAAGGCAAGGGCCGCCCGGTGCCCGGCTCCGGACCGGAATATAAACTCTACACCAAACTCCGAGAGATCAACCCCATCCTGAACTGCTTGAGAGAGTATTTTAGTATCATGGATACGCCCCGCCCTACGGTCAATCACGAGGCCATCTGGTGACTGTGTCGCATAGTTGCATCGGAAGCCGATCATGCCCGGTTCCATGCGGATGCCTGAACCCACACATTCGAGCGGGCCCCGGCCGGTGTAGTACGTATGGGGATCGTAGCCGAGAAGTGCGAGGTGTGCTGTGTCGGAGCCGGGCCGTATACCGACTGCAATTGTGTCCATGATCCCACAGACCCCTCCGGCAGCAAGCCGGTTGAGTACCGGGTGGTTCGCCGCTTCAAGAGGAGTCCGGCCACCCAGTTCCGGGCAGGGCCGGTCCGATAAACCATCAATGATGAGAAAAAGGATCTTGTGGGCGGTCATTATTAAGGAATTGTTGGACGCGCGGATTAATTATGTTTCCCGGTTTTGTCGCATCGGAAAAGAATATACACAGGCTAAAATTAGCAGTATCCCTGGCCAACAGGGAAAATAAAAAAAATTACTTTGTGGAGATCAGTGCAGCGACCGGTTCAACCTTGGATTTGATAATCTCGACCCGGCGGGTGGGGTATAGGGTCTTTACAACTTTGAACAAGTCGCGGGAGATCTCACCTGATATGATCCCGTTTACGAGCGTTGTTAAGTCCCATGCCTGCGCCTGGGCTACGAGGCTTGCCGTGATCGCGTTCCTGAGCGCATGCTCCTGGGCAATGTTTGCCCGGGCAAAGGTATAGCAGCTGATCGTGAGCCGGACCTTCTTTGTGTCTTTAGTGATGATCAGCATATGGCAGTCCACACGGGAGCTGCGGCGCTTGACCAGGGATCGCAGGTAGTCACGGGTCACTTCGTGGCCGACAAACTCGGTATATGCAGCGTCGCCAGTAACATCAGCGATCTTAAAGCTCATCTTGATGTGCTGCTTGGCGTAATCGTTGGTGATCTCGCCAAGGGTAGACTGCATAATCCTGCCTTTGACGGTCTCCACATCGTTTGCAATGGTATCACCGATATACGCTTTGCCGAGGTTGTCGGGGGTGTATACCTTGAACCAGCTCTTGGCTTTCCAGCCTTCAACTCTTCTTCCAACCTGTTTTTTCTTTGCCATGGTATCAACTCTGGATTTTTTCATTCCCTCTTTTCATTCATTCCCTGTTTTGGTGCGGAAGCACTGTTGTCTCATCCGCGATTGCCAGATTCATCAGGTAGTCGTCCACTGATGCGATAACCGATCGGATCTGTGTGCCGTTAATTACGGTCGTGACTTTGCTGCCATCAGCAGTCGTCGTCATGCACCCGAGATTGTCCGGTGCAAGGGACAACGCCACGCTGGGAGCGTCTGTATGAACGGTGGTGATAAGGCCTTGTATCATCATGCAGAAAGCCCCTCCTGCCACCCTTTCACGAATGCTCCAAGCTGGTCGCAGGGAATCGTTGCCCCGGCGCGGGTATGATGGCCCCCGCCGTTTCCACCGCATGCATTGGCGAGATCCCGGACAAGCGGCCCGAGATCTGCGTTGACTCCTTGGGGCAGGCGAGCCGATATGCGGCAATCTACCCCGGTCCGTGTATATACGAGCACGGGTACCTGGTGTATCCAGTCCCGGGCAAGCACATCAGCCATGTCGCTTGCAACTATTGCATCGGTGCACTCGTAAATCGCTTCGCCTTCATGTGCGGGTTGGACTGTTTTAAGAGCACCGATAACTGCAAGGTGGTGCCGCCGTGCCGCTTCCCATGCCTCTCCGAGTTCTGTAGATGAACGTAAGCAGAGTGCAACCGCAAGGGCGCCGTGACCGGATTTGCCGCAGGCGTCAATAACAGCAGTGAGTGCATGGGCATCCTCTATGACCTCACGCTGGAGGTGGATGGTGTCACCGTAGAGCAGTGCCAGACCCTCAGCGGAAGCCTGCGGTGCAGATGTGAGCACGGCGAGACTCATAAGAACGTCTTGTCTGATGCCGTTTTCCCCCTGTGCTCCTGAAAGCAGGTCAGCGACAGCGGAATCATCGCCGCTGATCCCGACAAGATACGGGCGAATGGCAAGCAGCCATTTCTCTGCCATGTCGCGGCCGGCCAATGTCTGTCCCTTGTCCGGAACGATAACGCCGTTTGCCACACCTTCGTTGAAGATCTCAAGGTTTTTGCCGATAAACTCCTGCCCGTCACCGATAATGCCCGGGATCACAAGGCCGGCAAGGTCCTTGTGGTTACCCATCTCCTGAGCAACAATATAGGCCATACCCGCTGCAGAAAGTTCCCGGTCGCCGTCGATCTTTTCAAGCCGGGGATTCGCATGGAACTGCCCGGAAAACAGCGGCAGGTGGTGGTCCACAACCATTGTTTCCGGGGGCAGATCATCTCTGCCGGACCCGAGATCGCACAGGAGTGATGCTGTGTCATTGGAGAGCAATGCGGGAGGAACCTCGGCGCATACTCTCAACCGGAACCGTATGCCGGTCCGAAGCATTGCGTGACAGAGGATAGCTCCGGCTGCAATTCCGTCGGCATCGTGGTGTGCATAGACCTCTACGAACTGCTGGCGGCGGATCTGATCGGCAACGGTTTTTGCGGTTTCTTCAAGCGACATGGGCACCTTGGACGACGTCTCTGACTTATCTGGATAACAGGATCTCAGCGTTCTCCGGCTTGTACGTGAAGCCTGCAGGCAGTTTCTTGGTGCCAGTATAATACCTCACAAGGCGACGGATCTTGGCTTCGACCAGGTGAAGCTGCCGCTTGTTGTGCAGGTCCTTGTTATTATCTCCCAAGTGTTTGCGAAGCCCGAGTGCCTTTATCATAAGGTCGCGAAGATCCTCGGGAATCTCGGAACTTACCTTGTTTTCTTTAAGGATGTCCCCGATACGTTTCCCGGTGATCATCTTAACGTCGGGGACGCCGTAGCGGTCCCGAAGGATCAGCCCGATCATACTTCCTGATGTGCCTTCTTTGCGGAGATCGACGATAAGTTTCTCGATCGCTGCCTTGTCCGTGTTGGACCAGGTGGGCGCATCATTTCGCGCAGGCCGCACAGAGCATGACTTTCCTCTTCTTCTGGCGTGCATTCTTGCCATAGTTATACCTCCAGTTAACGTAATGTAAGTCCAGAAAAGTACAGCATGCTTACTGACTCTCTGTAATCCCAAAGCCACGTTTGAGGCCGTGCCTTAAATTAGCACGTCGGACTTACATCTGTCAGCACCCAATAAAAGTGCTGGTTACATATGGTCTGCTTGAAATATTAAGGATATCTATAGTCTGATCAGTCCATTGAGTATCCGCCCGAGGGAATCTGTTCCGGAACCTTTGAATATCTTTTTTATCGTGAGAAAGAGAGAAGGATGGTACGATGGATGAACATTACGGGGAAGTTCCCGAAGGCATCGTCATCCGGTTCCGGGATTGTTTTTCAGTACGATATATCCAGTCCGCAGCGCTTCTTTGCCGGCTGGGATATGGCCTGGAACAAGAATATACCACATCGGGAATGCTCTCCGCTGGACAGTGTATGCAACACGAGGCATTTGTCCTCAATGCGCTTTTCTCAACTGTTGCATTTCTGGAGTCCACAATAAACGAGCTTTGGTCTGATGCCGCGGACAATGCGTACTTCTTCTCAGACGAGGCAACTGAAACACTGTTGCATACGATTGGGGAGAAATGGAAGAATGAGAATTATTTTGACCGGACCCCGCTCCCGGCAAAATACCAGAAAATGCTTGAAATTGGCCAAAAACCGCAGTTTTCCGAAGACGATCCGGATTTCTCCGGGATCAAGGATCTGATCGGAATCCGGAATTACCTTATGCATTACCGGCGCGAATGGGTTGTCATCCAGACTGATCGGGCATCAGATGTCCATGGCGAGACAAATGCGGAAAAATTCGAACAAATTTTAAAAAACCGGTTTGTTGAGAATCCGCTTGCCAGGAAAAATCTACCGTTCTTCCCGGACCGGTGCCTTGGTCATGGATGTGCGGAATGGGCGGCATTAACCAGTCTGTCGTTTACCAACCGGTTTTTCCAAAGTCTTGGCTTACCTGCCCCGTATGATGGGATCCGGGATGAATTGGCCACGCGGTAACCTGGGCATTTTGCTCGATACCTTCAGACAAGAGAATGGCCCGGAAACCTGAAAGAAAAACTTTGTGAAGACGTTAAAAAAATATGGGAAAAAGTCCCCGATACCTGCGCGGTGGGTCACTTACCGTTTTTTTCCCTTCTTCTTTTTTGGCTCGTCTTTTGCCATTGACATTAGATCGATGATATAACTGCCCTCTTCATCGCCGACGCTTACAATCCGCTCATCGCTTTTTGCCATTTTGTCGATGTTGAGCTCGTACGAGCCCGGACCTACGATCCGGATCGTCTCGACCCGGTCGAACATCTCTACTTCCTTTTTTGGTTTGCCCATGGCGACATGTTCAACAACTTCGAGAACTTCTTCTTTCGATTCACCTGCAATTTCCTCTATCGTCTTCTCTTCGAATACATCCTTGTTAATCTCGGACTCCTTAACGTAGAGGAACTTCTTGCCGCCGCAGCTTGCGCATCCCTTGAGGATTTCAGTTGAACCGTCTTTGTATTCTCTGCCGCATTTGGTGCACTTGTGTGGCATGATCCTTCAACCTTCAGGCAAAGTTATGGATCATCTTCTCATACAGCTCTTCCGTGTTCCTTCCCTCAAGTCCTGAGATCGCCACGACCGGATGCTGGGGAAAGGCGCTACGGATCCGAGCAGGAGCCGCATCAGGCAGATCGATCTTGTTGGCGACAATGATTACGGGGAGCTTCCTGCTTTCGATGATCCCGACCATCATGATATTTACCTGCATGAAGGGATCGAGTGTCGAATCCAGCATATAGATGACACCGTCGATATCTTCCCGTAACCAGTGCATTGCCTCTGCTACCCCTTCGGTTGCTTCCCGGGCACGGATGATCGCTTCGTCTTTCTCCATGCCGAATTCGAGGAACTCGTGGTAATCGATCTTGGTGGTCACACCTGGAGTATCTACAATATCGATGGTTACTCTATGGCCATTTGCACCAGTAATAACGATATCCTCACGTTTCCGTGCTCTTCGGGTTTCATGAGGGATCTCACTTACCGGCCCGACCGCGTCACCTGTCCAGTCCCGGGCGATCCGGTTAGCAAGGGTCGTTTTTCCGGCATTGGGCGGTCCATAAATACCGATCCTAGTCCGCTTCTTCTTGAAAAACCGCCGGAGAAATACAGAAAATCTTTTCTTTGCACTCCCCAATGTCCTTGAAAATGTCGTCATAGGGTCCCTCTTTTTGTTTAAACGGCAGGCCGGTACTTCCGGTTTACCATCAACTACTGTAATGTTTGGAAAGGATGCTTTATTATGTTTCTTGTAATTGCCCGTCAGGAGATTCTGATTATTTGAGGTTCTGGAACACCCTTTTTATTACCCGGCCGCATAGACTTTGCCAGTGCCACATGCTATTTATACAAAGGGTGGAAAGGATGCTAATTGTAATCATCAGCCAGGCACTTCAAGGAGGTGACTCATGAAAAAGACAACCAACACGATCCGGTTTGAAACCCGCGTCCCACTGAGCGATGTGATGAAATGCAACCCGATTATGATCAGTATTGAGGCAAATGTCGCAAAAGCGGCTAAAGCTATGTGCAGTGAAGAAGTCGGGAGTGTTATTATCCTCCGAAAGAACGAGCCAATCGGCATTGTTACTGAAGAGGATATCAATTGCAAGGTGGTGGCAAAAGATCTCAAACCAAGTACAGTTCAGGTGAGTACAATCATGAGTACGCCACTCATTACGGTGAGTGCGGACAAGACGGTAGTCGATGCAGCCCAGATGATGGTCAAGCATAAGGTCAGAAGACTCCCCGTTGTCGATAAGAAAGGTAAGGTTATCGGCATAGTTACGGTGAGAGATCTCCTGACCATTTCAAATGAGCAAAATGAGCTCCTGACCGATCTCATAGAGATCAACCGCGAGGATAATATCGAGGTGGGTATGTGCAGTCGATGCAGTCAGATGTCTGATGATCTTAAGCGGGTGGATAGTGTTCTTCTCTGTCCCCGCTGCCGTGAGGAGGATACCCTTACATGAAAACGGCACGGGATTTCATGCTTGAGATTCCTGTGCTTACGTATCATGACGGGATCACTAAGGCACGGCAGATCCTAAGAGACGACCGGTTCCGGGAAATCTATGTTACCGGTGTGAAAAAAGACCTGCTGGGATATATCGATATCACCGATGCCTTGCGGGTGACCGCGACGAAATCAAATGTGACTGTAGAAGGGTTTGTCAAAGAGGCAGCAATTGCCGGCCCTGATACATCTATAGAGAATGTTGTAAAATCCATGCGGGAGTTTTCAATGGACAGCGCGGTAATTGTCGATCCATGCCGCCATATTTTGGGTGGCGTGCTGCTTTCTGACCTGTTTCCGGTCATCATCTCAAGAAACGAGCTTTCCGGCCGGGTCTGCACATGCATGTCAACGAAGATCGCCACCGCGGATCCTAACGATACACTCCAGCAGGTTTATGCGAAGATCGTGGAAAGCGGGTTCACTTCATTTCCGGTGATCAGGAAACAGCGGCTCGTAGGTCTTATCTCCCGCAGAGACCTGATACGGTCGGGTGGCGTGCGGTCGGCACTTGCCCAGAACAGCACAAAAACGGTTGGGGAGATGATGACGAAAGAGGTGATCAGTATCCATGGCGGGGCGTTGCTTTCCGAAGCTGCCCGTCTCATGGTGGAAAATGATGTAAGCCGGCTCCCCGTTGTCGAAGGGGATTCAATGGTTGGGATTGTGGACCGCCACGACATTCTTGCCGGATTGGCATGACAGGTTATTAGGTTCAAAAAAACGGCTAGAAAGTTTGGGATTGGAATTCCCTGGAAATAAAGAATTAAACAGCCCGATGCACAGGAAATCCGTTGTGCAAACATCTCAAGAATCACACGGGCAGGAAACGGAAAGCAAATGATATATCGGCCGGGATATGAAGCACACCCTCTTCAACCGGAGATGACGGGAGTTAAATAGACCGGCCAGTAAAGGAGGTTATTCATGCACCGGAACGGGCAGGCTGCTATCAAGCAGGGCGACCGGCTTCTGAAAATGCGGGGAAAACTTGACCGGGGGCCGGTCGAGTTCAAATCCCATATTGTTCAGCAGGAAGGTGAGGTTATGGCGATCGCGACACGGGATGTTGTGTCCGTGCCACCGACGCAAAGTATCATCAGTGCAGTGGCTACAATGACGGAATGCGGCTTCCGGAGGTTGCCGGTTACCGATGCGGGGACAAAGAAACTTCGGGGGATCATCACATCCGGCGATATTATCAACTTCATGGGAGGTGGTGACAAGTATCGTCTGGTAAGAGTCCGACATAACGGTAATTTTCCCGCAGCAGTCAATGAAAGTGTGCGTACAATAATGACTGCAAAGCCGGAGACACTTTCGTGTGATGCTCATATTGTCGATGCACTGCAGATTATTATCGGTAAAAAGATTGGGGGGCTCCCTATTGTCGATCATGAGGGGAGACTCACTGGTATACTGACTGAGCGGGATATGCTCAGGATACTTGCTGCAGAACACAGTCCTTTATTGGTTGAGGATGTCATGAGCTCTTCCCTCAAGGTAACTGCCCCGGACAGCCCGATCTCTACGGTCACAAAAGATATGACGCGGTTCAAGTTCCGCCGCTTGCCCGTTGTAAGTGACGATGTACTCTTTGGGATAATCACCGCTACCGATATTATGCGGTATCTGGGTAACAGAGAAGTTTTTTCCCGTCTCATTACCGGCGACGTCGCCGAAGTCATGAACATCCTGGTACGCACACTCATGGCAGGAAGTCTAATTACTACAACCACAGAAAAGCCCATCAATGAAGCAGCCCGGGAAATGCTCCAGAAAAATATTGGTGCGTTGCCGGTGATCGAAAACAGCCGGCTTGTCGGACTTGTGACTGAATTTGATCTTGTAAAGGCGTTTTCCGAGGAGTGAACTCTTATGTCGGCCAGGACTCTTGCTGCAAATGACGTCATGAGCAGCCCGGTCTTTGCGGTCTCACCCGGTGATACAGTTGCACCGGTGAATCCATTACCGTACGCGGTTGCGTTGATGCAAAGTGAACAGGTCAATAACCTTATTGTCGTCGAACACAATGCCCTTGTAGGGATTCTAAAACGTGATGATATCAAAAAGGAAGTGGCGAAATGACAAAAGAACTGTTTATTAAAGATATCATGGCAAAACCAACGACCATATCAAAATCGGCAAAGATCACCGAGGCTCTCGACAAAATGCTCGAAGAAGGTATCGATCCCCTTATTGCACTCAATAACACGTCTGTTGTCGGCACGGTTTCCCGGGAGGCTATCGCTGAAAAGCTAGGGAGCAAGCAGAACACTGCGCTTGCGCCAGCTGCAATACATGTGGCTAGTGTAGTGGAAGAGGATTTCACGAGCGTCTATCCTGATGAGAGTGTTAATGTCCTTATCCCTCTGCTCCAACGATATAAACTCGTGGTTGTGTACGATAGCGATCATAACCTGATCGGACAGGTATCAGCTATAGACCTGTTGAAAAAGTATCCCTCTAATGGCAGTATCTTGGGAGCTCTTGAACGGGCAACTACTATTGATGCGGATGAACGAGTCGTCCATCTCCGGCGCAGGATGTTAGATGATAAGATCTCCCGGTTTGTCGTGACTTCAAATGATAAGATTACCGGTATAGTGACCGAGACTGATGTAGCGGTTGCGATGCGGAAATTCCGTGAGACTGTAAAAGACCATCATCAGGATCACCGCATCCGGAACCTCCTCGTACACGATATAATGAGCACACCGCTGATCTCTCTTGAGATCGGGGCATCCTATCAGGATGTAGTTGATCTGATGATTGCCAAGAATATCAGTACCGTTCCGGTCACCGATAATGGTAAATTGGCCGGCCTTTTTACACGCCGATCACTGATTCAGACTCTTTAGAGATTTGGTTTAAAAACTCTTTTTCTCTCTTTAATATAAAGGGGAGATCTTTTTTAATAGATTGGCTAGTGGTGCGGGATATACGAAGCAGTCAGATAAACAGCTGGATGAGGAAATACAAGCCGACTGCAGTTCCGATGGTGACAATAGTCCACCGGAGCTGGCCAGGGTCGATCCTGCCGGCTATACGGCCTCCAACCGCTCCGCCGATTAAAGCCCCCACTGCCATAATAAGTGCCAGTGGCCAGATAATGAGACCGGAAAAAAGGAAAAATAATGCAGCAGCGATGTTGGTGGCAAATGAAATGCACTGCTTGAGCGCATTGAGCCGGGTAAGGGTGTCATCAAGGAAAAGCCCGAGCACGGCAAGAATGATCACGGAAAGACCCGGCCCGAAATATCCCCCGTAAACTGCTGCAAGGCCGACCGGGAGAGCAGCGTTCCTGCAGCCTTTTCCATCGGTGCCGTCGTGTCCGGTATGCAAGCGGATCCAGTTCCGGACCCGGTCCTGGATCGCAAGCAGTGCCGCGCCGATCAGGATAAGGAATGGGACAAGCAGGTGGAAGGTCTTTTCGTTGATATACAGGAGGAGAATGCCCCCGAAAAGACCTCCGATGATCCCGGCTGGGATGAGCATTATAAGGCGCTTCTTTTGTCCTGCAAGATCTTCTCTCTGCGCGAACGCCCCGCCGATATAGCCCGGGCAGAGGGCGACTGTATTGGTGATATTTGCTACTATATCGGGTACACCAAGTGCCACAAGCGTTGGAAACGAGATCAGGGTGCCCCCACCGGCAATGGCGTTTACCAATCCAGCGGCGGCAGCGGCCAGCCCTGCAAATACGAGTTCGGATCCGGAGAGCATGCGTGTTTTCCCAGTATGATTTTACGTGAAATTGGCAAGCGGCTTGTGAGTTACCCGAGCGTTCTGATGAGTGCCTGTGCGTCCATAATCCGGATGCCTATATTTTCCATATCTCGGACGTTTGCCCGATGTATCTCTTCCGACTGTGCTCCGGTTGCATCGTTTACAAGGATTACCGGGTAATTGAACGCGATGGCGTCAAATGCCGTAGTCCGGATACAGTTGGGAGTCTGGACCCCGGTCACGACAAGTTCCGTTATGCCCAAAGTGCGGAGCATGATATCGAGTTCGGTACCGATGAACGCGCTCATCCGGGCTTTTTCGATTACGTACTCCCCCGGGATAGGTACCAGCTCGCTGATCTCCTGAGCTCCTAGAGAGCCCGCCACGGCAAACGGATGTCTATTAAAGAGGGTTTTCCGGGTTATCTCAACATCAGAGCCATCACTCCGGTGAACCCTCAGTATGTGAAAAACCGGAAGATTCTTTTTCCGGAAACAGGTAAGCACATCCCGGATTTTTGGGAGAATATTACTGGACTGGGCGACCCGGAGCTGTGCCCCCTCACGGACAAAGTCGTTCTGCATATCTATGATTAACAGTGCAGGATGTTCCATGGATGATCATATAAGTCAGTGAAGATGTGGGTATAAGGATTATGTGTGGACCATGTTCCGAATGTAATATGATAAATAAAGAATTGTTAGGCTGATCTGTTATTAGTGCAAATATACCAAATATATTAGTATGAGTTTTCTTTGATATCCTGATTAGGGAAATCTCATACTTCCCACAACACTTATTACCATACCCCTACCATAGTATAAAGCACCATTCATGGAGCAGCGGATTTTCCGTTGCGAGTGTCTGAGAAGATGCGAGATTCCTCTGTTGAGGTAGCCAAGCCTGGTATGGCGCAGGTTTGCTAAACCTGTGTCCCCTTGGGACTCGAGGGTTCAAATCCCTCCCTCAGCGCTTCAAAGAGATAATCTCAAAATCGAGGGGATTGGATGGCACAGGAAGAAGAAATAAGATACTTTGTCCGGGTCGGCACGACCGATCTGGACGGCACGAAATCGGTGCGGGTCGCATTGACCGGCATCAAGGGCGTTGGAAGGCATACCTCTACGGTCATCTCCCGGATGGCAAAGGTTGACGAGTACGCGAAGCTTGGCCTTCTTGATGAAGAGTCCGTGAACCGGATCCGTGCTGCGGTTGAGCAGTATACTGGGAGCATCCCGGTATGGATGGCAAACCGGCAAAAAGATCTCTACACCGGCGAGAATAAACACCTCATCGGCGGCGATGTAGCACTCGCCCGGGATGAAGACATCAACATGATGAGGAAGATCCGCTGCTACAAGGGAATCCGGCATGAGACGGGTCAAAAGGTTCGCGGGCAGCGCACCAAATCGACCGGCAGAACCGGCGTGACCGTCGGCGTCAAGAAGACTAAAGAAGGAGGTCAGTAAGCCATGGGATACCCAGGTAAGAACCACAAATCCTACCAGACCCCCAAGCGTCCGTTCGAAAAGACCCGGATCGAAGAAGAGACCCGGCTCGTTATCGAGTATGGTCTGCGTAACAAGCGTGAGGTATGGAAAGCGCAAAGCCACCTGAGGAAATATCGCAAGGCCGCTCGTGAACTGCTCGCTCTGATGTCCAGCAGCAAAGACGCTGCAATTTTCGAAGCGAAGAAAACCGAGCTTATCAGTCATATGCAGCGTGCTGGGCTCCTTGGTCCAGATGCAGATATTGATAACGTCCTTGCACTTAAGGTTCCATCCCATCTCGAGCGCCGGCTTCAGACCATTGTGTATCGGAAGGGTCTTGCCCGCTCACCGAAACAGGCACGCCAGCTCGTTACCCACGGTCACATTGCGATTGCAGGACGGCGTGTCACCATTCCGGGATACCTTGTAACCCGTGGAGAAGAAACAGGGATCTCCTATTACGGGACCTCTCCGTTCGTTGATGCAGCCCATTCAGAAAGGACAAGGATAACCAAACCATCAGGAGCCGGAGTGAACTAAAATGGCGGCAAACGATAAGGAAAAGTGGGGCATTGCTCATATCTTTGCCTCATTTAACAATACAATCATCACCGTCACAGATCTTTCCGGTGCAGAGACCGTTACGAAAAGCAGCGGCGGTATGGTTGTCAAGCAGGACAGGAATGAAAGTTCCCCCTATGCAGCTATGCAGATGGCGTCAAACGTCGCTGCGGTTGCCCGGGAAAAAGGCATCGTGGGTGTCCATGTAAAGGTTCGGGCACCCGGACAAGGTAAACAGCGAAGTCCCGGGCCCGGTGCTCAGGCAGCAATCCGCGCACTTGCAAGGGCAGGAATGCGCATTGGAAGAATCGAAGACGTCACACCTGTCCCGCACGATTCGTGCCGTCCCAAGGGTGGCAGACGAGGAAGGAGAGTGTGATGGAGATCGAATTCGCGAGTCTGGACAATACTCTTGCACGATTTACATTATCGGGAGCGAAGCCCGGTTTTGCGAACGCTTTCCGCAGGGCAATGATCGGTGAAGTGCCGACCCTTGCAATCGAAGATGTGCGTATCTACGATAACACAAGCGCACTTTTCGATGAAATGCTGGCACACCGCCTTGGCCTTATTCCGATAAAGACCGATATTACCAGTTATTCGACTCAGGAAAATTGTTCGTGCGGAGGGGCAGGCTGCCCGTCCTGCATGGTCACTTACACGCTGAGCGTTGAAGGTCCCAAACTGGTCACCTCAAGTGACCTTATACCTCAGGATCCTAAAGCAGCGCCTGTGAACGAGAACATCCCCATCGTGAAACTTGCGAAGGGGCAGAAATTGGTTATCGAAGCGCGTGCCGTCCTTAACTCAGGTAAAACACATGCGAAATGGCAGCCCACTCTCGTATGTGGGTATAAGAACCACCCGATAATAACCATCAGCCCCTCCTGCGACGCGTGCGGTATGTGCGTGGATGAATGCCCCCGCACTATCCTTGCAGTCAAAGGAAAGAAAGTTGAGGTCATTGAAGGCAAGCTTCCTGATTGTTCCATGTGCAAACTCTGTGAACGGGCCTGCATTTCCAGTGGTATTGGTGATGAGCCTGCGATCAGGATTTCTGCCTCACCGGACAGATTTATTTTTGCGGTAGAAGGCGATGGGTCACTGCCCACAAAAGAGATCATGGTTCAGGCGCTTTCCTTTATCAGGGGACAGGCAGACGAGCTGGAGAGACAGACAAGCGAGATTTCAGGGGAGGAGAAGAAATGACACGAATTGTGGAAAAGACTAACCCCCGTCTTACCAACCTCATTTTGCTCTTGAAGAACACGTCACGGGAGAATGAGGCAAAGATCTGGCGCGAAATTGCAGGCAGGCTGGAGACCCCCAACCGGAATTATGCAGAGGTCAACCTGTCAAAAATTAACCGCTACGCTCAAAACGGCGAGATAATCCTCGTACCCGGCAAGGTATTAGGGAGCGGCGTACTGGAGCAGTCTGTAAAGATTGCCGCGCTGAATTTTTCCGAATCAGCTACGAGCAAGATCAGGAACGCAAAAGGGCAGTGCATGACGATTGAACAGCTTTTAAAGGACAACCCCAAAGGGAGCGGTGTCCGAATCCTGAGGTGAATAAGAAATGGTTACCGTAATCAACGGAGATGGACTTATTCTCGGAAGGCTTGCAAGCACGGTGGCCCACCGTGCCCTTGATGGCGAAGAGATCGCAATTGTCAATGTCGAAAAGATCATTATTTCCGGCAGCCGCGCACGCGTTCTGGGTAATTACTACCATAAGCGTGAGCGCGGATCGACTGACTGGGGTCCATATTTCCCCCGGAGACCGGACCATATCACCAAGCGCACGATCCGTGGTATGCTTCCCTATAAGCGACCCCGCGGTGTCGACGCGATGAAGCGGATCCGGTGTTACGTTGGCATCCCTGTACAGTTTGCAGGTGCGGCAATGGAAGTTCCCGAAGATGTCCACATGAACCGGCTTAACACCCCGCAGTTCATTACGCTATCGGCAGTCTGCACGGCCCTCGGAGCCAAGTTCTAAGGTGGTCACCATGGCGAAAATCATTAACACAAGCGGAAAACGAAAAACAGCAATTGCCCGGGCGACCATAAAGGCCGGCAAAGGCGTGATCAGGGTTAACTCAGTACCACTCGAGAAATATGGCACCGAGACTACCCGTATGAAAATTGCCGAGCCGCTCCTCCTTGTCCCCAGCGCAAGCAGTGAAATTGACGTGACTATCGACGTTTCCGGCGGCGGGGTCATGGGACAAGCTGAGGCTGTACGCACAGCGCTCGCCAGGGGCATTCTTGAGTGGACAAATGATCCTGCTATCAAGGATGTCTATCTTGCTTACGACAGAACGCTTCTTGTCAACGACTCACGGCAGAAAGAAACCAAGAAACCACACGGCCGTGGCGCACGCAAGAAATTCCAAAAGTCTTATCGTTAAACTAAAAGAAATTAAAGAGGTCGAAAATCTTGATACCCGTACGATGTTTCACCTGTGGAAAAACCATTTCCACAGCATGGGAAGAATTTAAGGCGCGGCGGGAGAAAGGCGAGGATCCTAAAAAGATCCTCGACGATCTCGGTATCACCCGATACTGCTGCCGGCGCATGCTTCTGACACACAAAGAGATCATTGATGAGCTCAACCCGTACCAGTAATATGACCGAGGGGTCGTGGGGTAGCCTGGACTATCCTATTGCGTTCGGGACGCAGTGACCTGAGTTCGAATCTCAGCGACCCCATTTTCCAGTTACAGATAATGGAACCATTTTGAGGACGAGGAATGCAGACACAAACATACACCCGGTATGAACGGGCGAGGATTATTGGAGCAAGGGCTCTGCAAATATCAATGGGTGCTCCCTTACTTATCACTACTTCCCGGATCGATCCCCTTGAGATCGCCATCGAGGAATTCAACGCAAACATTATTCCCATTACCGTAAAGCGAAGATGAGAGGCTGAATGTTATGACGATCATTGAGGCAATCGAGCTGCGAACGATTCTGGACAGCCGGGGAAACCCTACTGTCGAGGCCGAGATATCCACATCTGGCGGCTATGGCCGAGCAGCTGCACCGAGCGGTGCAAGCACCGGGGCGGCAGAAGCTAAAGTCCTTCCTCCCGGGGCAGCTATAGAGCATGCCCTCCAGAATCTGATTCCGGCTCTTATCGGTATGGATTCATCCGATCAGGAGGGTTTTGATGACCAGCTCCGTGATATTGACGGGACCCCTGATTTTTCAGAGATTGGTGCAAATGTAGCTGTCGCCCTCTCCCTTGCAAATGCAAAGGCGGCAGCCTCGGCATTTGGCTTCCCCCTCTTCCGATACCTTGGTGGGGCATTTGTGCGCGAGATGCCGCTCCCTCTTGGAAACGTTATCGGAGGCGGTGCTCACGCTTCAAACGCGACCGAGATCCAGGAATTTTTAGTCGTCCCGGGTGGAGCAACGGATGCGGAAGAGGCTGTTTTTGCCAATGCCGCTGTCCACAGGATTGTCAAAGATCTTCTCAAGAAAAAGGGAATTGCCGCCGGCAAGGGTGATGAGGGTGCATGGGCACCACAGATTGATGATGCCCTTGCATTTGAGCTCATTGCCGAGGCAACCGGACGTGTGGAAGACGAGATGAATGTCTCGGTCGATATGGGTATTGATGTCGCAGCAAGCCAGATGTGGACCGGCTCAGGGTATAAGTACCGCGATCAAGTCCGCTCTACCGAAGACCAGATCGCATACATCGCCGAACTTGTTGACAAATTCAATCTTGTATATGTCGAGGATCCCCTTCACGAAAACGATTTTGACGCTTTTGCCGAGCTTAATCATCAGATTGGCGACAGATGCCTGCTGTGCGGGGATGATCTCTTTGTTACCCAGGTTAACCGCATCGGGCAGGGCATCGAAACCGGCTCTGCCAATTGCGTACTCATCAAGCCGAATCAGGTTGGCACACTCTCCGATACCTTCGAGGCTGTCCGCCTCGCTCACACCCATGGTCTGGACACCGTGATGAGTCACCGGTCCGGTGAGACCACGGATACTACTATCGCGCACCTCGCCACCGCATTCTCCTGCATCTTCTTAAAATGCGGAGTGGTTGGCGGTGAACGCATTGCCAAATTAAACGAACTCATTCGCATAGAGGAACAACTATGACCCCAGTAAACGAGATGGAAATAGAATTAAAGGAACCGCTCATCCCCGTAGAGGAGTACCTCGCCGCCGGTGTCCATATCGGTACCCAGCAGAAAAGCGAGGATATGAAGAAGTTCATCTACCGTGTCCGCGGCGATGGGCTGTATATTCTCGATATCCGCGAGACCGATGCACGCATTAAGACCGTTGCAAAGTTCCTGAACCAGTACGAAGCCCCCGATATCCTTGTCGTCACTTCCCGTCAGTACGGCCAGTACCCGGCAAAGAAGTTTGCAGACGCCATTGGAGCGATGTCAGCCACCGGCCGGTTTATCCCCGGGATGCTCACCAATCCTGTTCTTGACGGCTATATCGAACCCAAAGTTGTCGTTGTCACCGATCCAATTGGCGATGCTCAGGTAATAAATGAAGCCGTCCAATGTGGTATACCGGTTGTTGCACTATGCGACACTAACAACATGACCAAGTTCGTTGATCTTGTTATCCCTACGAACAACAAGGGCAGGAAAGCGCTCTCAATGATCTATTTCCTCCTCACCCGGGAGATGCTGCGACTCCGGGGGATTGCTACCGGTCTTACGCAGGAAGATTTCGAAACTGAGATTTGATGCAGGTTCTTTCTATCCCCTTTTTGGATCGATCGTTAAATATAACAGAACGACCAGAGGGTTGATTTAATGAAGACGCGTCCATGCGCAGTAGCGGGCATGTTCTACCCCCGGGATCCATCACATCTCGGGCAGCTCCTGGAAAGTTTCTTCTCAAAGACGACTACAGGTGAAAGTGCATTAGGTATTGTCAGCCCTCATGCCGGTTACATTTACTCCGGCCAGATCGCAGCCCACGCATTTTCAAGTATCAGCCCGGATTTTTCTGGCACATTCATCGTTATCGGCCCGTCCCATCGCGGGTATCTTACTAGCGTATCTTCGATTCCTTGGGAGACCCCACTGGGAATTGTTGATATGGATACTGAATTTATCAAGGTACTGGATATTGTGATCGACGAACCTTCACAGAACGAAGAACATTCAATAGAGGTTCAGATGCCGTTTATCAAGTACCGGTTCCCGCGTTCAAGGGTAGTTCCCATCATGATGGGAGAGCAGGATCCAGCACATGCCGCCGTCGTTGCAGAGAAAATTATCGCTGCACACCTTCTGACAAAACGGGACATACGGATCATCGCCTCCAGCGATTTTTCGCATTATGTACCCGAGGCACAGGCAAAGGACGGCGATCTCTTTGCGATCGAAGCGCTTACAAGGCTTGATACAAATGAATTTTATCGTCGGATCCGGGAAAAACGCGTAACTGCATGTGGTTACGGCCCGATAAGCGTGATGGTATCCGTATGCAAAAGTATGGGAGCGCAGGAAGGGCGGCTGATCCAGTATGGGACGAGTGGGGATGTCACTGGTGACAGGAGCGAAGTCGTGGGGTACGCAGCCTTTGCGGTGATATAGGTTGGCTACGTGGAGTGCGCCGGGCAAGGTATTTCTGTTCGGCGAGCATGCAGTTGTATACGGAAAGCCCGGCATAGCTATGGCGATTAAACCCCGGGTTTTTGTAACGGTGAGAAAATCACGGCGTCCTCAAAGGGCAAAATCTCCGTATATAGACGGGTGTTTTGATGCAATGGGTGTGGTCGGCAGCGTCTACATAAACTCGCAGATACCCAGCTCGTCAGGGCTCGGGTCGTCTGCTGCGGTCACCGTCGCTACACTTTCAGCAATAAATGACGAGTTTGCCCTTGGAAAAAACCGGGAAGACATCGCAAACATGGCGTTTGAGATCGAAAAAACCGTGCAGAAAGGACGGGCGAGTCCCACTGATACTACCGTTTCCACATACGGCGGAATTGTTCTTATCTGCGGAGGTTCACGAAGGCGCCTTGCTCCCCAGAATATACACATGGTGATCGGTGACTCACTGGTTTCACATAGTACGGCAAAAATGGTGGAACAGGTTGCGGATTTGAAAAAACAGAGTCCGGAAATCGTCGATCCAATCCTTGATGCGATTGAAGGTGTGAGTCTTGCAGCTATCCACCATCTGGCAAACCACAAGGAACTGGGAAGATACATGAATATGAACCACGCACTGCTCGAAGCTCTTGGTGTCGGCCATTCACAGCTTTCCCGGCTGGTACTCGCTGCCCGTTCAGCCGGGGCATTCGGTGCGAAAATCACCGGGGCTGGTGGTGGGGGTTGTATGGTGGCCCTCTGTGCAAAGCCGGTCCGGCACCGGGTTGCGCAAGCCATCCAGTCGTGCGATGCGCGGGCGATTGTGACGGGTATTGACACTGAGGGAGCTCGGAAGGAGAAAAATGTCTGATCTCATCCTGCTCAAACTCGGAGGCAGCGTAATCACGGACAAAGGAGCAGACTGCCGTGTTAACCGTCCTGCATTGACCGGAATTGCAACGACCATTGCAACTGCTTCTGTATCAGGCATTATTATCGTTCATGGAGCCGGTTCATGTGGACACCCGGAGGCCAAGAAATACCATCTAGATGAGGGAGCAGCAGCCGGCCAGACAGATGGCATTGCAGTTACCCACCGCGTTGTCAGCACCCTTAATGCGGAAGTCGTCAGCGCCCTACGGGACGCCGGTGTACAGGCTCTTGGTGTTCATCCACTTCATGTATGTGTTGCAGACAACGGCCGGTTAATCGCGTTTGAATGCCGGCATCTGCAAAAGATGCTCGCACTTGGTATGGTTCCGGTGATCCACGGTGACGTGGTGATGGACCTTTCACATGGAGCCTGCATTGTTTCAGGTGACCAGCTCGTGCGTTATCTCGCGATTGCACTCAAATGTACCCGTGTAGGACTCGCCACCGATGTACCGGGAGTGCTGGATGGAGACCGCGTGGTCCCGGAGATTACTCCGCAGACTGTTGACGCCCTCCATATTGGCAACTCGTCACATACCGATGTAACCGGTGGAATGAAAGGGAAAATTAACGAACTGCTCGGGCTTGCTGTTGCAGGTTCCGGTGCAGATATTTTCGAGGTTTCACGTCTCGGCGATTTCCTTGCAGGAATGGATCATGGCGGAACAAAGGTGAGAGGAGAATAAGAGAAATGGCAGATAAGAAACGATTTACCTCATCGCGCAAACTCGACCATTTGCGCATCTGTGTCGAAAAAGAGGTCGAATCCGGTGCCACAGGTTTTGGGGATATCAGTCTGGTTCACAATGCCCTGCCGGAATGCAATATGCGTTCGATCGATCTATCCACCCGGTTTTTCGGTCACGCACTTGCATCCCCTCTCTTTATCTCGGCAATGACCGGGGGCCATCCCGGAACAAAGGAAACAAATGCCCGTCTTGCCCGGATTGCAGAACGATTCGGCATCGGCATGGGTGTAGGATCCCAAAGAGCAGCTCTTGAAAACCCGGCGCTTGCTGATACATTCTCGGTTGTTCGTGACGAAGCTCCACATGCATTTCTTGTTGCAAATCTCGGCGCTGTTCAGCTCCGTGACCATGGAACAGCATGGGCTGAGCGGGCAATCGAGATGATTGGCGCTGACGCCATTGCAATTCATCTGAATTTCCTTCAGGAAGCCATCCAGCCTGAGGGTGACCACAATGCAACCGGTTGCCTTTCTGCTATCTCGACACTCTGTGGTGAGATAAAGACCCCGGTGATCATCAAAGAAACCGGCTGCGGAATCTCAAGAGAAGTTGCCCGCCAGTGCTGGAACGCAGGAGCCGGGGCTATTGATATTGGTGGCTGGGGGGGTACTTCATGGGCAGCGGTCGAAAGTATCCGCGCAGATGAAAGCGGGAATGCACAGGATAAGTATCTCAAGACCCTTGGCGAGGACTTTGCCGGCTGGGGTATTCCAACGGTCGTAAGCCTTGCGGAAGTAGCAGAAACGGGCAGCCCCGTAATAGCATCCGGGGGTCTCAGGAATGGCATTGATATGGCGAAGTCTCTTGCTCTCGGAGCCGATCTCTGTGGCATGGCACTACCCCTCCTCAAACCGGCACTTGAGAGTGACGATGCACTTACCTCCAAAGTCGAAGCGATCCATCGGGAGCTGGTTGCATCGATGTTCCTGTGCGGAGCCTCAAAGATTCGCGATATGCGTACCGCACGGCTCCTTATCATGGGAAATACCCGACAAATGATGGATGATAGTAATTCTTCGTGAGACTGGAAACCCCGAAGAGATAAAGAAAAACAGAATCAGGTTTTAAAGAATACCTGCAGAACGACATAAACAGGAGAAAAAACATGGATATTGAAATTATAGCAGTGGGCGGTTACGATGAGGTCGGGCGGAATATGACCGCTGTCCGCTGCGGAAAAGAAATTGTCATTTTTGACATGGGGCTTCGCCTAGATCAGGTTATGATCCATGAAGATGCGGAGCTTGAGAATATGCACTCCCTCGATTTGATCAAGATCGGGGCAATTCCTGACGACACGATGATGAACTCTGTCGAGGGAACAGTTAAAGCGATTGTTTGCTCTCACGGACATCTTGACCATATCGGGGCTATTCCCAAGCTTGCACACCGGTACAACGCACCGATCATTGCGTCACCGTATGCGACGGAATTGATACGGCAGCAGATATCCGGCGAACAGAAATTCGGTGTCAATAACAAGCTATTCGCGCTCAGATCCGGCCAAAGGTATACAATTTCGCAGCATCTTGTGCTCGAATTTGTACGGGCCCAGCACTCTATTATTGATACGGTGACTCCGGTACTTCACACGCCTCATGGTGCGATTGTCTATTCCTGCGATTTCAAGCTCGACAGGACACCAGTGATCGGAGAACCTCCGGACTTTGCCCGGTTACGCCAGATAGGAAAGGAGGGCGTTCTTGCACTCATTGTGGAGAGCACATATATAGACAGGCCCGGCCGGTGCCCCAGCGAGCGGATCGCCCGGGATCTCGTGCGGGATACTATCACCAGTTATGAGGATGATAAAAGCTCTATCATTGTCTCGACGTTCTCTTCCCATATTGCCCGCGTTAAGACGATTGCGGAGTGTGCGCATGAAATCGGGAGAAAACCGGTTCTCCTTGGCCGGTCGATGGAGAAATACTCTGTGACAGCCGAACAGATGAAGATGGTTTCGTTCCCTCCGGATACCAGTGTCTTTGGAAACCGCCGGACCGTTGACCGGACCCTGCGTCGGATGGCGAAGGCAGGAAAAGAGAAGTTTCTCCCTATCATTACCGGTCACCAGGGTGAACCCGGTTCTATCCTGACACGAATTGCTTTGCGGGATACCCCCTATGAGATCTCAAAAGGGGATAAGATCCTGTTCTCTGCTAATGTTATCCCCAACCCCATGAACTTTGGGCAGCGGTATATGGTAGAAGCGCACCTGAAAATGGCAGGGGCACGACTTTTCCCTGACCTTCACGTAAGTGGACATGCATACCGTGAGGATCACTATGAATTCATCAGTCTCCTGAATCCGCAGCACATTATCCCGGCTCACGGTAATATCAGAATGACCGCGACATATGCGGAGTTCTCAAGTGATCTCGGATATGTATTGGGCAACGACGTTCATGTGATGCGTAATGGACAACGGCTCAAGTTAAACTAGAAGGGAATTATATGTCGGAACTATCACCATACCTGAAATCGGTTGCACAACAGATAGATGGCATGATCGATCAGTATTTTGCCCATGCTTCCGGAGAACTCAACAAGGCATCAAGCCACTTGCTGAGCGCCGGCGGTAAACGGCTTCGCCCTGCAGTAGTTCTCCTTTCGGCTGACGCCATCAGGCATGGCAGTTCCAAGGAGATCCTGCCGGCTGCACTTGCCCTTGAGCTCACCCACACGTTTACTCTCATCCATGACGATATCATGGATGGTGACTCACTGCGGCGGGGGGTCCCGACGGTCCATTCAAAATGGGATATGCCAACCGGGATTCTTGCCGGTGATGTCCTGTATGCCAGAGCGTTTGAGTTCATTTGCCAGGTAAAGGCCGGTGAAGGCGCTAAAGTCAGTGCGGTAGCCCTGCTTGCCCGAGCATGTGCAGATATCTGCGAAGGTCAGCATATGGATATGTCATTTGAGCACCGGACTGATGTGGCCGAAGAGGAATACATGGAGATGGTCAGGAAAAAGACCGGTGTTCTTTATGCTGCAGCAGCAGCAATCGGTGGAACACTTGCGGGAGGGAACGAGCATCAGGTAGGAGCTCTCTATAAGTTCGGGCTCAATACTGGAATCGCATTCCAGATACAAGATGATCTTATCGATCTCCTGACGCCGGCGGAGGAGAGTGGAAAGGATCAGGGATCAGATCTCCGGGAAGGAAAGCAGACCCTGATTATGATCCTCGCACGGAAAAAAGGTGTTGATCTCACGAAATACCGGCGCGATCTTTCTCCATCTGATATCAGGTCCGCGATACAGGAACTTACCGATGCAGGAGTCATCGAAGCGGTTAAAAAGAAGGCGTTTGGTCTCGTCTCGGATAGTGACCGGCTACTTGAAGCGCTCCCGGCTTCAAAGGAGCGAGAGCTTCTCATGGATATCGGGAAATTTTTTGTGACCCGGAGTTTCTAGAATGGTTTCGGACGATATCAGGGATATCCTTTTCCTATGTGCACTCCAGAATGCCGTGAAACACGGAAGTGTACCCCAAAGCGGGGCCGTTATCGGCATGGTGATGGGAGCCCACCCTGATCTCCGTGGCCGGGCTAAGGAAGTATCGGGTCTTGTAAAGCAAGCGATCGCTGAAGTTGCTGCCTTTTCTCCTGAAGAGCGTGTTACGAAACTGCAGTTACTTTCCCCAGAGATGTTTGCATCACTTCATGAAAAACACGAGCACCGTAAGACCCTTCCCGATCTTAATGGGGCAGAGCAGGGTGTGGTCATGCGGTTTGCCCCAAACCCCTCAGGCCCGCTCCACATCGGGCATGCCCGTGCAGCAGCACTCAATGACGCTTACGTGAAACAGTATGGTGGCAGGTATATCCTGAGGATTGAGGATACTGACCCAAAACGGGTTGACCCTGACGCGTATGAGATGGTACAGAAAGATATCAAATGGCTAGGCATGGGAATCACCGAGACGGTCACTCAAAGTGAACGGCTTCCCTTGTACTACGATCTCTGCAAGCAGCTCATTGCCCGTGGAGGTGCCTATGTCTGTACCTGCGAGAATGAACATTTCAAGGCACTCAAGGATACTAAGAAAGCCTGCCCTTGCCGTGATCAGCCGATAGAAGCAGCACTTTCACTCTGGGAGAAAATGCTGGATGGCGGATTTAAGGAGGGTGAAGCATCGGTTAGGGTCAAAACGGATCTGTTGCACCCGGATCCTGCAATGCGTGATTTCCCTATCTTCCGGATCCTCGACCGACCAAAACACCCGAAAGTTGACGCACGCATTTACCCGCTCATGAATTTTTCGGTTGTCGCTGATGATCACCTTCTTGGGGTAACACACGTGATCCGGGGCAAGGATCATATTGCCAATACCCGGCGTCAGCGCTATATTTATGATCACTTTGGCTGGAATGTTCCAGTGTACCGTCATTATGGACGGATGGGTATTGAAGGGGTGGTACTCTCTACTTCCCAAATGCGGCTCGGGATAAATGAGGGAAAGTATACCGGATGGGATGATGTCCACCTCGGTACTCTCCGGGCGCTTGCCCGCAGAGGGATTAGTCCTGAAGCAGTGAAAAATGCAATGCTTGCAATTGGTATCGGTGAGACGGATATTTCATTCTCGTGGGACAACCTCTACGCCGAGAACAAGAAGCTGGTTGATCCGGTGGCAAATCGCTACTTCTTTGTACCTGATCCGGTAACTGCAGTCATTGATCAAGCCCCCCACAGGATCGCCGAAGCAATGCTTCATCCCGGAGATGTATCCAAAGGAACCCGGACACTGTCGTTTGAAGGGACAGTAATGCTTCCCGGAAACGAAATTGTGCCGGCAGCGGCGATGGTTCGTCTTAAGGATCTCTTTAATGTGAAGATTATATGGAACGGGAATACGCCCTCGTTTGCATATGGCGGTGATTCCCTTACTGACGCCCGTACAGCAAAGGCACATATAATCCAGTGGCTGCCGGTTCAGCAGACCGTTCCTTGCACACTTGTGACCATGGAAGGATCTGTAAACGGTGTATGCGAACCTGCCGTTGCAAAAGAAGAGAATAATGTTGTGCAATTTGAGCGCATAGGTTTTGTCAGGATCGATGCAGTGACCAAGAGTGGCATTCGGGCGTATTTCACTCACACATAGATATTTTTGTTAATCGGGACTAGTTTCAAAAAACCCCACAAATGATTGTCTATTTTATTGTTTAAATTCTATAACCGGAACCCATACTATTTTATAACAAAATGCCACGATATTCTTGTGTGGAAGATACCTCTGGTTATTATCCGTATACCACAGAATTTCCAAGTGTAGCAGAAATTGAAAGATGGGTAGCGGGGCATCCCAATGCCGCCCAGCTTGCAGAAATTATATCCCGGTCTTACGATTATATCCGTCAATTGCCCTTTAAAGGTGTTGAAGAGCACTATTTGGAGGATAACGAGTTTTCGTTATCGTAATAACAAAACAAACCGTTTTTCTGTCTATTCTGTTTGCCCTAGTTCAGAACATAGATGATATACGATTATCCTGCACATCGTTATGCTGCGGAAGTGATCCAGACGAAAGGCATGTCCTTGAAAAAATCCATTGCATTTCACGAGTACCTTACCGGATATGAGGATCCCTCAGGAAAGCCTATACACAAGGAAGCGACGGCTAGCCCCCGGGGCTTGACACGGTATACCGGAGAATTCTGGACATCCCGCCAGCGCCAGGCGTCATCCCTTCATGAGATTTCCTATCGTGCCTGTTTCAAACCGCAGCTGCCAAGATTTTTTATCAATCTGCTCACGCATGAACGTGATATCGTATATGATCCGTTCGGCGGAAGGGGGACTACTGCGATTGAAGCCGGCCTTCTTGGCCGGCGGGTTTTCGCAAATGATGCAAACCCACTCTCCCGGATCCTTACGGAACCGCGTTTCTTCCCCCCTTGTGCCGAGGACGTTGCAATACGGCTCGCAATCATTCCCCGTGATGGCAACAGGGCAGAATGCGATCTTTCCATGTTCTATCACCCAGATACCGAGCAGGAGATTGTCGCCCTGCGCCGTTATCTTCTCGAAAAAAAGGAGGATGGCACGGATGATGCCATAGATCGCTGGATTGGAATGGTTGCAACCAATCGCCTCACTGGACATTCAAGCGGTTTTTTTTCCGTATACACACTCCCTCCTAACCAGGCAGTATCGCAAAAAAGCCAGGAACGAATCAACAGGAAACGATGTCAGGTTCCTGAATACCGGGACACTCACCGGCTTATCGTGCGCAAAACAAAGAGCCTAATCTCGGGATTAACGTCTGCTGATATCACAAATCTCCATAGTGCCGGTGCGGATGCCCGATTTTTTACAGATGACGCCCGAAGGACATCGGGAATTGTCTCCGAGACTGTCCAGCTCACGGTTACGTCGCCACCGTTTCTCGATGTTGTTCAGTACCGGGAGGATAACTGGCTCCGTTGCTGGTTCTGTGGCCTTGATGGAGATGCAATAGGCCAGACAATCACAATGGCAAGAACGATTAAAGATTGGGAGTCCGTTATGGGGGCAGTATTCATGGAGCTTTTTCGCATTACCTCTCCCGGAGGGTTTGTGGCGTTTGAGGTGGGTGAGGTGAGAAAAAAGACGGTGCGTCTCGAAGAGCAGGTTATACCGCTTGGCATTGCAGCCGGTTTTACCTGTGAAGGGATTATCATCAACCAGCAGTCTTTTTCGAAAACCTCCAATATCTGGGGCATTGACAACAACCAGTCCGGTACCAACACGAATCGGATTGTTGTTTTTTCAAAACAGTAAATCCCCTTTGCGATAATTGTGGGAAATAGTGTCCTTTACATCGATGTTTGAATGATTGTCAAATATTAAAGAAAAGCCAGTGTTAAGTATCCAAAGTGCCAAACTGTATCCATGGTCACCCGTATCCGGCGGTATGCACAGATCATCGATATCCTGTGGAAGCACGGTTTTGGCATTGCATTGGAGAAAGCCTTCCCGGGCAAAACACGTTTCCGCCTCCCTGGTACTGATGAACAGGCGCCGGATCAATCCACGGTTTATGAACGGGTGCGTGTAGCCCTTGAAGATCTTGGACCAACTTTTGTGAAATTCGGGCAGATTATGAGCACGAGGACGGAGATTTTTCCCCCGGAGCTTATTGTCCAGCTTAAAAAACTTCAGGATCACGCAAAACCCCTGCCGTTTTCTGAAGTTATCGATGTAATCAGGGAGACCTGCCCGAATCTGGAAGACTGGTTCTGCGAGATCGATGAGTCTCCTGTAGCTTCCGCTTCGATAGGTCAGGTTCATCGTGCTGTTCTTAAAGATGGAACGGTAGTTGCAATCAAGATCCAGCGCCCCGGGATCCCTGAACTCATCGAGACTGACCTTGCCATACTCCAGTCCATGGCAGAGCGTATCGAGGCAGTATTTCCGGAAAGCAGGATGTACAATCCAACCGGTCTTGTGCAGGATTTCGCCACCCAGATAAGAAAAGAACTGGACTTCACCCGTGATGGCCGGAATGCAGAACGCATGGCACGCAATTTCCGGGATGTGCCAGGCATCCATTTTCCAAAAATTTATTGGGAATACTCCTCATCGCGACTGCTGGTGATGGAATTTATCAAAGGCGTACGGGTAGACAACGTTGAAGCGATTACTGCACAGGGCTGTGATCCCCACGATATCGCTGTCCGGGGATTCAATGCATACCTGAAAATGATTTTTGAGGATGGGTTTTTCCATGGAGATCCTCATCCGGGTAACCTTCTTGTCTCCGAGATGGGAGACCTGGTTTTCCTTGATTTCGGTATTGTCGGGGTATTGAGGCCGGAGAAGAAGCAGCTCTTTATCAACCTGCTTTTTGCCATGACCACCGATGACGTCGACATGATTATCAAGGCGCTCGAAGGTTTCGGTATTTTTGTTGCCGAGGAAAAACGCGAGGAGCTCAGGGACGACCTCTATATCATGCTGCATGATTTCGGCGGAGGAGACGAGATTGCCCAGTTCAATTTCGGGCTCATGATCAACGAGCTCACTGAAGTGATGAGGCGTTATAATCTTAAAGTGCCGATGAACCTGATGCTTCTTTTAAAGACACTTGTCATGGTCTTTGACGTGGCTGTATGGCTTGATCCCAAATTCAGCTTCGGTGGGGAGGTAACTCCTTACCTTCGCAAGCTAGCTGACTCAAATGTGCTTTCTGCAGGCTACATGAAGCGGGCGTCCAATTCACTTCTTGAGGCTGTTGACGCCGCATTCGATCTTCCCCGCAACGTAAACCTTATGCTCAAGCGCCTTTCAACAGGAACCATCCGGCTCGAGGTCGTTGATACTGATTTAAAGAAACTCCAGATGGCACTTGACCGGGCAAGTGACAAGATCATGATCGGTCTCGTCGTTGCCGCACTCGTGGTCGGGTCATCGCTCGTGCTTCAGGCGTCACCTGTCGCATTGCCAAAAGAGATCATGTGGGTCGCCGTGCTGGGTTACACTGCAGCAGTACTTTGTGGGTTTTACGCGATTTATCACGTTATTTTCCTGAAACTGCGGCTTGAACGGTGAAGGAATGTTTTTCCCTTTTAGAGATCCCTGCTAATGCATGCCCAGGATTGCGTTTTTTGTGCTAACGTCATGCGGGCATTCGCCGAACTTGTCGAAGGCAGAATAATATATGGCAATCCTGGATTCATTTTTTTGAAGTAATGACCGGCGGTATTGCCATTGAGTGCAATGCACCGGATTGTCGGATGATCCAAAACAAATCCTCGGATATCGTTGGGGACAGGATTCCGGATTGCAGTGTCCGCGCTCCCGTCGCGGCTGCAAGTAAAAAGGACATCCCAGAGTGCAATCTGTCGTTGTATGAGCAGAGCGGTACGGGAAATATATGGCGCTGTGTGGTCAATTCTGAACAGTATTTCCAAAATTTTCCAGAACTGATTCTGCGGATTGCCGTAATATTCGTTTTTTTCAAGTGACTGTACACTTGGGTAACTCCCGAGAATAAGAATAACCGGATCCCTGCCACTTACAGGCACGAGGCCCTGTTTGACTGGACCGGGCTCCGTTGGAATCATACGAAAAAACCACAAAAAGGGTGTTGTATTCTGTTATGGTTTTTTGTAATAGAGCAGGCAGTGGCAATGCCCGTCTTTTGCGATTTCGTCTTTATGGTAAATGCAGGGGCATTCAATGGCACGATCGCGTTCCTCGTCCCCGCTTCGGAGCCGACAGGGACAGTAGGGTCTACCAAACTTCTTTTTATTTCGTACTAGCCCACGAATGACGGTTTGTAAGTGTTCTTCGTCAGGGTTGAGTACCCATCCATTCTTGCGGGCTATTCCATGAGCCCATTTGAGCATATCAGCTTCATTTTCGGGATCTTCTGCCATAATAGCCCGCCTCATCTCGGTGCCATGAGTATTCTTTTCGGTTATCTTATATGTTGTGAATTTTCTCTCTTTTTCGCAATCAAAGATTTTTTCGTCGGTGCCGTGCTCTTTTTTGAGAGCGCAGCCTTAGGCTCATTTACGATCCGTGCTGCAACCTGATTATAGGTTGCCATAACGTCACCTTTATTAAAACGGTACACATCTTTATCGAGAGATTCGCCACTCTTTTTATCCCAGAGTCGCATCGAGTCCATGCTGATCTCGTCACCAAGGAAGATTCTTTTTCCCTGCCGTCCGAACTCTATTTTGAAATCCACGAGCCTTATTCCCTGTTTTGCAAGGAGTTTGGAAAGAAGTGCATTGATCGTAAGCGCGATCTCTTTAATTTTTTTGAGTTCTGCTGGGGTTGCCAGCTTGAGTGCTACTATGAGATCGTCGTTGAGCATGGGATCATGGCGGGAATCGTCCTTGTAATCGATCACGATAACCGGGGGTTTTAAGGGACTTCCCTCTTTAAACGGATAGTTTCTGACAATTGACCCTGCTGCGAAGTTTCTGACAATCACTTCAAGAGGGATCATGGAGAGCTCCCGGACAAGCATCCTGTTATCATCGATCATCTCAAGAAAATGTGTTTTTACACCGTTTTTTTCCAGATGGGAAAAGAAGAATGCAGAGACTCCGGCATTATAAGCGCCCTTGTTTTTAAGTGTATCTTTTTTACCGCCATCAAACGCAGTGATATCGTCACGGAATTCAACAATCAGTTTTCCTTTCACGTCAGTGTGGTAGACCGATTTGGCCTTACCGGTATAGAGAAGGTTTTTCTTCTTCATGGTTGCCCGCTCTTCGTTCTAATATCTTGATCGAGCCGGTTTATTAGGGGTTGCAGTCCGGGGTCGTACCAGCCCATGCGGATAAAGCGAGGGTAAATGCAAAGGCGCTCCCGAAGCGTCGCATCGCCAACGATTTTTTTAAGATCCTCCAGCGCAGGCCAGGGATGCTCCGGGTTCACATAATCAATAGTGACCGGGGATATACCTCCCAGATCGTCAACCCCGCATGCAATAAGCCGGGACGCATCGATCAGGTTGGGTGCAACCTGGATGGCGATCTCCTTTGGGAGAATCCGTCGTGCCATTTGTATCGTCTCGCAAATCTCCATTGTATCAGGAACACGGAATGCTGCCATAGGCGTGTTGTTCTTGGGACAGAAGTTCTGGAGTATTATTTCCTGGATGTGCCCGTATTTCCTGTGGATTTCCGCTATTGCTTCAAGTGAGGCTTCGCGATCAGGGACCGTCTCACCAATCCCCAGGAGCAGGCCGGTGGTAAACGGTATTTTGAGTTTTCCTGCATCCTCAATCATCGCAAGGCGAATGATGGGATCTTTTCCTTTGGATCCATGATGTGCCGGTATCTGTGCTGTAGTTTCAAGCATAAGCCCTATACTGGCATTAACGGATCTGAGGCGCTTTAATTCATCATACGTAAGGATACCGGCATTTGTATGAGGAAGGATCCCATGCTTGATGCTCACACGGCACATTGCTTCGCAATAATCTAGGATCGTCTCATAACCGGTTTTCTTAAGATACGTATCAAACCCGGGTTCTTCCTCCGGGTGCTCGCCAAAGGTAAAAAGAGCTTCTGTACAGCCGGCCTCTTTCCCGCGTACTAGGACTGCCTCCACTTCCTCCGGCATCATAATACATCCCTCATCCACAGGTGTACGAAATGAACAGTAGCCGCACCGGTTATGGCAGACGCTGGTGAGCGGCAGAAAAACATTTTTGGTAAAAGTGATTTCCCGTGGCTGCATACAGTACCGTTCCTTTTTGAACATGTAAAAATTAGTGGATAGACGGCTTGTGGGCGGGAATATAGGATCCTTGAATGGCATTTATATGATCCCTGCGAGATAGATGTTCATAGAAATACGAGTATTATTTCGTGATATATTGTGATGCCCCTTATTCTCATCGATGAAAAGACCGACCGCAGTGCCGCACTTGGCAAGTATCTTACGGGCAACGGTTCTTATCGTGTAATCGCATCATCCTCTCCTGAGGTAACTATCAGCCGTTGTCTCTCAGGTAAACCGGGTGTTCTGATAGTAGTTCAAGATGAGGAACAGCACGGCATCATTTTCTTAAAAAATCTGCGGGAGCAAAAAATCGATCTCCCGGTGATTATCCTTGCAAATGCGTATGATACGGATATATTCCATATCGCGGTTGCAAACGGCGCCGAGTATATGGTTATGGCAGGGGAAACGGATAAATGGTATCCTGTACTTGAACAATTGATTGCAAAAGTCTCTGCAAATCGCCGGATTCAGGATAAGATAGCGTTTTTTAACAAAAAATTAAATCTTGTGGGGAGTGTCACTCGGCATGATATACTCAACCAGTTGACAGCAGTAAGTGGCTATACCGAGCTGCTGGAGATGACGGTGGAAGACCCACAAATGCGATTGTACATAGAAAAGGAACGATTTGCTATTGATAAAATACGGAGACTACTCCAGTTCTCAAAGGACTACCAGAATATGGGGACGGAGCCGCCCGTCTGGCAGACGATCTCGTCCGTAATCCGACGTGCCGAGGATCTCATCTCCCTGAAGGGGATATCGATAAAAGATACAAGTGGAACTGCCTCTGTTTTAGCTGATCCGGCTGTTGAAAAAGTGGTAGCACAACTGCTGGACAATGCCATCCGGCACGGCCAAACAGTCTCATCGATCAGCATTTCAACTCATGAAGAAACAGGGGGTGCAGTTCTGGTTATTGAGGATAATGGTGTCGGCGTTCCTGATGCTGATAAGGAACGGATTTTCGAGCGCGGATTTGGCAAGTATACCGGATGGGGGCTTTTTCTAGCCCGGGAGATTCTCGCAATTACTGATATAACCATTACTGAAACAGGTGTTCCGGGAAAAGGAGCGTGTTTCGAGATCCATATCCCCGGTGTGGCATACAGGAAAGATGGAACCGGTAGATCCGCAGTAACCTGATTTGTTTCCACGAGTAAGACCCCCGGTAATCGGATCAGATCTTCTGCTGATAATTCAGGCTTCAACGCAGAAGAAATGATATCAGCATCTTTTTTTGATTATCCTGCATATGAGGGTATCACATGTGTCCCCATGCATTGATTCCCTTTAAGCCATCAAGTCCAAAGAGCCGGCTCTCCGGCATGCTCTCTCCGGAGGAACGAGAAATATTTGCCCGTGCGATGTTAAATGACGTTATCGCTGCCGTAAAAGATGCGAACTGTAGCCCGGTAATTATCGCCACTGAGCTTTACGATAGTGAGGATATTCTGGTTACTATCGCGGACAATGACCTGAGTGGATCGTTAAATGAAGTACTTTCTCAGGCTGCGGGACCAGTCCTGATCCTTATGGCTGACCTTCCGCTTGCAACCGGTGAAGCGATCCGCCGGTTAGTCAACACTAAAAGCGACATTGCAATTGTTCCTGGCAGGGGTGGGGGAACAAATGCGATCTTTGTAAAAGAACCCACTAAATTCCATGTCGATTATTACGGTATGAGTTTTTCAAAACACATGCAAATAGTACGGGAAGCCGGGCTTACCTGCGAAGTAGTGGATTCGTTTTTACTCCATACGGACATCGATGAGGAAGACGATCTGGTGGAACTTTTAACCCATGGGACCGGAAAAAGCAGGAAGTGCCTTGAAGATCTCGGGGTTACCCTTTCTGTGGCGCATGGGCGGGTTGGAGTGAAAAGAAAAGACGTATACCATCAGCAATCTTGAATCGCAGATATTATGGTCATTATAAGTGATCCAGTACTCTCTCTATTGCGGTCTGACTTTACCCCGTAATTCTTTTATAAAAAGGTATATCTATCCGGTATCTCTTTAAAATTCAGGTATCAATGTGTACATAATGTACCTTCCTGAGTGGTTCACCCCTGTACTCATTGGGATTGATGTTCTGGTCATTATATACGGTCTTCAGGTCGCTTTTAATAAGAAACAGATGTATGGTTGGTTTCTGGCGCTGGCATTTTTTTTATTTGGTATAAAAGAGATTCTCCCGTATAATGGCGTGAATCTGACCTTTACCGTGGAAGCATTACTGTCGGTTGCAGGTCTCGCCGCTGCACTTTGGGCATTCTATCTGCTGGTAAGATCACTTCCCTCTTAAGGGGGATTTCTTCGTTTTTCTATTCCGGCTCTGCACTTTTCGAAAGATCAGAATGGGTATTACGGAATTGGATAAGCCCGTCGCAGAATTCGCCCAGATACTCGTCCATCGAGAGGCTTCCTTCCTGGAATCGGCATTCCTCTTCCTCAATGACCCGGTTAATCAACTCTTTGGTGGGAAGAAGGAGATCAATTTTCACCCCGGCCTTTTCCGAACCTCGGATAAGAGCTTCGCGAAAAAGACCTATGCAATAGGCGATTCTGTATTTGTAGAGGTGCCTGGTCTTGTCCAGGTACCCCGCAATCCGATCTGTTTCGATTGAAAGGAAATCGGATTTTATTTTTTCATCGTTACATTTCCCAAGCATGTATTTGTAGTGTGCATAGGGATACATTGTTTCAAGTTCGGCAGGCACAATCCCGCACGTGCCAAAGATAACGATGTGGTATTGCGATTCGTCAAAAACCTGTGAAATGATCATACGAATGAGCTGGTGGCTCGGGCTTGAACTGTAAGGTTTTCTTACTGCACAGGGCATGAAGATTGCAATATCCCGTGGTTGAACCTCGTATTCATCGATAATATACCGGTAGGACTGCTCAAATTCCTTCAGGTAGAATGGCGGGCCGGTGAGCTCGGGTTTATCCGGTTCATTATTTGGATCGGGTGCGGAATTTCCCATGACACTCCCTAACAAAATCAATCACGCACCAGATGAAACATCTGGTTGCATGGATCAGTTTCTGTTACCAGACCATTGATTCTTCGGCAAACCGCCAAGGGACTGCGGATTTTCAATTCCCGCCGCTTACATCGCAAAACTTACTATTTGTGCAGGTTTTTTTACCTGCGGGATGCTACTTACCTTAAGATGCACAGCACGGAAGACCCGGAACTGAAACGACGAACATGTTATCTCAGGATTGGGTTTACCGGGGTTATTGCCGGATTTGTCATGCTGATTTGTGGGGTCTTTGCGGGGAACATTCTGGTTATGGACACAGGAGCAGGTTTAACCTGTTTTTCAGCATCTGTCCAGAGCATTTTGATTTTTTCACAGTTTAGAACCAATAATTTTGAAAACGCTTCCTATTCGAATACAGACAATAGCCACGAACCAGTAATTCTTTACAACGACCCCCTTGTATCCATCACTGAGGAAAGCATAACCTTTGCTACTTACTCATTTCCTTTAGGAAAAAGCCGACTGGTAGCATTTGCAGATATAGATCACATATCTGTCCTAGAACCGTCAATTATGAATGGCAAATGGCGGATTTGGGGTTCGGGAGATCTGCGCACATGGTTTCCTCTCGACATTCACCGACCTTCTCGCGATAAAATATTTGTTGCAATCATGAAAACCGGTGGCACAAATATCGGATTTTCTGTGGAGAATTCAAAAAAGGTCGCCGTGCTATTCGAAGAGTGCAAGCTGCTTACCAGATAGTCGGACAAATATCGCCATCAAACGAGGACAGGATGAGACGAAATAGTGGATAGGCAACCCGACCCCTCGTTTTTTCTGTATTCGCGGAAATATAGTTCAGCAGAAATCGAAAAAACCGGAGAGAAACGATATGCGCGGGTATGCCTGGATCGTGCTTGTTATGGTGGTATGCACTATTGGCGCTGGCTGTATATCGAGCCAAGTTCAAAATACTGCGATCCAGGTCACTACAGATACACTGGATTCTTTTAATCCGGTAAATGTCGGGTCAGTCGATTTTTATACAGCCGATTTCCGGGTAGAAAACCCCACAAACAGGACTTATGATAACGTCGAGGTTCAGGTAACCCTCATGCCGATTTCAGCGTACTGTCATTCCCATTCGGCAACTTTTGATATTCCTACCTTGATACCTCGGCAAAAAATGACCGAAACGTTCTCGTTCTCCGAGTTCGCCGATCTTGACTGTTCCTACAACTTCTCTTCCTCAATAATATCGGATCCAGTCTAGAAGTCATGGAAGGATTAGTCTTTATATCTGGCTCTTCCGGAAAACGCCCATAAACAAACACTCTTCTGCAGCAATAGAATCAACACCTGCCTGATTACCTATTGACATTCCAAGGCCACGAATTATAGCGGCTGGTGTACATTCATCTGCTTCGCCCATCACAAGTTCGGCTGCTGAAGCAATGTTATCGGCAACTGCCCGTTTGGTTACCTCTAACCGGCGTCCAAACAAGTCGCATCGACCCCGGTCATCGATTACCGATATGATTCCAGCACATCCGATAGCAACACCAGAACATCCAAGACGCATTGCATGGGTCCGGCTGTCAGCAACAATAACGCCTATATGAGCATGGCACTTATGGGCGATCTCATTCTGGATTCGCAGGGCGCTTGCATTGGGATCCGCTGGCAAAGGAACAACAGATCCTAGTGGAGCATTCGAAGCGTCAACACCCGCGTTTGGAAGAAGTGTACCCTCTTTCATACAGAGTAGAAAACCCGGTATACCGCCAACTATCGAATCACTTTCGTTAAGGACGACTTCAACAATCCGGGGATCCATATGATATTGTTGTGCTAGCTCTATTGAATGAGAGGAAGGCGTAATTGTTTCAAGTACAACCACATTTCCTTCGGCCGTCGCCACTGCAGTTTCTGCAAGGACAAGGATGTCCCCGTCTTTAAAACCGTTGCAGGCAGTTTCTGAAGCCGCAATTATCCTCTCGGTAAACGGGTCGTTGGGCCGGATAATACCGGTGGAGAGTCCGGTTACGGTAAAAGAAGTGTTCATACACCATCCACTAGGTTTGCATATACCTTCATGATGTCTCGGGTTGCTGCTACATCATGTGTCCGAACAATTGATGCGCCTTTTTCAAGAAGCTTCATGGTCACGGCAAGCGTGCCTGGCAGCCGGTCTTCCGGGTCACGGTTCAAGAGCATCCCGATAAAGGTTTTCCGCGAAACTGCAGCAAGAACCGGACGATCGAAGCGCTGGAACTTTTCGAAGTTCCGGCAGAGTTCCCAGTCATCTCCGACAGAACGGAATGGTGTCCAAATTCCTATGCCGGGGTCGAGTACGTATTCGTTCACGCCAGCATGCTCACACCTTAGCATTACCTCTTTGAGCGCGGCCAGCGTCGCTTCAACTCCAATCGGGTCTCCCGGTTGCTGGTTTGTCGCCATCACAAAAGCAGGAAGCCCTGATTCTGCGACTTTTTTTGCATAAGCTGGGGACATAAACCCACTAATATCGTTTGCGGCGTGGATATCATGCTTGAGGCACACCTCAAGTACTCCGGGGTGCATTGTATCGACAGAAACAGTAAACCCGGTTCCGTCCAGTTCCTTAAGGGCGGCATCGATACGTTCAGCTTCAGCTTTCCCACTAATTGCCTGGGTGTTGGGTGCTGTGCTCCGTGCACCGATATCTATCATATCAGCACCCTGTTCGATCATGGCAACGGCGGTCGCATGGACCTCCGTAATGGGGATGTAAGATCCCAGATAGAACGACTCCCCGCTAACGTTGATAACTCCCATCAGGCGGGGTTGTGCGGTTCCGCCAATCTCAAGGTTGTTGACGCGACAGGATATCATGACATCCTCGTAGCGGCGAAAAAGGTGTTTTCCATGAGTGTGGCAATGGTCATCGGGCCAACACCCCCGGGAACCGGAGTAATTGCTGAAGCAACCTCCTTTACTGCATCAAAATCCACGTCTCCCACCAGTTTTCCGTTGAGCTGGTTAATGCCGACGTCAATGACAACAGCGCCGGGTTTGACCATTTCCGGTGTGATAAAATGCGCTTTTCCAACTGCTGAGATCAGGATATCCGCATTCCTTAGTTCGGCAGGAAGGTCACGGGTCCTGCTGTGGCAGATCGTTATTGTCGCATCCGCGTTTGTCATGAGCGCCGCCATAGGCCTTCCGACATCGATGCTTCGGCCGGCGATAACAACCCGGGCCCCGGCAACGGGAATCCGGTAATCCGCAAGCAGGTTCATAATTCCTTTAGGTGTGCAGGGTGAAAAAAGGGGTTTGCCGCTCATTAAAAGACCAAGGTTTGTTGGATGGAACCCATCCACGTCTTTTTCTGTTTTTACCGCGTTGATCACTCTGTCGGTATCTATCTGTCCGGGAAGGGGAAGTTGTAAGAGGATGCCGTTAATGTCTGTATCCCGGTTAAGCTTGGCGATCGATTCGAGTATTTTCTCTGTCGTGGTGTCACTAGGGATCTCAATGCCGATCGACCCGATACCGACACGCTCGCATGCCCGGTGCTTCATGCGAACATACATCTGCGACGCCGGATCATTGCCGACTATGACTGTGGCAAGCCGGGGATAAAGCCCGGACTCTCCGATTTCCTCCTTGAGGAGTTCGAGCCGCTTTTCAGAAACTGTTTTCCCATCAAGGATAATGGCCATCGTCACACCCGCAGATAAGATCAGGTCACCGGGTAAATCGAGAATTTCTGTGCCATTTCAGCAACCTCCCGGTTGACCTTTTTAATCAGCGTTTCGTTTGAAATGTCCTTTACGATTGCAGAGATCCAAATGCCTATCTGACGCATTTCAGCCTCTTTCATCCCCCGTGAAGTGACGGCCGGTGTACCGACCCTGAGGCCGCTTGTGACAAACGGGCTTTTGGTCTCATTGGGAATGGTGTTCTTGTTGACTGTGATTCCCGCTTTTCCCAGTGCAACTTCTGCTTCAAGACCAGTCAGGTGCTGGTCGGTAAGATCGATAAGCATCAGATGGTTGTCAGTTCCGCCGGAGACAAGCCGGATACCATTGTTGGTCAGTACCTCTGCAAGCGCCTTGGCATTCTTGACAATCTGTTTATTATATTCTTTAAAGGATGGTTTGAGCGCTTCCTCAAAACAGACCGCTTTTGCACTGATCGTATGCATAAGAGGGCCGCCCTGCATTCCCGGGAAGACTGCCTTATCGATTAACTGGGCATATTCATTGTTACACATGATTGCGCCGCCCCGTGGTCCGCGAAGCGTCTTATGAGTTGTAGTCGTGGTGAAATTAACGACGCTGACAGAAGTTGGATGGATACCGGCCGCGACAAGTCCGGCAATATGGGCGATGTCTGCCATACAGTATGCCCCGACCTCGTCCGCGATCTCCTGAAATGCCTTAAAATCGATGGTGCGGGGGTATGCAGAAGCACCGCAGACAATGATCTGGGGTTTCTCCTGTTTTGCCATCTCACCAACTGCGCCATAATCAAGCATCTCGGTTTTGGGATCCACTCCGTATTGGGCAACCTGGTAAAACTTGCCGGTAAAGCTGACTGGTGAACCATGCGAGAGATGGCCACCCTGGTTGAGCTTCATGCTCAGGATCTTTTCTCCAAGCTTCATGTACGCAAAATAAACTGCCATGTTCGCCTGGGTTCCCGAGTGAGGCTGGACATTTGCATGTTCAGCTCCAAAGAGTTTTTTCAATCGGTCACGGGCAAGATTCTCGGCCATATCATGAAATTCGCATCCACCATAGTACCGTTTTCCCGGGTAGCCCTCAGCATATTTATTGGTCATAATAGACCCCATCGCTTCAAGCACCGCACGACTGACAATATTCTCGGACGCAATCAGCTCTAGCCCGTTTGTCTGGCGGAGCCGTTCCTTCTCAATGATATCTGCTATTTCTGGATCTGTTTGGGAAAGATACGACATATGGTTACACGTTTGTGTGGATCAGGTAATACCTTTTCTTAGGATGAGCGCAGGGATAACAAAACCGGCAAAATCTCCGTCATAAACCCGGTTTTTTTCCAGTAACGTGCCTCTTGAAAAGGCGCGTAATGTAAAAATTGGAAGGGTCATCCGGGGTCTGGGAACCTCTTTTTTGGAAAAAATAAGCACAAACCTTTTTTTCTCATCCGCAGATCACTACTATTATTAATAAGGTGTGCGCCGCACCTGTATATATCAAAAGTATGCGGGTATTGCATGGTGCAACCGGATGGAAAGATCAAGTATCTTGAGTTCGAACTTGATGAGAAGGAGAAATTGGTCAAAATGATGGAAAGTTCAGGAAGCGGTGCCGGTGAGGATCGCGTCGCCGCGCTCGAAAAGAAAGTAAACGAGATGGAAGCACTCGTTAAGGGGCTCACTCAGGAACTCCTTGACCTTAAGTCGATTGCGATGAAAATGTCCAAGCAGACCGAAGAACGCAGCCGACAGGAACTTAAACGCGTGCAGCCGATCGTTCAGGGTTCTCCGGCGGTAGGATCTGCATCTGTGAATGCCACCGCGCCCCAGCAGGGTGGCAGCACCGTTGTAATACGCAAGGGTGGCCGCCCCGCTGATGCCGAAGCTTCCGCCCCTGAAGAGCCTGCAATGGATATGATAATGCAGACAGACGGAACAATGAAGCTTGAGCCCCGCCGCGGGGAGAAAAACTATATTGTCGCATCAGCTGGCTATGGCAGGAACAAGAAGGGTGTATCTGCCAAACCAAAGCAGAGTGATCTAATCTACGCCGTTGAAGAAGACAAATCCGATGCAGCAAAGAAATAAGAGTGACGGGGAGCCGGATCTTTGCACATCACAGAGCTCGAGATAGATAATTTCAAGTCTTTTTCAAAAAAGACAAAAATTCCCTTTTTAGAGGGTTTCACCGTAATATCCGGCCCCAACGGATCTGGTAAAAGCAATATCATTGATTCTGTTCTTTTCGTTCTGGCTCTTTCCAGTTCCCGTAACCTGCGCGCAGAAAAGCTTACTGATCTCATAAATCTTAATTCCGGGAAAAACACTGCGGAAGTTGCTATTGAGTTTTCTGATGGGACGAAGATCCGGCGCCGGATCAAACGGACAGGAAACGGATATTACAGCTATAACTATCTCAACGACCGTCTTTGCAAACAGAGCGATATCGTCGATCATCTCTCGAAGTTCGGTATTATCCCGCATGGTTACAATGTCGTGATGCAGGGTGATGTAACTCGTATTATGGAGATGAGCGATTTCGAGCGCAGGAAGATCATTGATGAGATAGCCGGGGTCTCTGAATTTGAAACAAAAAAACAACAAGCACTCTCGGAGCTCGATGTAGTAAGAGAACGGATCGAGCGAGAGGAAATCCTTCTCATAGAACTTACAAAAAGGGCAAACGAACTCAAAAAAGAACGCGAACACGCGCTGGAATACCAGAAATGGCAAAAAGAGCTCGGTTTCTTTCAGGGTTGCCGTTCCGCCGCTCAACTTCATGGCAAAGAGAAGGAAAGAGACACTCTTCTTGCATCTGCAGAGGAGCAGAATATAAAGATCTCCCGTATCAATGCCGATCGGAGCATAGAGGAGAACGAACTCGCCTATCTTAAGGCAGATCTCGCTGATATTGATGAGCTTCTCAATCAAAAGAGCGGTCCGGATTATCTGAAAATGATTGCAGATATCGAGGAGGCGAAGAGCGGGATCAAGCTTGCAGAACAGACAATAATCCGGCTTAAAAAGGATAAGGGGGCAAATCTCGAAGGCATAAACCGTGTATTCGCAGATACAAAACGGGCCGAAACCCGGGTAACTGAGCTTTCTGACCAAATCCGTGCATTGTCTATAGATCGTACAAATATTTCCATGGAAGTGGCAACTTCACAGTCACAGCTGGAAAAAATTGAGATTGAGATCCGCAGGTACTCATCTGATACAGAGGAGGCCCGACAGAAACTTTTTTCCCTCATGGAAGAAGCGGAAACAAAAAAGGGGGAGCGTTCTGCAATCCTTCACCAGCAGGATATGCTCATCGAGAGGAGTCGGATGCGGACCAGCGAACTCGAACGCCTCACGACACTCCAGAAACAGCTAGACGAGGAATATACTGCTAAGCAGGAGCAACTTAACCAAAACGAACGAACGGTTGCAGAACTTAGCGACAGGAAAAAGGATCTCGACCGCACACTCTCCGAACTTGAGAGTACCCTCTTTGCCCAGCGTTCATCCCTTGAAAGATTGCACGGGGAGATGAAGGGTGTTGAGCAGGATGCAATCCGGCTGGAAGCTGCACAACAGGCCCGGGGAGAGTCCGGTGGAAAAGCCATCGAAGCAGTGAAAGCCATTGAGGGTGTTCACGGCACTATCGCTGAACTGGGGCGAGCTCCTCCTGAGTATTCGACGGCGCTTAATATAGCCGCAGGGAACAAGCTGCAGTTTGTTATCTGCGATACCGACCAGATAGCAGCCGATGCAATCCGTTACCTTAAGGATGAGCGGTTGGGAAGGGTGACATTTCTACCCTTAAACAAGCTCAGGCCACCCACTCTTCTGCCAGTTAAAGAACCAGGTGTTGTCGATTACGCAGTCAATCTTCTCGATTACGATCCAGTGTATGATAAGGCCTTTGCTATTGCCCTTGGCTCGACGCTTGTTGTAGACACACTTGACCGGGCCCGCAAGCTCATCGGTAAATACAGGATGGTCACCCTTGAAGGGGAAATGCTTGAGAAAAGCGGTGCGATGACTGGTGGCTCGGCAAAGAAACCTGCCAAGGGATTTGGTGCGGCTGTCGATGATGAGATCATCCGGATCCGGTCTCATCTGGCAGAGCTTGCCCAGGAAGCTGCGACGCTCGAAGCGAGTATAAAGCGCTTAACGGAAGTTGTGGACGGTAAACGCGCTCTTCGTAATGAGATCGATCAGGATGTAGCGCGGGTTGGGGCCCTTACCGAGGAATATTCCCGGCGGTTTGAGGCAATTACCTGTGAAAAACAGACAATAGAATCTGCTGTCGCCCGGCAGAAGAATGAGACCGGCACCAGTGCTGCCGAATTGACTACGCTTGAAGGAGAACTCGACACAGTCACTGAAACCATCAACGCGATAATCGCTCAGATAGACGGCATAAAAAATAAACTGGAAGATACCAATATCCCGGCCCTCACCGACCAGATGGAAAAGAAGAAAAAGGAGATCGAAGAGGCTGAACGGCATCTGCGCAATAAGGAAGCTGACATGAACGATGCCTCACGCGAGCGTCAGCACTTCAATGTCCGGATAGGAGAACTTGGCGAAGAACGCACCCGGCTTGATGAGCGTAACAGACAAATTGATGGGGAAGTGGCCGGTTCAACCGAGCAAATCACCTTAAATAAGACCGTTATTGCCCAACTCGAAGAGAAACAAAAGCAGTTCTCGGGCGAACTTGAAAACCTGCGAAAGAAACGTGCCGATATTTCTGGCAGTATTCATGCTTCTGAAACAAAACTGATCAAATTCGACTCAGATAAAGAACGTTTCATTATACAGCTTACCGCCCTTGAAGAGAGATCTCAGGCCCTTACGTTGGAAATTGCGAGTCTCAAGGATATGGTTGGGGAGATCACAACGGATTTGACCCTCACCGAGATTGAAGGTAAAATCGCAGATGCTGAATTAGCGCTTCATAAGATAGGTGCCGTCAACATGCTTGCCATAGAGGAATATGAGAAGATCCAGAGGCAGGTTGAGGAACGGACCGAACGTAAAGACACACTCTCTAAGGAACGGACAAATCTAATCGAACGTATCGAAAAATTCGAACAGATGAAATTCGAAGCGTTCATGACTGCATTTAAGGCAATCGACACCAACTTCAGGGAGATCTTTGCCCGGCTTACAAGCGGTAGCGGGAACCTGGTTCTTGAAAATGAAGAAGACCCCTTCACCGGGGGGCTTACTTTTGCCGTAAAACCCCGCGACAAAAAAGTTCACCTCCTCTCCTCTTTGTCCGGAGGGGAGAAGTCTCTTACCACTCTTGCGTTTATCTTCTCTATCCAGCATCATATCCCGGCACCTTTCTATGCCTTTGATGAGGTCGATATGTCACTAGATGGTGCAAATGTAGAAAGAATTGCGGCGATGATAAAAGAACTCGCCCCATCCTCGCAGTTTGTTATCGTCTCGTTACGAAAGCCGATGATCGAAGCAGCGCAACGAATCATGGGCGTCACGATCCGGCCAGATAAAAGTACGCTTGTTACAGGAGTCAAGGTTAATGGATGACCAGAACCTCAATCCCCCAGCAAATCCGGATCCAATGGAAGATAAATCTGGAGAGCGGTCGTCAGGGGTTAATCCGGATGTATCAGATCCCAATGCCTCTTTGAAATCTCCGCATTCATTAGAGGGATCGGTTGTTGCTGAGTCACATAATGTCGAAGACCCGGTCGAGATCCTTGTCGGCCTTGCGGAGCGGGGCGAGATCGATCCATGGAACATAAACATCATAGAGGTGACCGACCGGTTCCTTTCAGAATTGGAACGATGCCGTCAACTTAACCTCCAGATATCTGGGCGAACCCTTTTTTATGCGGCTACACTTCTTCGCATGAAGTCCGAACACCTCGAGATTGTCTCTGAGTCCGATGACGAGATCGAGGGGGATAGTGGGGACTTTGACCTTGCCGGGGATACTGATTTTGACGACGAAGACCGCTTCGGGCCCATCGAACGGCTGGAACGGGAGATCCAGCGACGGCTCGATCGAAAGAGCCTGCGAAAGAGCCCCGTAACCCTGTTTGAACTGATCATCGAACTTAAAAATCTGGAAAAAGAGGAACGACGGCGTCACCGGCTTCCCCCTCAAGAAGATTTTCTGGTAGAGGCAGACGATGTTGTTGGTATCGCTCACGAGGAAGGTTACCAGGACTCGTCCCGTCAGGTGATTGAGGAGTGTCTGGCAAATGCGGACCCTGATGCTGAAATCACGCTCGCTGAGCTCTGTAAAGATCTTGGCTGGCGACTTTCCGAGGTATATATCCCCATTCTCTTTCTGGCGCTGGATGGGCGATGTACGATCAGGCAGGAAGAGTTTTTTGGGGACGTGTTTGTGCAGGTCGTAAAGGCGGATGAATAGTTCCTTGGGAGAAACAGTTTTTGGAAATATCCCACTCTTAGTAAAAAATGAAATTCAGAACGGTCATAACCGAAATTCACGGTGATGCATTGTTTTTATATTTTTAGAGACTTGATTAAAACAAAAAGTGACTTTTTTTGATTATAATAATGCATTATTGTGTCATACAATCGTGCATCCACCCTGTCACCTGATATGTTGGTGGGCCGTTATCCGGACGCATGTCATTATCGATCCGCCATTCGAAAAGACCAGCTAGATCATGCTCTTTTACAAATGCACATTTGGCCATAACAGTGGTTTGTGTATCCGGGCCGATATTGTCTGTGTATTCCGATTCACTCTCGACTCCTCCAATCATTTTATCGTAAGGGAAACCGGCAGCTGCATAAGAATCGGCATACATTACGAGATCATACTTTTCCCCACTTCCATAGGTCATCAGGTTGAGCTGGTCAACGCTACCATTTAAATCTGCGACAGTTTGCGCTGATTCTACGCCCGGCCAAACTGTGTGGGTCAGTAGAAACGGCAGACCGTGTGGATTAGAGCCAGCAGAGGCAAACGTAGCGTGACATGTCGAAAGGAGTAAGGTTAGCTGCGGTGCATAATCATCGATCTTCGGGCTTTCCCAATCCATATCGTAGCCATCGAAACCGTAATCTTTCATGTAGGTGAGAACGCTGTCGGCGAACTTTTGTGGATCTTGCGCAGCCGAGAGGTACTCATTGTCGAGATCGCCGCCAAAATTTGAGGTAATAAAAATCTCCGCATCCGGGTTATTTTCATGGCAAAGCAAAATAACTTCCCGGATTCGGTTCTGCATTTCTTCTCTCTGTGCGATATTCTCTTCAGAGTTTCCTGTAGGGAGATCGGTAAGGACTCCGTCATTTAGCGTTGCAAATCCAATGTAAAGTCGGGTTATCTTTTTCCAAGGGATCTGATCTTTTTCAGACATTACTAAGTCATAAGTGTCATCGTTTGGATCAGGAAAGAGATACCAATATGCTGCGATTATCTTATTTTCAGATTCAGGTGCAGTAACACGAGTATTCAATATTGGCGAGGAATTCTGTGATTGGACAAATCCTGACTCAGGAGAAGGTGGGACGTTTTGCGTACAGCCCGTGGTTACTATTGCTACCATCAAAATTATCAAAACAAAGATTAACGTTCTCATTAGGATCCCGCAACCGTTAATACCCCATTTGACTGTTCAATCCAAAAATATTAACATCTACACTTGATGTTTAATAGTCCCCGTTTATATCATAATGTGTCGTTTTTTCTAACTCCTGTGATTACCGAAGCATTTTTGTCAAAGGGTGCGGAGGTATGGATCAACTTAAAGGTTGTTTTCAGCGCGATTCATCCGGACCTTCATTTTTTGAGTACAGCGTAGCTGTTTAGATTTGGCAAATTTTGGAGTTTTCGTCAAAATATCGAGAATTTCGGGTTAAATTCGAGAATTTCGATGATGTGCCATTCCATATCTTTCTGAATATTTAACCGGGAAAAGGAATATTCGTGCTCGAAATCGATTTCCGTGCTTTTGGGATATTATCTTCGACGGTGATAATTATAACGGTATAATAATATCGACTTTTTTCAGGGAACTGTAAGGGCAATCTTTAAATTGTACTCTGTGAAATAATATGATCCACAAATCTGGTGAAGTCCCGACGAAAACTGCATTTGGCAGGTATCGGGTCTGAAGGGAGTGCAGGTAATAAGGTATAAATAATACTGCAACCTACATTACAAGCCCGTGTTTAAATCAAAAACACGACGAAAATTGAGTGATGAAGAATCAGGAAAATCCGGTCAAGTCCGGGTCTGGTTCCGAATCAACATAATGCAGGCAAGAAGGTATAAATAACTGGAAAGCCTATATTATAAGCCCGTGTTCAAGTGAACAAACACGACGAACACACGCAAATCTTTGATGGAGATCCAACGCACCCCGCGTGACGGGAGTTGGTTCTGACGTTGATACTGGCAATGCGGAAATTTGTTTAGTAACCGCTAATTCCTCGAAATTAAGGTTCAGATAGTGTGCGTATTTGTATGAATTCTGGTTGATCCTGCCAGAGGCCACTGCTATCGGAGTTCGATTAAGCCATGCGAGTCGAGAGGTGTAAGACCTCGGCATACTGCTCAGTAACACGTGGACAACCTACCCTGAGGAGGGGGATAACCCCGGGAAACTGGGGATAATACCCCATAGACTATGGATGCTGGAATGCTCTGTAGTTAAAAGGCCCGCCGCCTCAGGATGGGTCTGCGGCCGATTAGGTTGTTGTTGGGGTAACGGCCCAACAAGCCTGTAATCGGTACGGGTTGTGGGAGCAAGAGCCCGGAGATGGATTCTGAGACACGAATCCAGGCCCTACGGGGCGCAGCAGGCGCGAAAACTTTACAATGCGAGCAATCGTGATAAGGGAACTCCGAGTGCCCGTAAAATCGGGCTGTCCGCCAGTGTAAATAACTGGTGAAGAAAGGGCCGGGCAAGACCGGTGCCAGCCGCCGCGGTAATACCGGCGGCTCGAGTGGTGGCCACTATTACTGGGCTTAAAGCGTTCGTAGCTGGTCTGTTAAGTCTCTGGGGAAATCTTCCGGCTTAACCGGAAGGCGTCTCAGGGATACTGACAGACTAGGGACCGGAAGAGGTGAGAGGTACTCCAGGGGTAGGAGTGAAATCCTGTAATCCTTGGGGGACCACCTGTGGCGAAGGCGTCTCACCAGGACGGCTCCGACAGTGAGGAACGAAAGCTGGGGGAGCAAACCGGATTAGATACCCGGGTAGTCCCAGCTGTAAACGATGCGCGTTAGGTGTATCGGTGACCACGAGTCACCGAGGTGCCGAAGAGAAATCGTGAAACGCGCCGCCTGGGAAGTACGGTCGCAAGGCTGAAACTTAAAGGAATTGGCGGGGGAGCACCACAACGGGTGGAGCCT
>CAYPEQ010000001.1:0-205753 GCA_964409915.1 uncultured Methanoregula sp. | reverse complement strand
ACACAGCTAAGTTTATCCAAAAGAGATTTGAACTTTTTCGAATACGCCGGGGAAGAGATTTGAACTCTTGAGGTGCAGGGCACCAGTGGCTTTCAAGGCCACCGCCTTACCGGACTAGACTACCCCGGCATGTGTTCTAACTCTTTTGGCCGTACAATATAAAAAAGGCTTCTTTCCTTGTGCGTTTCACACCTTTGACTGACGAGAGTGTTGAGTGTGTCCCGGATAATTTTTACGGCAAGTCTCCATCTGGGAGTACGATCTTCTTCATCTATCTACACGATCAACTATAAGGCAGTCAATGATCGCGGAAAACCAGACAAAACCGATTGCATGCTGGCGTGGCAAGGAACGGTATGAGGGAAAGACGCTTGAGTGCCTCACTATAATTTTTGAGTCCGGGGGCTGTTCATGGGCAAAATGCCTGATGTGCAGTTACCGTTTCGAGCGGTACAAGACCAAATCATGCGATGAGCTTGCCAGGTACCTCTCTGGCCAGCTTGCCTGGGTGCGTTCCCAGTTCAGTCTTGACGAGTTTTCGATGATCAAGATTTTCACATCAGGGAGTTTTTTTGATCCAAACGAAGTTCCTTTGGCGTTCCAGGAAGAGGTTGCAAAGACATTCCGGGGAAAAATTGTTATCGCGGAGACCAGACCGGAATTTGTCTCCCGGTCTACCATTGAGCATTTCCGTGCAGAGCTTGACAACGGTACCTATACGACCCCCCTCTACTGCGCTATTGGTCTTGAAACCACCAGCGATCCAATCCGGCACAAATGCATCAATAAAGGGTTCACCTACGCGGATTTCACCAAAGCCGCAGAAATTGCCCATAAAGCCGGGGCCGGGGTAAAAGCGTATCTCCTTTTCAAACCGCTTTTTCTTACAGAGGCAGAAGCGGTAGCCGACATGAAGTCTTCTCTTGCAGCACTTGCAGGTAATGTGGAAATGGTCTCCATGAATCCCTGTACTGTCCAGAAACGGACAGAACTGGAATCCTACTGGCGTCAGGGCGCGTTCCGGCCTCCTTATCTCTGGAGCGTTCTTTCCATCATCAGGGATGCCCCGGTTGAGGTCACCTGCGATCCTTTGGGTGGTGGCCAGAAACGGGGGCCGCACAACTGCGGGACATGTGACTATGAGATCACCCGCGGTATCCGGGACTATTCTCTTACCGGAGATCGCGATCTTATCGGGGCTCTATTGGATATGGATTGTACTTGTAAAAGTGAGTGGGAGTACGTGCTCGCACATGAACGGCCGTATTGCATGCCGCTTACACGATAATTGCTCGTAAAAAAAAATCACTTTTTTGCCTTGCTCTGTTTTTCTATCTGTTCGGCAAGGAGGGGGAAGAAGGTTCCAGCGTCTGATACAATCCCAATAGCTTGGGTAGTACCGCGATCCATGAGCTTGGTTACTGACGCAGGGTTGATATCCACGCAGACCGTTTTCACATTTGAGGGGAGGCAGTTACCTACTGCAATCGAGTGCAGGAGGGTCGCGACCATCAGAACCATTTTGCAGCCGGGGATATACTTTCGCATCTCGTCCTGTGCCACCATCGTATCCTGGATAACATCTGGCAGGGGGCCGTCGTCACGGATAGAACCGGCAAGCACAAATGGCACATTGTGTTTTATGCACTCGTACATGATACCTCCGGTGAGGACTCCTTGGTCAACTGCATTTTTCAGTGAGCCGACCCGCATGATCTCGCTGATGGCATAGATATGGTGCCGGTGCCCGCCCATGACCGGTTTTCCGGTTTTGAGGTCCATGCCAAGGGATGTCCCAAAGAGATTGTACTCGACATCATGGGTGGCGATTGCATTACCGGCAAAAAGGACATTGATGTATCCTTTCCGTATCATCTCCGCTACCGCTTTGTCTGCGCCGGTATGGATAATTGCCGGGCCACCGACAAGGATGATCTTTCCTCCGGCCCTGTGGACTTCAAGAATCTCTTTTGCAATCTGTGCAATCAGGGTCTCGCTGGGGCGTTCCGATGAGACGGTGCCGTGCATAAACTCAAACGTGCTGCTTGTCCGTGGCCGGTCCGGGTAACTTACCAATACTCCTTCTTCGCCGACCACAACAAGGTCCCCTTTCCGAATCTTTCCAAGAGGCGTACACCGGGCCTTCTTTGCTTCGGGGTCGACGATAATTAAAAAATCCATCTCTATATCATCTACCGGGACCCATTCATCAAAAAGCCTGACCTGTGTCGGGTGGTTGGTGGTTGTATAAAAACCCCGGGGGGCATTCCGATTATCGATGGCAGGTTCGTAATGGACGGATTGAACCGGGGGCAGGCGGGCACCGAGCCGATGGAGTTCTGAAAGAATGGATCGGAGTTTTTCTTTATCATGAGCGATAATTTTCAGGCGGCAATAGCTGGGATCGGTCTTTTTCTTGCCGACTTCAAATACCAGAATCTCGAAATTCCCTCCCATATCCATGATACGATCGAAGAGCCTGGTCATGATGCCCGAATCGATAATATGACCCTGCAGCTCGATCTCCTCTGACTCCACCATAATAACAATATATTCGACGCGCACCTTAATATTCATTCGTATTAAATACGGCAGCATCTGCCGTTTTTTCGGTGTAAAAGCGCAGATTGGGGTCAGTTGATCCTCTTTCCGGGGATAAAATGGTGATTTTGGCAGGATCGGTTACGTTCTTTCCCGCTGTTTACTGAGAAATTCTTCGGCAGTTTTTCGGTCAGTGAGGGTATTAACGTTGATAGCGAGCCGGGGATCGTTTAAGATCAGCTGGAGTTCATCCTGTGGTTCGGCTATCAGGTCTCCTCGCAGGACATTAAGACCGGTTGGGCAGGCGAGTGTATCCTGAATTTTTGTTTTATAAACAAGATCGTCTTTGCAATGTGTGACAATCTCTGACGGAACCCATGTGGAACAGGCATCCCTCCCCGAACTGAAGTATGCATCACGAACGGTGACAATAATGTCCCTGTCAATACAGGGAATATCGGAAACACTCACAAAAAGTGGTAATGTTTCTTCAAGGATAGTCACCGCTTCCACCATATCGGTGATATAATCCGCTCCTCCGGCATCGTAGCAATCGATACCGTTTGCGCGGCACCAGTTCCGGGTCATAGGTGTCTTTGGCGACGTGGCCACAACTACAATGCATCCGGCACCGGAAAAAGCATCGATAATATAACGGATCATCGGCTGGTTATTGATGAGAATAAGGGGTTTTTCCCCAAGGTTGAGCCGGCTTCCGGCCCCCCCGGCCATAATCAGTGCACGCATGCGGATAATGCCTCTAAAAACCGGATGTTTTCATCATGAGTCCGGACAGCCACCCGGATACAGGATGCAAGCCCGAATGACGTACAATCACGCACAAGGATATCATGTGTTTCAAGTTTCGTACACAGTGGTTCTACATTGCAGGCACATTCAACGAGCAGGTAGTTGGCAGAAGAGGGATAACACACAAAGCCGTTCTCTTCAATGTTCTTGTGAAGGAAATCGCGTTCTTTTCTGATGTATGAACGGGAGTTCTCCAGCTGGTCCAGGTGCCTGAATGCTGCAAGGGCAAATGACTCTGCATAGGCATTCACGCTCCAGGGTGGCCGGGCTGTTTCTATCTTTGCTATTAACTCCGGATCCCCAAAACCGTACCCGAATCGTATCCCCGGAACAGCAAAACTTTTGGTGAGGGAACGCAGGACAAAGAGCGATTCGGTGCGTTCGTTGACAAGGGTTTGTAAAGGATCACCAAGCTCGATGAAAGCCTCGTCAACAAAGAGGATCCCCCCCGCAGACGGAACGTCCTGGAGGCAGGTCATCATTTCAGCACGACTATTCAGCTTTCCGGTCGGATTGTTGGGATTACAGGCAAACGAAACCGTTGCGTTTTTCGGGTTGTTCACTGGTACCGCACCGGCAAGACGGGCAGAAAGTTCGTATTCGCCAAACGTTGGCGATGGGATAAAGCAGGATTTTTTGGCGGAGAGAGCAACTGCACAGAAGACGCGGATCAACTCAATCGAGCCGTTACCCACGCATATCTCATCTGTATCCCGATGAAAGATGCCAGCTATACACTCTTTGAGCCGGCCATATTCATTGTCAGGATAGGCTGAGATCAGATCCGGATCGCAGGTCCAGTCAAACCGGGGGGGCAAAGGATTCAGGCTCGCGCTGAAATCCAGCAGGTTTTTCCCGGTATTTTCACGCTGTCGCTTTCCTGTCCCCCCATGAATTGCAGGTTTTGGAAAATCAACAGCCATCAAATTCCCTGTCTTTTTTTAAAATACTTGGCCGGGAAGTCATAAATGCGTTTGGTGACGGGGATCGGCATCCTACAACAAGGTATTTATATGATTGTGTTTCATTTTGGTGTATCTGGTTAAGTCAGACATGAGAGTTCCCTATGTCTGACATATGTACGACAAAAAGCAGACATATGTCGGAAATGGAGATACAATGATGCAACGAATAACGCTCCGGTTACCCGAACAGCAGATAAGCCTTCTCCAGCAGATGGTGGACGCAGGCGAGTATCCCAATGTTTCTGAAGCTGTCCGGGCAGCTGTCCGTGATCTCGTTGAGAAGCGAGCGGGCCGTGTCTTAAAGGATAATGACCAGGTTTCATTCAAGGTTTGAGAGGGTAGAAATGCAGAGCATAATTAACGATGCGTTAAAAAATTCCGAACTTGAAAAAGATGTAAACAAGTCCGGATCCAGTGCACCGGATGAAGATTTCCTCGGGCAGCCAAGAATTGTGATCATCGGTTGCGGTGGTGGAGGCAATAACACCGTAAACCGGATCCACCACATGGGTGTCGCCGGTGCCGAAACGATTGCAATCAACACGGACAAGCAGCACCTGGACATGATCCAGGCCGACAAGCGTGTTCTTATCGGGAAATCCTTAACGCGCGGCCTTGGTGCTGGCGGTTACCCCGATGTCGGTAAACGTGCAGCTGAGATGGCCCGGCCGACCCTTGAGGCACTGCTTGAGTCAGCTGACCTTGTGTTCATCACTGCCGGTATGGGAGGAGGTACCGGTACCGGTTCAGCACCCGTTGTTGCTCAGGTCGCGAAGGAGCAGGGCGCCATTGTCGTCGGCATGGTCAGTTACCCGTTCCAGGTCGAAAAGGCCCGGCTTATCCGTGCAGAAGAGGGTCTTGAGGCACTCGCCGCATCAGCAGATTCGGTCATTGTCCTTGATAACAACAGGCTAAAGAACTTTGTTCCGAACCTTCCCCTCGGCCAGGCTTTCTCCGTTATGGACCAGCTTATTGGAGAAACGGTCAAGGGTATCTCGGAAACCATCACGGAACCCTCACTCATCAACATCGATTACGCCGATGTCCGTGCAATCATGTCCAAAGGTGGTGTCGCCTCTATGCTTGTCGGAGAAAGCAAGCAGCAGAACAAGGCAGAAAGTGTCGTCCGGGAATGCTTAAGCAACCCGATGCTCGACATCGACTACCGCGGCGCAACAGGAAGCCTCATCCACATCACCGGTGGAACGGATCTTACTTTACAGGATGCAGAAGAGGTTGCAACCTCACTCACCTACGAACTCGATCCCCACGCAGATGTGATCTGGGGCGCCCGTGTCCGGCCCGACATGGAAGGTAAGATACGTGTCCTTGCCATCATGACCGGTGTCAAGAGTGCCCAGATCCTCGGGACCCGCCAGTCCTACAAGACCATGGTCCAGGAGATCGACGCAAAGAGATCCAGCCCCAAACAAGTCGAGATGCCTCAGGGCCGGAAAGTTGCCCCCCGTGACATGCCAAGCGGTGGCGGCGTTCTTGAATGGGTCGGTTAATCTTCCTGACAAATCAAAGATAATACAAAAGAAAACCGGGGGGAATGGCACCAAGCCAGAACCCCCGGATTTTTTCTATGAATCCTTCGTTTCTGTAATTTTGTGTTTGTTCTGATAACCCGGCGAAATGCTTATGAGTACTCCCCTCCTTTAAAATATAGTACATTCGACCAGATCATCTGGAGGGAGAATGGTGGGCGATACCCGTAATTGTTCGGGTGTCATCCGTGTATCGGGAGTTGAACATCATGAATCGAGTGTCGAACAAAGGCTTCTCCTGGAAGTCTTGTAAATATCGTACAACACGATCCTATTCTGATGTTTTTTGCCCTGCATCAGGCATACTGAGCAGCATTAATGGTTTGCGTATTGTTTACGCGCATCCCTGCACAGTACTGCCTCTGGCTCTCGCGCCTGCTTGTTCCCTACAGGAGACAGGATGAGGAGTGGTACCGCATGTTGAATGACTTGATGGAAAAACGAAAGAAGATCCTTGCTGAGTCCGAACAGCACAAGAATCGAAGAAATGAGCTCAATGCCGCTGCCAGTAAATTTGCGCGGGAACGCAATACCCTTAACAACCAGACCCGGGAATTTGTTGAAGAGGCCCAGAAAAACAAGGATCTCAGGGACAAGAATAACCAGGAAGTTCTCGACCTCAAAGCACAGCGCAATGATCTAAACGACAAAGCAAATGTGTTGTTTGAAGACATTGAGGTTTTTAAAAAGGAGCACGGCTCGCTCAAGAACCGGGGCATCAAGGAACTCCAGAAACAGATTGAATACATGGAGTACCGGCAGCAGACCGAGGTCTTTACTACCGATAAAGAGCGCGAGCTCATCGAAAAGATCAAACAGATGAAAGGCCAGGTCCGGGAACAGGAAGCCGAGCTCGAGCAGAACAAAGAGATGCGGACGAAGATCACCTCTGCCCGTGATTTCCGCAAGCTGGCATCCGATCTCCACGCAAAAGTGACTGAACTTGCCGAACTTGCCCAGAAACACCATGATCTTATGGTCGAATCATACCGGAAAGCTGACAAGTCACGTGAAGCAGCTGATGCCGCTCACAAAAGTTTTGTTGAAGCACAGGAGTCAGCTGATGCTGAGCACAAGTCATTCATCTCCTGCCAGAAAGAACTGCGCGATTATGATAAGGTTATTTCCGGCCTTAGAAAAAAGACAAAGAAGGTCAAGGTGACCAAAGAACAAAAGGCAGTCCGCCAGGAAGCCGAACACCTGTTCAAAAATTTCCGTGCCGGGGAAAAACTCACCACGGACGATATTCTCCTGCTTCAGCGCTCAAAACTCATCTAATCCTCTATTGTTAATCCTTTTTTCCCGTTCGCAGGTAACAATTAATAGATTTACGGTGATTTTAATATACCAATGGCACAGGATAGGACGCTCGTCCTGAGTGTTGATCGGGATGACGATATCGGGTGGAAGGCAAAGATTGAAAGCCCGGTTGTGGGAAGGCAGGAATGCCTGAAGGCTGCAACAACATTAGCTCTTGCTGATCCCGAAGATTCCGATGTTAATGCCATATTTTCAGCGGTAAAAATTTATGATGAACTGGTTGCAAAAGGGGAAGACGCTGTTGTCGCGGTAATAGCCGGCAATCACCTCCACATGATCGAAGGTGACCGGAAGATCGCAACGACTCTCGATGATGTAATAAATGAGACCCGTCCCACATCCTGTATCCTTGTCTCGGATGGTGCTGAAGATGAGTTTGTCGTGCCCATCATCCAGTCCCGTATCCCGGTGGCAAGCATCCGTCGTGTAATCGTTAACCAGATGCCAAACCTGGAAGGCACATACTACATCCTGAAAAAATTCTTCGACGATCCGAAAATTTCAAGAGTAGTGTTTGTCCCTCTCGGGCTTGCCATGCTCTTGTATGCGATCGCTTATATCCTCGGGTACCCGGGGACGGCGACCATTATTGTTATTGGCGTCATCGGCATGTACCTCCTCTATAAAGGATTTGGCCTTGATGAGTTTATTCATAATATTATTTCCGCACTCCAGGCTTCCATGTCGCGGGGCAAATTTTCGTTTGTCACGTACTCAACTACTATAGTCCTGACCGTGATCGGATTTACCATTGGTTTTTTTACCGTACTGAACTATTACGCGGCAGACAACTCGCTTGGCGTTCTACTGTATGTCATGAGTTTCATCTATGGGGCAATCTTCTGGTTGATCATTGCTGGTCTGGTAACATCGATCGGGATAATTATTGATGTGTATATAAACGAGCGGGAAAATCTGGTAAAAGTCATTGTGTTCCCCTTCTTTGTAACGGCAATAGGCATCATCCTGTATGGTGCAAGCGCCTTCATCCTTGCCATCAGCAGCGTTACGGGTTTTCCCATCAGCGCTGCAGCCGGCGGCACTTATATCCTTTATTCGACACTATTAGGTCTTGCATGCGCAATTGCCGGGGTTATTATCCAGTTTGTGATGTCAAAACGCCAGGCAGAAACTCAGAAAGAAGCTATTATCGAAACCATCTGATCCTTTCCGGAATCCTCTTTTTCACCGGTACGTTCTATAACGGACACAAAAACAATCCTCTCTTGGTGCAGCGAAACGAGAGTCAATAAGATCTTTATTGATTCGCTATTGAGCATTCACAAAGATTAAGAAACAGTTGGCGTCTGTGGCAGTGTCTGATTTATCATGAGCGGATCAAAATATCCCATGCCATCGGGGAACAGGTTTGTATTGGAATAATTACGGGTGACCTGTGGTGATGAAACAGTCAGTGCTGGAATAAGGAGGTTAAACTGGTGCGACGGGAACCAGTATATGCCATTGCCATAGGAATACGATGCCTGGTCGACAGCGAACTCTGCATCGGTAAGGTTGATGTATTGCATCTGGGCATTGTTGAAATTGAGAATAGTTTCGAGTTTGTTCTTAAGATCCTGTTTTCCCAGCAAAAAGAAGATAATCCGTGTCCCTTCATCCACTGAATAATGCATGTCGATAATTGCCGTATCATTATGTAACTGGATCTGGACAGATTCAAGAGAAATATAGCCATAGCGCTGGTCGTTGTCAGCTGCCACCGGTGCTACGAGCACGATCAGGAGAAGACCAATACATGCGATAGCACGCACATTCATAACACTATCAGTTTGAAAGATGACATTAAATGGTTTACTATATCTGTGACGATTTATAGTTCATTTTTATGAATGAAATGAATGAATTACTCATCGAAAAAATTATTTTTTGAGGATAATTTCGATACTTGAGACATTGGTCTTGCCGGTATCGGTATCGATTACCTCAGTCGAAGTAACAATATCTTTTTTAGTAACACCATCAAGGAACCGGTTTAATGCGATCTCCGCTGTGTCGACGGCACGGGAGATTGCTTTTCCCCTGGCCTTGATCGCTACTTCTCCGGCCCCGTTGTTAAACTGGGTAACAACTGCCAGAACGTAATTCATCACCGGTTTGTTTCCGACAAACACGGTGTTTTCCTTCATTGGTTGCATAGGGGGAGTGTCCATAAGGATCACAGGTACTTCTTCTTTGTTATCAGTTCAGCATTCAGTACGCTAGCACCCGCTGCTCCGCGGATCGTGTTGTGTCCCATCGCCACAAACCTGAGGCCTTCCCTGACGCGGCCGACCGATACAGTCATGCCTTTTCCGCGCATGCGATCCAGCCGGGGCTGGGGCCGGTCGTCATCAGAAAACAGGTGGACCGATTCTGCGGGCTGGGTCGGGAGACCTTTAATGGGGGGTTTGTAAGCAGCATAGGCTTGTTTTACTTTGGCTACCGGTTCCTTGATGTCAGCCCAGACTGCCATAGTGTGCCCGTCAATCACTGGTACCCGGTGGCAACTTGCACTCACCGAGAATGGGGCGTTTACTACTTTCTTGCCTTTGAGATTACCCATGATTTTGAGAGTCTCAGTCTCCATCTTCTCCTCTTCTTTCCCGATATAAGGGATGATATTGTCATAGATGGACATTGCAGCCACGCCGGCAAATCCTGCTCCCGATATAGCCTGCATGGTTGAGACCCTGATGTCGGAAAACGCAAATTTGCGCAGCGGTGCAAGGGCACAGACAAGCATGATGGTGGAACAGTTCGGGTTGGTGACGATAAATCCATCCCGTCCGGCATCTCGTTGGACATCGATCAATCCGAGATGATCCGGGTTGACCTCAGGTACTACGAGCGGAACATTTGGTTCCATCCGGTGTGAACTTGCGTTGCTGCAGACAGCAATGCCTGCATCGGCAAACGTGTTCTCTACATCCGTTGCAATTTCAGCAGGAAGAGCGGAGAAGACCAGATCCACGTCTTTCATCGCGGATGGGTCAATGTTTGTGACTTTGAGTTTTGCAATCTTCTCCGGAAATGGCGTTTCAAGGCGCCAGTTTACCACTTTTCCATAGGGTTTTCCCGCACTGCGTTCCGAGGCCGCGAGCGTTGTCAGATTGAACCATGGGTGATCCGTTAATTGTTCGACAAATCGCTGACCAACCGCGCCCGTAGCACCGAGCACTCCAACATTGATCATAGCTGACAGGTCCTGTGTAGTTTGTATTTCCCGTTTGAAATGATGGCGGGTTGTAAAGTCCCATTTCACCTGCGATAATAAAAACATTGTTTTTTATAGTTTTTACCAATCTGGTCCGGATGCATTCATTCAAGAGATGAAAGTTCGATTTGCATTCCTGCAGTATTCACAAACCGGATAGACAGTCTCTGATCTGAAACCTAAATCAGGAAAAAATAGGAGTTATACGAGAAAAATTATTCCATGTGGATGGCTTCAGACGGACAGGCGTCCACGCAGGTCTGGCAGTCCACACACATATCCTTGTCTACTTTTGCCTTTTCGTTTTCCATGGCTATTGCCGATGCCGGGCATTCACTTACACACGTTTCACAACCAGTACATTTTGTAGTATCAACTACTGCTACCAACTAGTTCACTCCACCGTAATATTCGGTGAAAGATAAAAAATAAGTTTCTATTAGAGATCGGAGATCTATAAGAAATCAGGTCATTTTTTTGAGGTCAAGGACATCGTCCATGCCATATATGCCCGGTTTTTTATCAACGACCCAACGGGCAGCACGAAGGGCACCGCTTGCAAATACCGACCGGTCGTAAGCCCGGTGGGAAAGTTCGATCGTCTCAAAATTTTTGGAGAACATAACCTTGTGATCTCCTACGATATCTCCTCCCCGGATCACATGGACACCGATCTCGTTGCTCCGTTCCATCATACCTTCGCGGCCGTAGAGTTTCCGGCGTTCTCCAACTTCCTTGTCCAGGATCTGCAGGATGGTTTTTGCGGTCCCGCTTGGTGCATCTTTCTTGTTCCGGTGATGTGCTTCGATGACTTCAATGTCATAATCACCGAGCAGTATGCCGGCCTCCCGTACCAGCTGCCAGAAGATATTGACGCCGACAGAAAAATTGCTTGAGATCACCGCAGGGACATGCCCCGTGATCGCGGCAGCCATAATTTTCCTTTGTTCCGGGGTGAATCCAGTGGTTCCTACAATAAGGGCCACATGGTTTTTCGCTGCCACTTTTACGTTTTCGACAGCCGCATGCGCTATGGTAAAATCGATAAGGACATCCGGTTTCTTGCTTTTCAGGAGCGCGTCCATCTCCTGGTTTGTCACAATTTCAGCGCCAAAAAATGTGCCGGGGTGAAGATCTATACCCCCGATAAGTTCAAGATCGGCAGCATCATCGACCATTCTCCCCAGGGTCTGGCCCATGCGGCCGGAGGCGCCGCAGATAACTACTTTGACCATTCCGGGTTCACCGCCGGCTGGATTTTGCAGCAGGTTTTTTCTTCGGGGAAGTTTTCTTTGCAGCCGGGATAGTTACCAGCACTTTCCTGAGTTCAGCCGTCTTTTTCTCGTCAAGGTTATCGAGCGGAAGCCTGACCGGTCCACCGGCCATGCCCACTAGTTCAACGGCTTTTTTTACCGGGATGGGGTTGGTGTCGATAAACATCGAGCGGAACAAGGGTGAAAGGGCATAGTGGAGTTCAAGCGCTTTTTTCCAGTCGCCTTTTTTGGCCGCTTCACATAATGCAACCATGCGGGTCGGATCGACGTTTGCGGCAACGGAGATCACGCCATTACCGCCAAGTGCCATTATCGGGAGGGTGAGGTTATCATCGCCAGAAATCACGGCAAAGTCCTCGTCCCAGGTCATCTCAATGATCCGGGAGACCTGGCCGATGTTACCGCTTGCCTCCTTAATCCCGACAATATTGGGGTGTTGTGCGAGTTCGGCGATCAGGTCCGGTTCCAGGTTCTGGCCGGTGCGGCCCGGCACATTATAGATGACCACCGGTATATCGAGGTCCGCCAGTTTGGTATAATGCTTTACCAGTCCTGCACGATTGGGTTTGTTATAATACGGGCTGATTACAAGCACGCCATCAGCGCCGGTGTCCTTTGCCGCCTTCGTGAGGATGACTGCTTCCGCTGTGTTGTTTGAACCCGTGCCGGCAAGGACAGGTATCTTGCCGTTGACCTTGTCGATAGTAACGCTGACAACCTTTTCGTGCTCGGCAAACGAAAGCGTTGCCGACTCTCCGGTCGAACCGCAGGGCACGATCCCGTGGATACCACAGGACAGGAGATACGCGATGTTTCGCTCCAGACCCGAAACGTCAAGGTCCATTGCGGAATTACGTTTAAAAGGAGTAATTATAGCGGGAAGGACACCTTCAAACATATGTAGCGTTATGGGTGTCTTTTTGTATTAATTTTTCTTGTTATATATCCCGCGACCCGGTTCCGGACGCGCTTGCTTTCGATCGATGCCGATGATGAAAGCTGTTGCTTGTTCGCATCAAAGCTGCTTGAGAAGTACTCTCTCTGTGTGGTAAGGAGTGCGGTTCCGATGGTTTTAATATACGATGGCTTTATTCCCATGAATTATTCCTCAAAGTTCTATACGTATAATGCGGTTCGATAACATAATAGTATTGCCTGAAACATCGGTTGGGTTTTCACCGAACAGGTGGATCTTTGCCAGACTTTCCGTAGTACCGGGATCCATGATCACTTCCGGCACACCGTCCTTGCAGCATGAAGCAACGCCCCAATCCATCGTGCTGCTGACCCCCGGGGGTTGCAGCCTGCGGTTAACCGTGCAGTACTCAAGAAACATGTCTTCAAGGATACGGCCGGCATCTTTGGTGTAGTGGAGGGTCGCCGCACACCTTATGTCCGGATCGAATTTCATTGCGGTGAGCAGGACTTTTGTCATTTCTGCATCAGCGCCGAATCCGCAGGGTCCTGCCGCCACTACTGCATTTTCCTGTACTATAAATCCACCCGCCACCGCGGCAACGCCGGAAGCATCCCGGGCACCCCGTATGGCATACCCTATATTTGTACCGGCACCGGAAACCAGCACCGGTGCTAATGATTCTGAAAGGAGGGTTACGACCCGTGAAAGCTCGGCCAGCACTTCGGTTCTCTGCTGTTCTGGACTAATCATTGTATTATCTTCAATTGTATCCGGTGGGTTCTTATTCTCTTTCTTCGTTCAGGACAGGCCAAGATCTTCCCGTATCCCCATCAGGCCTTGGATAGCAACAGTATAGAACTCCGGTAAGGGAATGATGAGTTCGATAAGTGCGATGCGGCCCCGGTCACATCCGGCGGCAAAAGACTTTTCTTTTGCTTTTTTTGTTACCGTTTTTACCGTTATGTCAGAGAGTCTTCCTCCTTTTACGAGCGCACAGGCAATCACGAGGCCGGAAGCGCTGTCCGCTGCCTGAAGTGCAATCTCGACAGGTCTCTCATAGGTCCCGGAAAAAAGCATGTGGTTGTGTCGCTGGACTATCGACGCTATGTTGGGATCTATGCCAGCGTCAATGAGGATATCGGCGCCTTTCTTCCCGTGCAATTGAATGTCACCATGGATGAGTTCGAAATCGATGTCATGTAAGAGACCAATAGTTTCCCAGAGTCCGCCATCTTCCCCAATCTTTTCCGCAAGTGCCTTCATCACTGCGCCGGTGGCAAGACCGTGGTTTTTGAGCCCGGGCTCGTGCACATGCTTGTTGAGTAACGCAATCGCGGCAGAGCGCTCCATGGCCATAGATGTACTTTCAGGGAACATCAGGGTAACGGCTTGTGGATATGCATATTACGGATTAATACCAAAATAATTGAGATGGACGCACGACTGCTCGATGTTGTTATCGGCGTAATGGGCTTTGCACTACTGGTCATTCTTCTCGCAGTGCTCCCGCTTGCAATCAGTTCGGGCCCTGCCTATATGATTGCCATTATTATATTCATCTTGTTTCTCTCCGGTGCCGGCTATATGGTCAATGAAAAGATTGCATAAAAAAACCGGAAATTTTTCTTTTATTGAGTGTTTGGATTGTTTGCAGGAGCCGGTTTCCTCTCCTCTGGTGCTGGTTTTCTGAGCGGTCTGGTCTTTTTCACTTTGTAATAACTAAGCGGATGGCTTACCTTTTCGCAGAGCGTATCCCGGTGAACACAGAGTCCGGTCGTTTGCATCGCAGCACACGCCGGCGTAGTATACTCAGTCCCGGTCCCGCCGCGCCCGGTGATATGTTCGACCTGGTACATGGTCTTCTCAACATCAAAGTCAGGGGAACGCGAATAGAGCTCTGCTATACTGGTTGGGTTCATACCGATATTATGGAGAAACGCCGTCAGCGAAAACCTTCCGGCATGAGTGAGGTTAGTGCCGGCCGCAAGTGCGGTAATAAGAGCCTGCATACAGGGAGGGAATGCAGTTTCTTCGACTTTCCCGAACTGCCGGAGCATCTGTTCCTGGTATACTTTCTTGATTTCCGCAACCTTGGGAGCAAGCTGTTCGCAGATGTTCTTTGGCACCCGATGCGGGAGGTCGCGGCGCTGGAGCACCCGGATCCGCTCGCGTAAAAGATCGTAGCGTTCGTTCTTGTTGATCTTGACAAACCCTTTTTCCACATGTCGGTTGATAAGCCGGTAATGATCGTCGTGAAGCGGAGCAACAAGCTCCACATAATCAGGAACCGGCATCCGGTCCTGTGAGATCCGGATACCCAGCTCATCAGCTATTGCCGTCCACAACCGGGAATACTCTCCTTCGTCCTGCGTATACCGGGTGTTCCACTCTTCTTCATTAACGAGGAAGTAATAGCCCCGGTCGGCTTCGTACCGGGTAAGCCGGTCAATGAGCTGTTTATCGTTGATACAGGAAACAATGATTCTCGCTAGTGCGTAGGCTGCAATCTCGTCTTCCGGAGAATCATTCACTTCAGGTACATGGTTTTTTTTCTGCGAGAGGGCTTCCTGGATGCGGTGGACTGCAGACGAAATCAGGATCTGGCCTTTTTCTGTACCAAGAACCGTACCGAGGGACGCAAAACGGGATCTGATGAGCCCTTGGGCATTTTTTAAAAAAGGGAAATGGGAAAGTTCCTTGCCGGAAGGCACAAATGCCATTCAGTCAGCCTCAATCCGGGGTGCAAGCAGGTACTCCACATGCCCGTTGCCGCCCGCAATGTCAAAAGAGAACCGGACTGGATGATCGACGCCAAGACAGACTTCCACTTCGGGAGCTTTTGCCATGACTTTTCCCATATCTCTGAGATAATCAAGGGAGAAAAGCGAGCGTGCCTCGACCGGGGAAAGGGATTTGAGCTCGTCTTTACTGAATTCACGCTGGATGTGATCGGTATCTCCTTCGGCGACCATGTAAAAAGTCTGTTCCTTGGGGTGAATGCCCATCGCTATTTTATCTGATATTACTGCGGCAGCTTTTATCGCATTGTTGAGGTCTTCACCAGAGATGACAACTTTTCCCGGCAGGTTGATCGTTGGTGAATTTGGGTCTTTGCGTATCGTGTTTGTATCCAGGAGCGTGATAGAGTAGTGATACCCGTGTACACTGACTGCCATCTTCTGTGCATTATCGGCGAGCTCAAGGCTGATGAGGTCACCTTTACCTCCCATATTGAAGATGTTTTTCATTTTCTGGATGTCGACGCCGAGCTCGCTCTTGGTCGCCTTGAAGGTATCAAACGCCTCTTTTTTGAGCGTGAATGCAATCATCGCGACGTTGGCGGTGTCCACGGCTCGGGTGGAGATGCCATCTTCTGCTGTATGCAGCCGGCATTCAGGAACGAGTGCCGATATCGCTTCAATGGCTTCCCGGAATATCTCTGCGTCAATGGTTGCTTTTAACATCTCTTTCCCCTTAACAACTGTCTTATACAGTATATCGTCATACTTTAATTATAGCGTTTTGGGTGAGAATAACGTTTTTCTGGTGATTTGTCATGGGTTCACAATGGTCACGGGATAAAGTCTATCTCCGGGCAAAAAGTGAAGGGTTCCGTTCCCGGGCTTCCTTTAAATTAATCGAGATCCAGGAGAAGTTTGCCGTTATCCGCCGGGATGATAATATCATTGATCTTGGTGCAGCGCCGGGGAGCTGGCTCCAGGTCCTCCGCTCACTTACTGACGCACGGGTGCTCGGGATTGATTTAAACCCGATTGCTGCCATTGAGGGGATTGACACGCTCGAAGGTGACCTTACCGATCCGGTCATTCAGCAAAAGGCACAGGAAATGCTCGGAATCGTCAATATTGTCGTTTGCGATGCAGCGCCAAAACTTTCCGGTCACAAGAGTTACGACCAGGCCCGTTCCACGGCTCTTGGTGAAGAGGCGCTTGCCTTTGCCTGCAACGTGTTAAAAACCGGGGGAAACTTTGTTATAAAATCGTTTCAGGGAGCAGATTTTCCCGAACTCCTGGCAAGTGTCCGGGAGCATTTCCACGCGGTGAAGACTTACTCCACAAAGGCCACCCGGAAAGGAAGCACGGAAATTTATATCATCGCAAAGAACTTCAAAGGCTGAAAACAAGATGCCCGCGACCGAGACCCTCAGGGATTCGTATCGACGACCGGTGACCAACCTCCGCATTAGTCTTACTTCACGTTGCAACCTTTCCTGCATTTACTGCCATGCGGAAGGTGAGAAGAATCCTGATGCAGAGATGAGCGCCGGAGAAATCATCGAGATCATGCAGCTGGCGGCACGATTCGGGATACGGAGTATTAAATTTACCGGTGGGGAACCCCTCATCCGTCCCGATCTTCTCGAAATCATCCGTGCCGTTCCCCCGGGTATAGAATCATCCCTCACGACCAATGGCATCCTGCTTGCCGATATGGCCGAAGATCTGAAAAAGGCCGGGCTCCGCCGTGTCAATGTTAGTCTTGACAGCCTGAACCATGATACCTACAAAAAGATCACGGGCAGCGACCGGCTGAATGAAGTCCTTGCCGGGATCGATGCTGCACTTAAAGCCGGTCTTACCCCGGTCAAACTCAATATGGTTGTGCTGTATGGGATCAATGACAATGAAGTGGATGATTTTATTCATTATGTCCGGGGAAACCGGAACCTTGTCCTCCAGCTCATTGAGCTGATGCATTTCAAAGACTGCGACTACCACGGCGATTTACAGGGTGTCGAATCGATGCTTGCCTCACGCGCAAGCGAGGTACTCACCCGAAGGATGCATCACCGGAAAAAGTACTGTCTGGACGGCGCCGAAGTCGAAGTCGTGAGACCGCTGCATAACACCGAGTTTTGTGCTTACTGTAACCGTCTCCGGGTTACGTCGGATGGGAAGCTGAAACCTTGTCTTTTGCGATCTGATAATCATGTTTCGATCCGGGGTAAAAAAGGTGCGGAACTTGAAGCACTGTTCCGGAAGGCTGTCGAACAGCGGGAACCGTTTTTCAAGTAATATCCTGCAAGCCGGTCTTTTTTTGGGATATTACGGGGGTTTATTTACAATTCCTGCATATCTAGGATCGTATGACCTCAGATCCGGAGTATCTCCATGTCCTTACCCATCTTTACGAAAAGTCACTCATCCTTCATGATACGTCGCTCTTTGACAAGACGCTGTATTTCTATTTTGTCGATGCTATTGCGCATATCGATTACACCTGCAGCATCTACACGTTCAACTACCAGTCGCCGAAAAATATCATGGGTGCCGAGTACATGCGCTGGAGAATAGACGAGGAAAAAAAAGGTGACCGGGTGCATTTTCCGGCATTTATGGTCTGGCTCAAAGAACACAAACCGGAGAAATTTGCCCGTCTCCCGACATTGTGGCAGATCATCTATGATCCCGAAGATTCTGCCAGCTACCGGAGCTTCCGGATCGTCCCGGATCCTGACAGTAAACAGGCTATACCTCCTGGTTTCTTCATTAATCTTATCGACGAATTTTTTGACCAGGACTTTCTGAAGAGCCTGTACGAGGAAGCATCGCTTTCCCGGCTCTTTGCTGAATTTCTCTCGCAAAGAAAAACATCGTGATTGGTGAATTCCGGCATGCATCCCCAGCAGATCTGTGCAGACCTTGTGAAAATCCGGAGTGAGAACCCTCCGGGGGATACGTCCGGGATTATCGCATATATCCGGCATTTCCTTGATGCCCTTGGTGTCCCGTCACAGGTTATCTGTTCTTCGGGTGGGGGATGTAACCTGGTGACGATGGGGGCGCACCGGCCGCTTCTTTTCTGTGGCCATGTCGATGTTGTTCCTGCCCTTGATGAGGGATGGACATATTCTCCTTTTTCCGGCATCATAAATAACGGGTATGTCTGGGGGCGGGGCTCAAGCGATATGAAAGGCGGTTGTGCTGCTATCCTGTCCGCATGCGAACGGTATGTGGACTCTGGTGAGACACTACCGGTATCCCTTGCTTTTGTCTGCGATGAAGAGACCGGAGGAGAAAGAGGAGTCCGGTACCTGCTGGAAAAAAACATTTTCTCTCCGTGTGACTGTCTGATTGCCGAGCCAACACCAGTCCTGCACCCGTGTGTTGGCCAGAAAGGGCTCTGCCGGCTGGAACTAAAATTTACCGGGACGCCCGGCCATGGGTCACTATATCCGGTAGTTGGTATAAGTGCCGTGATGGAAGCGATGCAGGTGCTCGACTGCCTGAAAAACATTCACGAGCGGACATTTCCCATGAACCGGGAAATTCAGGATATTATCAAGACCTCTGCTGAGGTCTTTTCTGAAGAATTCCGGATCGAAAGGGGCAGCGAGATACTTGAGCACGTGACCTATAACCCGGGTGTTATTAACGGGGGAGAAAAGGTTAACATCGTCGCCCAGCGCTGCAGCCTTGATCTGGAAATGCGTATTCCGTGGGGATGTAATATGACAGAACTTATCCGGGAAATTATGCAACATGCCCCACATGCAACCTTGATTAAAGAAATTTTTCATGAACCGTCCCTCACGGATCCTTTGTGTGATTTTGTATCTTTAGTTTGTCGTGAAGTAGGAAACGTTCAAGGTGGGATGGTAACTCCTATTGTCCAGTGGGCGGCAAGTGATGCCCGTCACTTGCGCTCTGCCGGTTTCCGGGTGGTTGAATATGGCCCGGGTGAACTTTCAACATTACATGGCACGAATGAGAGGGTTGCGGTGGCATCGCTTGAGAAAGCTGCAGCCATCTATGAACGCATCATGCGGGCATATGGAGGAAGAGCCCTTTCCGGTTAATTGGACTTAACTTGTTGAAAAAAGAGAGATCCGGTTATCTTTGCACTTTTTTACCGGTTCTTATCTTTTCCCGCACGGTTCAGGATAACTGCAGCGGCTGCCAATCCTGCAAGGACCGGAAAGAGTGACATTGGAGAATACGTGGTCCTTGTAACAACTACTGTCGCAGTTGTTGTTGGCGGGACAGTAGTAGTCTGGACAACTGTTTGCTCCGTTTCAGTCACGTTAGGTGTTGCTATAGTGGTCGGTGTCACGGTCGTCGGTGCTATGCCGCCAAGGTACCATGGAGCCAATGTTGGTGCTGGTGTATTTGATGCAATTATGAGCTGCCCTTTTCCCATCGCGGCCTGTTTGTTTGCCTGTGCTGCCGCATAGGTCGGGTCAATGGTAAGTGCGGTATTGAAGCAGTCCATCGCATCCTGGTACCGGCCGAGAGCGGCAAGCGCTTCTCCCTTATTATTCCATATCTGGGCATTGGATATCGTAAGGGCGGTTGCTGAACTGAAGGCAGTGAGTGCATTTGCGTACTGACCGTTTGCCATATACAGGAGACCTATCTGGTTGTAGACCATCGGGTCGGATTGGTTGAGATTTGTGCATTGGGAATAGGAAGCGAGTGCCTGAGCAGATTCGTTTTCCTGGGCATAGGAATAGGCAAGATTGCAGTAAGCTGAGTATTGGTTGTAAACGATCTGGGTGTAATTCTGGTAGGCACCAATAGCCTCGTTGTATTGGCCAAGGTAAAAAAGGGCATCTGCTTGTGCTCCAAGCGCGGTCGCGCTTGACCGTATTGCAAGCGCCTGGTTGGCGAATGAAAGAGCCTGTGAATACTGGCCAAGTGCATTAAGGGAAACGGCCTCTCCGGCCATAGCTGAATCGAATGTGGGGTTGAGTGCTATTGCGTTGTTGTAATAAGTAACAGCGTCCGTGTAATCATGAGTGGAGGCAGCATTCTGGGCTTTTGTGTACCAATCGTTAGCGTCCTCAGCGGCCACTACGGGCACAAGAAAAATAACAAGAAGAATCAGTATGCCAATCTTTGCAGTCGTCTGCATAACGGAAAATGCTCCTTTAAAACAGATGAATCTATTGTTAAACCGCTCGGGCACAAATTCTTCCGATCCCTATTGTGAATTGTCATTGAATTTACCCAAGAACAAGATGGCAACAGTCCCACCAAGGATCGCCGTAACAAGAAACGCCGGGAAAAAACCTGCCTCATTCGCGATAATACCTGCGATAAAAGGAAGAATGGTCATTCCGAGATAACTGGAGGTCGAAAAAAGACCCATGATACATCCCTGGCGATCTTTCTCGCAGGCTAGGACAGACATCTGGGCAACCATCACGATCCCGGCAAGAGTGCCTAGAACAATAAACCCCAGTGGTGAGACATAAGCGAGCAGGACACCACCTACCATGAACACTGCCGACAATCGAATGGCAGGGATGGGTGGAATAGAAAACCGGCTGACTATAAGAACTGAGATGATAGTCGCTATACTCATACAGGCAATCCACAGGCCGAGGACATCTGCCGGTTCACCGGAAAATGTCGGATAAAGCGAAGTAACAACGCCGGTGATACCTACAAGAATAATCGCAGAATACCACAACCGGTTCTTTGAAACCGTAAGGTCGACAATTTCCCGGAATGCGAATCTTTTACAGCAGGTGGTTTCTGGATCATTCCCCAAAGTAGAGATTGGTTTTTGCGTCTCCCGGACAAAAAGACCAACAATTAGTACCCCCAGTGAAAGAGCGGTAAAGACACCGATCCCAAGAGCAGGCTGCTTAAACCGGACCGCAAGCCAGCCTGATGCAATAAGCCCGATGACGAGTCCCAGGTTGAGCATCGCGAGGTAATACCCGCTCATCCGGGTGTGATCCGGCCGTGAATTGATATACGACATCCCGGCAGCAATAAAGAAGCCGGCGCCGATGCCTTCGATGAAACGGAGGACAATTACCGGTAAAGGCATCGTAGTAGTGAAAAGCAATGCTCCACTAAGTACTGTAAGCACCAGACCGGCAAGGATAATTCGCATACGGCCGTACCGGTCGGAAAGGATCCCACCGGGCAAAGTCGATAAAAACGCTCCTAAAAAATAAGCAGCATAGATGGCTCCTTCCCAGGCAGGGCCTGAGGCAAATGCCGGCAGTACTGGCACTATCGCATTGGAGAGTGCCATCACTGCAAAGACCCCCAGGCAGACAACAAAAAGGTGTGCCTTCATAAAAAGGCCCGGGTTATACCATGCGGTACGTCTCGAGGTTCATGGGCGAGTGCGTCTGGATATGGTAGCGTTTATAGATGGAACTGGCAAGGTCAATGGTGTTATTCTCATCGCCGTGAATGCAGAAGATTTTCTCCGGTCGAGGCTGGATCTGGCCGATATAATTCATCAGCTGCCGGCGGTCGGAATGCCCTGAGAACCCGTCAATGGTGTCAATTTCGAGGTTGATGGTGATCGTTCCTTTGCGGCCCATGGGGACCTCACGCCATCCTTTCTGGATCCGCCGCCCCTGTGTTCCGTCTGCCTGGTACCCGACAAAGACGAGTGCGTTTTTCTCATCTTCGGCAAGGTTAAGGAGATATTCCATGATCGGCCCCCCGTTAAGCATACCACTGGTTGATATGATCACACACGGGTCGCCATTGATCACTTTATCCCGGAGTTCTGAAGAGTCGACCTGCTGGAAACATTCGGCAAGGAAGGGGTTCATTCCTTCCCGGAAGATGAGGTTGCGGAGATCGTTATTGAGGTATTCCGGGTAGGTTGTATGAATTGCGGTTGCCTCGCGAATCATACCGTCGAGATAGATCTTGACATTGGGAATCTTACCCAGACGCATACCCTCTTCAAGGGCAAGCATGACTTCCTGCGATCGACCAACGGCAAATGCCGGGATAAGGACTTTACCGCCTCGTGAAAGCACCTTGTTGATAGTCTCGTACAACCGGAGTTCAGCATCAGATCGGGCTGGCTGGAAATCATTTGATCCTCCGTAGGTGCTTTCCATGAACAACGCTTCAAGCCGGGGGAATTGGTTAATTGCCGGGTTGAAAAGACGGCTTTTACTATAGTTGAAATCCCCGGTAAACGCTATGTTGTAGAGTCCGTCACCTACATGGAAATGGGCGATGGCTGAACCAAGGATGTGCCCCGCATTATGGAAGGTGAGTTTGATGTCCGGGGCAATATCAGTGACACTGCCGTAATTGAGAGTGATCGAATGCCTGATATACGTTTTAACTTCATTCGAGCTGTAGGGGATCTTCCGGTCTTCCTTATTAATAACATCAAGGTAATCCAGCTGGAGCATCGCGGAAAGGTCACGGGTCGGTGGCGTTGAATAGACCGGGCCCTCGTATCCATATTTATAGAGCAGGGGAATGAGCGCACAATGATCGAGATGTGCATGGGTAAGAACAACAGCATCAAGCTGGGCTAAGGGGTGGATTTCCGGTACATAAAGGTACGGCGTACCGTTTGAGTTGTCCGGTTTTTCACCGCAGTCTATGAGTACCCTGCTGTCGGGGGTGGTAAGAAGAAAGGCTGCCCTACCGACTTCTCGACAACAACCAAGGGTCGTCACCCGCACCCACTGGTCTTTTCTTGGGGCATCTTTATTTGTATCATCGCGGCCTGGGATATCACGGTGGATCCGGCGGCCGATAGTGCGGAGAAATGTCTTTCTTTCTTCATTGACCGAGCGAAGGTACTGGCGAACCTGTTTTACGGTGCTGCTTTCGATGGGAGGTGTACGGACAACTTTGGGCGTCCAGCCAATGTGCTTGGTGATCTCCCGTAAGGTAATGCCATTTTTACCGATAACCACACCGGGTTTTTCTGCCTCAATGAGGACTTCCCCTGTATCTGCATCGAAAAAAATGTCAGTGATGCCTGAGGATTCCGGGACAACTGCCCGTATTTCAGTTGCCGCTTTTTCTGGATCTTCAAGAATAGTGGGACGGACAACAATACGTTTCCGCAGATCGCGGGCAAGAATCCGAATTAAATCAGCTTCATCAGCAAACCGTTTGGGATCATCAGTATAGATGACCAGTTCAGGCCCTTCGAATTCAACCTCGGTCACTTTGATGCCATCAGGCACTCGTTCATTAATCTTATCCTTAAGCTCTTTGAGCCGATCTTCAATCAACATAATAATGGACTTCCTAAAAAGAGATTATGCAGAATTTTTGGGGAGGTATTTTTTGAGCTGGTCCTCTTCCAGCACCTTATAGCTTTCTTTAGTAATGACGACCACATGGATTCCTTCACCGGAACCGGCATCGCGTTTCATCGCAGATCGCAATGCACGGACCGCAAGTTCGGTGGCTTCATCTTCATTCAGGTTCGGGCGGTATCGGTCTTCCAGGACACCATATGCCATGGGAGAACCGGAACCGGTCGAGACAATGTCTTCTTCTTTGGTTGCCCCACCCATTGCATCTACAGAATAAACGCTTGCCCCGTGCTCATCCATACCGCCGACCAGCAGCTGGACATAGTACGGGAAATAGCGGTTCTGGTTTAAATAGTTGGAAAGCAGCGTTGAAGCGGCCCCGACAGAAATTGCCCGTGACCTGCGTATCTGGTACAGGTTGCATTCGACGGTTATAATCCGTGCCAGCTGCTGGGCGTCGCCCACACCGCCGGCGATAGTCATGCCAATCCGATCGGCAATCTGGTAGACTTTCTTTGCACGCTTGCTTGCAATCATGTAGCCCATGGTTGCACGTTTCTCCGTGGCAAGGATAACCCCGCCAGCAAATATCAGACCTACCGTTGTCGTCCCGGTCATAGATTCCTGGTATTGTTCAGGCATATCACACCTCAAAAATAAATGAACGCCGAAAATCAATTAAAAGCGTTTTATGGTATAAGATGACACGTATAAATTTAAAGGTTGTTATTCGGTATCCTCTTTGCAGAGGACACGGATGAGCTCCCGGTCATACAGCATAGCCACAAGGCGCTTGTCGCCGTTAATGACCGGCAGCTGGTCGACCCGGGACCGTCGCATTTTAAGCGCACATTCGCTGACTTCTGAATTCTTGGGGACAGCGACTACGTTTTTAACCATAGCAAGTTTTACCGGACGGTTGGGCAGCTGGACCCGGGAGATACCGAAACTGATCGTATGGTTATCCCGGATACTCTCCCATGTCCATTCGTCGTCGTCGGTACCGTTGGAAAAGTCACTGACGCCGACTGAATCCTCGATGCTTGAGTTCCTGATAAGATCGCGTTCTGAGATTATACCCTGCAGAACACTGTCGGAATTAAGAATCGGAATTGCGTCCACTTCGGAGATTTCCATGACACGTCCCACAACCGGAAGCGGTGTGTCTTCCCAGAGCGCAAATGTGGTACTCGTATAGGTGTCCTTGATCTCCTCTTTTATTTTCATCTGGGCAATCGCATGGATCAGGTCGGCAACAGAAAGAAGGCCTATCAGCTTGCCATCTTCAACTACCGGTAACCTCCTTATGCGGTTGTCTACCAGAAGTTTGGCAGCTTCCCGGATGTCGGCATTAGGTCCAATCGTGATCGGTTTGGATTCCATGAGTAGCCCGAGCTGGGTCTCTTCAGGTTTTCGCAGCAGGTCCTTCCTGGTGATAATACCGACAAGCTTCTTATTCTTGAGTACCGGGACACCGGATATGCCGGTCCTTTTGAGAATTTTGAGTACATCGTCTCGGTTTCCGGGAATATCTACGTGGACGACGTCTGCTGTCATGTAGTCTTTAACGAGCATTTCTGTTATGATCTCACCACCATTGTTGTGACCGTACTATGGGTTGTTATATAGGTGCTGACACTGCCAAGAAGGATACTATCGGTTGTGCTTTTCCCGTGGGATCCGGAAATAATAAGATCCACATTCTCTTTCCGGGCCAGTGCTATAATCTCTGTACCGGCATGGCCTCGCTTCAAATGCGTCGAGGCCGCAATACCCTTTTCTGCCGCTGTCTTTCTTACTTTTTCAAGGGCAGCCTTTCCCTCCTTTTCAAGGACGCTATACATTATTTCTACAGTATTATCAATCGGGAGGGATGAGAAAAGGCCGGTCTCAACGACATATACGGCATGGAGCTTCGCATTCCATACTTTTGCCTCGTCGACAGCCCGTTCTATTGCTCGATCGCCTGATTTTGAACCGTCTATTGCGACAAGTATGTTAGTGAACACTAGCATCACCCAAAACAAACATGCCATTTTTATTGAGTTTTCAAATTAAAAACGTTATTCCCGATTGTTACTAACTGAGCCCGTTTTACCAGCGAAGTTATGGGATCGCGGGAAAACGCAAGAGCTGACTGGGCCGGATCAATCGTAAAGAGAGCTGCGCGGGCTCCTTTCCGGATAAAGAACGGCGAACCGGTGAACCGCGATCCCGCGACCGCAGACCGGAAAATCATCGTTGCATCGAGATGGTAAACCGTTGAAGTAAAAGCCATCTCTGAAAACATATCAGGAGGGACAAACATCACGTTGTCTGTACCAAGCAGGACCGTGCACCCAATCTCATGCATCATTTTGAGGGGGGGATACCTGGATGACGCGGTAACGCCCAGCACCCAGTTGGAACGGGGACAGACGGCTATGGGGATTTTCAGTTCCGCACAAAGGCGGAGCTGTTTTTTTGTGGCATGGGTCATATGGACGAGAAGATCGGGCTTGTACGCAATGGCGGCATCGATATCGTCCTTGTCGCGCTCCCCGGCATGAAATGCAATTTTTTTACCGGCATTACGGGCTGCCCTGACTTTGTGTTCCAGGCCATCTACATCCCGGGTACTGCTTACGCCAAAACCGTCGGCAACGTTTTCGCCACCGTCCCTGCCAAAAATAACTGGCTGGAATTGGAGACCTGCGCATGCATGCCGGAGCAGCGAAACACCCTCACGACCTCCTTCCCGGAAATCGGCACAGCCAAATATTCCGGATCTGATCATACCGGTCATTGACGCCCTCATTCCGGCAATAAGATTGTCAGGTAATGCAGCTGCAAGCAGCCGGTGTTTGAGACCGTCCGGGGGGGTCACTATGCTAGCCAGATCCCCAGTACAGTCGCAGTCCATAGCAATAGTGTCGGCGAGGTGTGTATGCGCATCAAATAACGCCGGGTAGATCCAGATTTGCGGTGCACTGGCTCGTTCTTCAATGGCGCTGATGTGGTCGCGCTCAATGACAATATCAACCGGCCTGAGCTCGAGTTCTTCACCAACAAATGCTTGGCCGGACAGAACCTGCGGTGTTTTCATGGGGTGTCGTGTCTCCCTTTTATATAGCGAAAAATGAAATATATTCTCATGGCAAAGAAACAAGGCGGAAGGTTACTTTCATCGGCGGGTCTCGTCAACTATTACGAGAGCGAGGACCGGCGGGCAGTACATATCAGTCCAATAACGGTCATGGCAATTGCTGCGATCGTCGGTATCATCGTCATGGTTTTCAATCTCCTCTATGCAACTGCGGCGTAAATAATACCTTTTTTTTGTATCTTTTTCCCTTATGATGGGCAGTTTTCCTTGAGCAACCTGCGGGTAATGTCCTCGTCTTTAGTGAAATAGAGGTTGTCGTGTCCGGTCCAGGGAGGACAGTTATGGAACAGTACAGCGGGTACACCGTTATTGCTTTCACCCATGACAAAGTTTGCAAACCCTGCTATCTCATCCACCACAGCTTCTTCGGTAATCTTTAGTTCGTGACCGAACAGGTCGACATCGCCCCGGAAATCCCGGATAGCCGTGAACCCGGTCCATCCGATTGCATGCCCTGTCTGTCCTCTCCGGAATGACCGCCCGCAGGTGTCCGTGATAATTACACCCACGTTTTTTCCGGTGATCAGCCGGATTTCATCCCGGACTTTAGCCGCCGCAGCCATGGGGTCAGGCGGGAGGAATATCACCATACCGTCATCGATGTTACTCTGGTCGACACCAGCACGCACACCGATATGGCCAAACGAGAGCTCCGAAAGAATAAAAGGATGCTCCATGATGATATCCTTGGAAGCATCAAGGACTGCCTGGACAAAACGGGGATCTTCCCCATTAAGTTTGCCAAGCCGCACCGCTTTTGGTGACGGTGAGATCTCCGCAAGAGATTTTGTATAGCCCTCGGCCTTTGAGTAGATTGTAGAGGCTATTGAGACGATATCGCCATCTTCTATTGTTACCCGCTCACAGATCATCGCTGCAATATTATCACCGGCTTTAATCAGGGGAAGCCCCCGGATACCCGTGACGACAATATTTTCCATAGTACTGGTTCTATGGAGTGATCGAAACGATATAGGGATTTCGTTTGATCTTTTATTTCCCTGAGCATAGTTCTATACCGGCAATCAATATATTTTTATAGAGGTTAAACTGAAAACCTCATATCTATGTACCATATACTGCGGTGCCCCGGGTGCAGAGCATTCACCTACGTCGATCGGTTCCAGAAATGGAAGCTGTGCCCGGCCTGCGGTCATGCGTACGAAGTCGCCAAGGTTCCTGCCTACTTAGAAGTTGAAGATTATCATGATGCCGAGCATATCATACGGCAGATGGAAAAACACCTGCATACTTATAAGAAAAAGGATTTTACCCCCGAAGAATCCGAGGAACTGCGCCAGCATTATGCAGAATGGTTCGGGAAAAAGAAGGTTCACTGAAACCCTGTTTTTTTAATACTCCCATGAGTATTCTCTACCTGTCATGGATGCATATTGCAAGATTCATGAACCGGTAAAAAGAGATAGTCCATGAGGAAATCCGTGGATCATTACGATGTAGCCATTATCGGTGCCGGTCCGGCCGGTCTTTTCTGCGCGATCCATGTAGCCGGGCCGGGTATTCGCGTGCTTTTGCTTGAAAAAAATGCCACGCCCGGTGTCAAATTAACTATCTCCGGCACCGGCCAGTGTAATATAACTCACGATGGTGATATCCGGACGTTTTTTTCCCGGTATGGGACTCATGGAGCATTTATCAGACCTGCGTTGTTATCGTTTACTAATAAGGCGCTTATCAGCTTTTTTGCAGAACGCGGTCTTTGTATGGAGATTACTGAGGGAGGAAAGATATTCCCGGAAAGCAGGAATGCACATGAGGTCTGCGATATCCTTGTCAATGAATGCCGGAAACGCGGTGTTTTCGTGGCGTGTGGTGACCCGGTCAAACAAGTAGAACAAACCGATACGGGTTTTATTATCAGGACTTCTGGCATGGTGTATTCTTCAAATAATCTCGTCCTTGCCTGTGGTGGGTCATCGTACCCGAAAACCGGATCAACTGGTGACGGTTACCGGATAGCGGCATCGTTGGGTCATACGATAACCGATATCGGCCCGGCGCTTGCCCCGCTTATTATTAAGGATTTCCCATTTTCCTCCCTCACCGGTATGACGTTTCCTGAGATTTCCTTCTCGGTCTGGCGAATGAATCGTAAAATTACGGAAGCCAAGGGAGATATCGTCTTTACGCACAACGGTCTGTCCGGTCCGGGGGTACTCGATCATTCACGTAACATCCGTCCAGGTGACTGGATACGGCTTTCTTTTATTGGTCCAGTACAGCGGAATGTTGTTGTTCAGGAGATTCTTGCGATTATAGCGAAAAACCCGGCGAAAACGATTAAAACCCTCATTGCAGGTATGGGAGTACCTGAACGTCTTTCCCGCCTTCTGCCGGAAATGGTGGGCATCCCCACGGATAGCACCGGCGCCCACCTTACTACTGCAAACCGCAACCGGCTTATTGATACCCTAACCGGGTGTCAACTGGAAGTTTTGGCAGTGGGAGACCTCTCTGTCGCGATGGTGACCCGGGGGGGTGTTGCCCTTGCAGAAGTGGATCCAAAAACGATGGCATCGAAGCGAGTGCCCGGGTTGTTTTTTGCCGGGGAGATACTGGATATTGACGGTGACACCGGCGGTTTCAATCTGCAGGCTGCGTTTTCGACCGGTTTTCTAGCTGCTCATTCAATAAGGTCGTGTGCGGGAAAATACCCGGATTGATGGTATCGATATGATCAAGTTCTTTCCCGATTACATTGAAGTTTTTACGCATGGATGCCAATGTATATATTAGCGCAGTCACGAGCCACAATGAGATGCCCCATGGATGATAATGCCAAGACAAGTGAATCCGGCGAAAATACAGCCAAGAAAGAATCTTCAGATCCCGGAGTGGCTCCTTGTCAGCCTTCTTCTCCAGAAACAATCACCGGAATGAGCCTTGAAAAAATAATTGAAATCACCGGGGAATTTGAACATCTTAATGAGCTTGTTATGCTTCACCTCCAGCAGGCTGGAGGATTTACCAGTGTTGATGGATATTTCCGGATCGTTCAACCTATATTGGATCTTCTGGAAGTGGAGATCCGGGTACGGTGTAGTGTCGGTGGCCTTAATCAGCAACAGATGAAACTGGTTATACAGGACTGGATAGATCAGGAAATTAAGGCCTGTATGGATAAGGCTGCTGCACTCGGCAAGTAACAAATGAATTGAGTCTTCTTTACCGCCCGAAAATGCGTTTTTAAAAAGAGCTGTTAGATCCACCCGGCTGCCCAAGTATACATATTGTGAAGGCCGGCAGAGATGACCGTCACCGGGTCAATATGGAGCAGGGGAAAAATCAGAATGAAATACAGGAATGTACCGATCAGGCTTCCCAGGTTAGCAAGGGCTGCGACTAAAACAACTTTGAACAGCGGGATGCGCGCCATTTCCCGGATCGAATCAGTCTCGTAAATTTTCCGGAAATCCGAGACCGGTGGTTTTCGTACCTTTGCCTCCACATAGGCGGCAAACCAACCGGCATGGAGCAGGGGATTGAGGGAGGTCATCCAGGCCACCGCAAAACAGGTCAGCGCTGAGTACGGATGGCCCCCGGCAATAAGGGTAAACACCGCAGAAAGTACGCCATGGATAATTACCCAGAAGAGAAGGGCATAGAGGAGCACCATAAGGCCTACACCGGAAAAAGCAATTGCCGCAATCAGGAAGGCGAAAAGGCCGGTAACCGCGAACCCGAAAATTTTTGCCCAGGGAAAGGATTTTGGTTCTTTTGCGAGCGTATCAAAAGGCGGAAGTGTCTGAGGATGCTCGATATAATTATTGATGCCCTGCCGGTGTCCGGCGCCGACTATGGCAAGGATACGCCCTTCAGGCCGTTGAGCTTTGAGGAGAATAAGCTGGTGCGCAATGAAGGCATCACGTTCATCAATCAGTGCATGAGCACCGTTTGGCGAGAACTTGCGGAACTCCTCCATGACTGCATCGATGATATCCTGCTCCTTAAGCGATTCAATATCAAACTGCTGCTCGCCATTGTCCACTTCTGCTACGGAGTAGATTAACGCAACGACCATTTTGATCTTTTCGATAATACCCATCGATTTCCAGAATCGGAGCAGAGTTAACCGAATGTCGCGATCCACAAGGGCAATAGGGATGTTGCGGCTCTCCGCTTCCACAATGGCGGTTTTCATCTCGGCGCCGGGTTCTACACCGACATCAACGCCAATCTTTCTCTGGAGGTAGGAAAGCAGCCACTGGACTAACAGTGAATTAAAGTTCCTGACTTCAAGGACATCCTCGACCGTCGGGTCCCGGGCCTGTTTTTTCAAAGCCGAGAAGCGGGCCGGATCCAGTTCTATAGCAACAATATCCGGATGGAATTCCTCGATTGCAGCCCGGACTTCATCGACGCTCTTCTGTGAGACATGCGCGGTCCCGACGATCCTTAACTCAGCCATTCGTCACCGTGATTCCTTTACTCTTGGTTTTTTACCTTCTTTAATGGTGGTGTGCAATAAAACAAAAACGCATGTCTTATCCCCGATGCATTGGTATCGTAACCGGATTATTAAGCCTGTTTCACCAATATGTCCCTGATAATCCGGGAGGACTATGAAGATTGCCATAGCCGGGAAAGGGGGATCGGGCAAAACGCTGGTGGCAGGGACCTTTGCATATCTGCTTGCAGATGCCGGATACAGAACTCTTGCTATTGATGCAGATTCAGCCCCCAACCTGGGGTCGCTCCTTGGCCTTTCCGCCAGTGAAACCAATACCATAATGCCGGTCTCCAAAAATGAGGAACTCATTTCAGCAAAGACCAAAACAGGATATCCCGGTGTCTATTCCCTGAATTTTTCGGTGAGAGACGTTATTGAGAAGTATGCAGTACCGACACCGGCCGGTGCCCACTTGCTTGTAATGGGTACCGTTTCTTCTATGGGAGGTGGCTGTACCTGTCCGGCGAATAGCGTGATACGGGCACTTGTCCGTCATCTTATTGTTGAACGTGATGAGATGGTCGTTCTCGATATGGAGGCAGGTGTTGAACACCTCGGCAGGGGAACCGCAGAAAATGTCGATATTATGCTGGTCGTCAGCGATGCAAACCACCAGTCACTAGCCATCGCAGAAACGATTCTCCGGATGGCACAGGACGCCGGTATCCCCCGGGCCGCCCTGATTGGAAACAGAATCGCAAATCAAGAACAGGAACAGGTCATACAGGATTTTGCAAGGTTCCATAAAATTACAATTGCCGGTACGATCCCTTTTGATGAAACCGTATCCCGTGCAGGTATTTCCGGTGATTCAGTTGTCATGCTGCAAAACACACCGGCCATTGCTGCCATAAGGGAAATCCTTGACAGGATCTGTGTCCTGACCAACGAAAATGCGTCTTTACAGAAAGGTGCGTCTTTACAGAAAGGAAAAACCCCATTATGAAAACACTGGTGACCATGGGCCGGGGTGGAACCGGCAAAACGAGCTTTGTGGCGTTGCAGACAAAATATTTCCTGGAACAAAACGATGCGCCGCTGCTCCTTGTGGATCTCGATCCGGACCAGAACCTTGCGGAGATGGTGGGAATCGATCTCGAAAAAGAAGGTGTAAAGACGATTGCTGAACTGGTCACGGAGACGTTTATTAAAAAAGGGGGGACGATGACCGGGATCGCCCCCAAAGAAAGGATCGAAAGTCAGGTTCTTAAGGAAGGGCTTTACGAAGGCAGCCATTTTGATCTTATTGCCGTTGGGACCAAATGGATCGAAGGGTGTTACTGTATGCCCGATGCCGCCCTTAAAGGAGCGCTTGAGTCGCTTGCGAAAAATTACAGGTATATTTTGGTTGATTCCCCGGCAGGTCTAGAGCATCTCAACCGCAAGGTCACCGCACAGGTTACTGATATTTTTGATGTGATGGGCCCGTCCCACAAGTCTCTTCTTCACGTGCAGCGTGCTGACCGAATCTCCCGGGAGGTCGGTATTACTTTTGATCGGTTCTTTATCATTGGCGGGTGCCTGTTTCCCCTAGGCCTTGAGAAAAAAGCGCAGGAAGAGACCGGTCAGCAGTACCTGGGAAAAATTGTCTTTGACCCTCTCGTGCAGGAATCAGTCATCGCAGGCCGGTCGCTGCTCGATATACCGGATAGTTCCCCTGCGTATCGCTCCGTTTGCATTCTCATGGATAACGCTGGATACCGTAAGGTGGGATCCGGGTGACCCGAAGAATTCCCGGTGTCACAGGTGCTTATTCGATTTGGTTAAAAACCTGTACGACAAACATACTGCATCATTCCTTGATTTTATCTTAATAATTGCCCCTGGTTGTGCTACGGTTGACAGAAAAAAAGATCGCGCTTACCATAAAAGAGCTGGATTCCGGCTTTGGCCGTATCAGAGACCTCTCTGTTTCCATTGGAAAACTATCGACAGGAGAGTGGACAGAACCTGAAGGCCCGACACCGTTCCCCACACTTGCTACACTCCGCGCATGGGACCGGAAACTGCTCTCCCGCTACCAGCCATTCTATATGCCGTTCTGCGATCTCTGTTGCATGTGCACGTTCGGTAAATGCGATCTGACTGGTACTAAAAAGGGAGCGTGCGGTATCACGATGCCTGCCCAGCAGGCTAGGACTGTTCTTCTAACGGCATGTGTCGGGGCAGCTACCCACACAAGTCATGCTCGTGAACTGGTGACCTATGCGATTAAGCGTGCCGGCCGTGACTGCATCATCGAACCGGGTGGTAATGCGATAGGTGTGGAAGCCCCGGTGATACGGCTTGTCTGCGGGGAAAAACCCCAAACGCTTGCCGATCTTGAGACTATTCTCGATTACTGCGAGAGCCAGATAACTTCCCTTCTTGCAGCCACACATACCGGACAGGAAGGCGATTCCCTTGACTTCGAAAGCAAGGTGCTTCATGCCGGCATGATCGACCAGGTGGGTATGGAGGTAGCCGATCTGGCACAGATATCTGCCCTTGGCTACCCGAAAGCTGATCCAGACGCCCCGCTGGCCGCACTCGGTATGGGAACAGTCGAAACTTCAAAACCCGTCATCCTTGTGATCGGCCATAACGTTCCGCCTTCGGTTGCCATCATCGATTACCTTGCCCGGGAAAACATAACCGATCATGTCGAAGTAACCGGTATCTGCTGTACATCCATTGACGCGAGCCGGTACTCCCCGCGGGCTAAGATCATAGGCCCTATGTCCTGGCAGCTCCGGTATATCCGGAGCGGAATACCGGATGTGATTGTCGTTGACGAACAGTGCGTCCGGACCGATGCGTTTTCCGAAGCCTCTGCTGCTGGTACGCCCTTCATTGCAACTTCCGATAAAAATTGCATGGGTCTCCCCGACAGGACCGATGACCCGGCTGATGCCATCGTTATGGATCTTGCAGACGGGCGGCAAAAAGGCGTCCTGATCCTTGATCCGGAAAAGGCCGGTGAAGTGGCAGTCCGGGTCGCACGTGCCGTTATGCCGGCCCGGAGAAAATCGCAGGCATCTGCAAATCCTGAATCGATACGTGAAAAAGCGGCTGAGTGTACGCAGTGTAATCTGTGCCAGAGGGCGTGCCCCAACGATCTTGCCATCCCTCACGCGATGAAATCTGCTGGCGATGGGGACCTGTCACTCCTCTCTTCTCTCTATGATACCTGTATTGGCTGTGGCCGGTGTGAGCATGCCTGTACAAAGGAAATACCGGTGCACTCACTGATAATCTCCGCGGCTGCTGATAAGATAAAAAACGAAAAATATGTGATCCGTTCTGGGCGAGGGGCAATTCAGGATATCGAGATCCGCAATGTCGGTGGACCTATTGTGCTTGGCGAGATCCCGGGGGTTGTCGCTTTTGTCGGCTGCTCCAATTTCGCAAACGGCGGAAAGGAAATTGCCGAGATGGCCGTCGAATTTGCAAAGCGAAGATATATTGTGGTCACGTCCGGCTGCGCTGCAATGTCTATCGGAATGTACCGGGATGATGAAGGCAAGAATCCGTACGAACGGTTCCCGGGTAGTTTTACTGCCGGCGGACTTGTTAATGTCGGTTCCTGCGTCGCAAACGCACATATTGCCGGCGCAACCATAAAAATCGCCAGTATCTTTGCGCGGCGTAACCTTCGCGGAAACTATGCCGAGATTGCGGATTATGTGCATAACCGTGTCGGTGCTGTCGGTGTTGCATGGGGTGCAATGTCCCAGAAGGCTGCGGCGATATCAAGCGGGTTTTGGCGGTTGGGTATCCCTGTAGTCGTGGGTCCGCATGGTACCAAGTACCGGCGGATGCTCCTTGGTCGTGCTGATCGCGATGCAGACTGGTATGTCTGCGACCAGCGTACCGGAGAAGAGGTCTATGCCGGGCCTGCCCCCGAGCACCTTTTTGTCGCAGCAGAAACAAAGGAAGAGGCAATGGTTTTGATCGCAAAACTCTGCATGCGGCCAAACGATACGAGCCGTGGTCGTGCGATGAAACTTTCGAATTATATTGATCTGTACCAACGCAACAATGGAGTGATGCCCGACGATATCCCGCGATATATTCGCACTATGACCGATATACCGGTAACACTTAAAGGGGATATTTCCCGTATTCTTTCCCAATCTGACTGGAAGGAACGACCGATCCCGGACCCGACCCTTTTCAGGCATAATAAACCCGTCTCGACGGAGGAGCACTGATTTGCTATGAGTTCCGCAGAACCCTGGCAGACTGCTGAAGTTTCCGGCCCGAAAAAATCTGCTGTCATTACTAAGCCGGCAATGGTGCGTGCAGTAATAAACCGGGCCCGTCATCCGGTACTCCTTATCGGAAACCGTGCCGCTTCCCTTGACATCGTGGAAAAGAAATTTGTCGATTACCTTATCGATCTTGCCTTGGTACACAAAATTCCGGTGATAGCCACAGGTCACGTGAACAAAGCTCTCCGGGACCGGGGGTATACAAGCGCAATCATTATGCCAGCTGTTGAAGCAGGCCAGCGTATTGCAGATCCTTTGTGGCATGGGCTGCACGGCAGGGGTCCCTGCGATCTTGCCATCATCGCCGGCATGCCGTATCCGATGGAATGGACACTTCTTTCCGGTCTCAAGCACGCAGCTCCCCATACAAAAACCATTTCACTCGATAACACGTACCAGCCAAACGCGACATGGTCATTCGGAAATCTCTCGATCAAAGACTGGCAGGAACACTTGACAGCCATAACTGTAGAGACAGCCCCGGAGGGACCTGCAGATGTTTGAAGATATTCCGGCGGATATCGGGCTTGTCCACGTAGGTGAACGGATCCGGAAAAACGATATGTTCGTTGAGCTCGGCGGCCCGTCTGTACAGGAAAAGTTTGAACTTGTCCGGGTAAGAAAACCCGAAGACATCCCGGATGAGAAGATCACGATTATCGGCCCGGATCTTGCCGCTATGCAGGAAGGCATGAAATACCCTTTGGGTATCCTCGTGGAAATTGCCGGGCCGCAGCTGGAAGAGGATATTGAAGGGGTCATCGAGCGCCGGATCCATGAATATACCAATTACATCGAGGGATTCATGCACCTTAACCAGCGGTACGATATCTGGGTGCGGGTTTCCAAAAAGGCCTATGCGAAGGGTTTTACCACGCTTTCCTTTGTGGGAAAAGTGCTTATTGCGCTCCTTAAAAACGAGCTTCCCCTTATCGAGAAAATGGAGGTCACCTTTTTTACCGAAAAAGAGACTATTGCCGCACGGTACGCGGATGCACTGAAGGTATATGAGGCACGGGACGCCCGGGCACGGGGATTGACGGATAATGATGTCGATGTTTTTTATGGATGTGCTTTATGCCAGTCATTCGCGCCAAGCCATGTCTGTGTAATTACTCCGCAGCGATACGCAAACTGCGGTGCCATCAGCTGGTTTGACGGGAGGGCAGCGGCCCGAATTGATCCGAAAGGCCCGATTTTTCCCATCAGTAAAGGAGAATGCCTCGATCCGGTGAAAGGTGAATATTCCGGGATCAATGAAAGTGCAAAAAAGCGGTCTCTCGGTACCGTGCACCGGATATTCCTCTATAGTGCATTTACCTGCCCCCATACCTCCTGCGGGTGTTTTGAAGGGATCGCTTTCTACATTCCCGAGGTGGAAGGTTTTGGGATCGTCATGCGAGGTTATAAAGACGTAACCGTAAACGGGCTGCCTTTTTCGACGATGGCAGATTCTACGGCCGGCGGCCGCCAAGTCGACGGGTTCCACGGGATCTCCCTTGAATATATGCGTTCTCCCCGGTTCCTTGCCGCTGATGGAGGATTTGCCCGGGTCGTTTGGATGCCTTCCGATCTCCGGGAACAGCTCCGGGAATTCATCCCGGTGGATCTCTTCGGAAAGATTGCCACGGAAAAAGATGTCAGAACCGTAAGCGAACTCAGGGACTTCCTTTCTTCCCAGGTCCACCCGGTCATGGAGCGCTGGAAAACGGAAGAAAACCAGAACATGGATGCGACACAGGGTGCCGTCCAGGTCTTTTCCGGTGGCGATTTCCCCATAATGTCCGGGGGCTTTAAGCTCATCTTCAAGAACGCCCGGATTACTGCTGACCGGGTGATTATTGAACCCATCCAGACAAAAAAACCGGGAGGGAATTCATAAATGCAGGATAAAAACCCCGGCGAAGGCAAAATTATGCCTGACGCTGTCCGGATTCATGAAGCCCTTCCCCGCCTCCTTGCTATGATCTCAGGAAAAGAGCGGATCGAACTCGAAAACTTTTCCATGGAGATTGGCGATCTCGAACTCTGGATCCCGACTGGTACTGCTACAGCACCTTCAGGATCCTCGGCAGCCATTTACCAGAAACCAACTGCATTGATTCCGGAGACCTTTTTTCCCTTGGAAGAAGACTTCGTTGGCAGGATCCATGAGGTCAGGCTCGGCGAGACTGCATCCGGGGGCGGGACCCGGGGAAAAGTCCTGACTATCGGCGGGTCGGACTATCCCCCGTTTGTGAGTGCAGATCACCCGGCGCCTCATGCGCCCATATTTGCGCTTGACGTTTTTGACATGGAGGTGCCGCTGCCTAAAGTCCTCATGGAGAATGTTAAGGACGTTGTCAGTGATCCTGCAGAATGGGCGCGGATGAACGTGAAAAAATACAACGCCGATATGATCACCGTCCACCTTATGTCAACCGACCCGCTTATCCGTGATGCGTCCCCAGAGGCAGCGGCGAGGACCGTAGAAGAAGTCCTCCAGGCCGTAGATGTCCCGCTGATTATCGGGGGCTGCGGTGATCCGCGGAAAGATGCCCAGGTCTTTTGTAAGGTGGCCGAAGTCGCTGATGGGGAGCGGCTGCTCTTAAACTCAGTAACGCTTGGCATGACCGAGACAAAGACCCTCGACGTCGTTGCCCGGGCAGCAAAAAAGTATAATCATGCAGTTCTTGGTTTTACCGGTCTTGAACTCAACAAGGCTAAGGAACTTAACCGCCGTCTCTACGAGTATCTTCCGCCGGAAGACATTGTCATGGATCTTACAACGGTGGCACTCGGCTACGGTCTTGAATATTCATTTACCATTCATGAGCGTGCACGCCATGCTGCCTTAATGGGTGACACTGAACTCCAGCAGCCGACCATATCAGCATCCACCAATGCCTGGGCAGCCCGAGAGGCATGGATGAAGATGGATAAAAAATACGGCTCACGGGGGCTTCGCGGGCCCCTCTGGGAGACGATAAACGCCCTCACTCTCCTTCTAGCCGGTGTGGATATCTTTATGATGATGCACCCGGCCGCTATTAGGACCTGTAAGGATATGATCCAGACGTTTTCCGAGAAAGATGCACCGGTACCGGATGGCATAGCTCGGTGGGCGACCATGAAGATTTAGGGGGAGCAAAAATGTCGGAACGTGAACCAAAAAAGACGATCAAAGAGATCAGCCCCATTGATGTATACAAACTGCTCCCCAAGACCAACTGCAAAGAATGCGGGGAAGCAAACTGCATGGCGTTTGCCACAAAAGTGGTCAACGGTGAGCTTGCCGTTGATAACTGCCCCCCGGTGACAAAAGAAGAGTATCGGGTTAATCTCATCAAACTCGAAGATCTTATGGCACCGGCGGTCAGGACGGTTATTGTCGGGACCGGAGAAAGGGCCATGAAACTTGGCGGAAAGTATGTCCTCTACCGTCATGAGTTTACCTACCAGAACCCTACACCTATCGCCATTGATATCTCTGACGATTTATCCGAAACTGAACGGGACGCGCGAATTAGGGCAATCGCAGATTTCTCATATAATTATATCGGGCGCGAACTGCGACTTGACGCTCTGGCTATCCGCTCGACCCAGCACGATCCGGCAGCATTTTCAGCGGCGGTAACTGCTGTCGCGGCCCAGACCGATCTTCCCCTTATTCTCTGTACCTATGATGCGGCGATCATGGCAGCGGGTCTTGCCCATATCAGGGAACGCCGGCCTCTCCTGTATGCAGCCACGAAAGACAACTGGAAAGACATGGCAGAACTTGCCCTTCGATATACCTGCCCTCTTGTCGTCTCTGCCCCTCATGATATCGCTCTCTTGCGCTCTCTTGTGCGAACACTTGTTGCCTATGGCGTGAAGGATCTGGTACTTGATCCCGGAACAGCGGTAGAACCTGGCCTTTCCGGGACGATCCATGCATTCTCGCAAATCCGGCGAGCGGTTTTTTCGGGAGGAGACGAACTTCTAGGATATCCCCTGCTAGGGACGCCAATAACGGCGTGGCTTTCCCCGGAGATCTCGCATGAACTCATACAATGGAAAGAGGCATGCGCTGCGTCCATGCTCCTGTCCCGGTATGCCGACCTGTTGATCCTGCACAGCCTCGAAGGCTGGGTTCTCCTGCCACAGCTTATCTGGCGTTTTAACCTCTACACCGATCCGCGAAAACCGGTATCGGTCGATACCGGTGTCAGGGTATTTGGCAATCCTAAAAAAGATGCGCCTGTGCTCATTACCACAAATTATGCACTAACGTATTTTACCGTCGAAAGCGACATCAAATCTGCAGGGATTGACTGCTTTTTAATTGTCATAGATACTGGCGGTAACAGCGTAGAAAGTGCTGTTGCCGGACGGTACCTTAATGCAGAATCAATAGCGGCGGCCCTGAAAGATACCGGCATTGCAGACCGGGTCAATTACCGGTACCTGATTATCCCCGGTCTTGCCGCACGTCTGAGTGGCGAGACTGAGGAAGCCAGTGGCTGGCACGTTCTTGTCGGCCCGAAGGACTCTTCAGGCATCCCGGCCTTTCTTAAAGCACACTGGCCACCGAAAAAATGGTGAACCGACGCCGGTAATGATTTGACTACTTTCCCGGAGGTCACCAAGTAAGAGGAGGAGAAAAGAACCCTATGCAGCAGCCGGATAATAAGGAGATCAGGGTTTTCTTCCAACCGATGAACCGAATGGTCACTGTTAAGGCAGGAACATCTCTTTTTACGGCGATCTCTTTGGCAGGTATTGCTATTGAGGGTATCTGCGGTGGCAAAGGTACCTGCGGGAAATGCCGGGTAATATTAAACAAGGGGAACTGTCAGGATGCTCCGGCTACCGACTCGGGCTGCCGGCTTACGCACAAGGAACAGGAGCTGGGGTATCATCTTGCCTGCCAAGTGAAAGTGACCGGAGATGCTGAATTCACCATCCCAGTAGAAAGCCGCATCGATTCCCCCCAGATCCTGATCACCAGATCTGTTATACCCGGCGGTATCGATCCGGCAGTTAAGCGGTACCGAGTGGATATTTCGCCGTCCGACGGATTGCCATTTGCATCCCGGTCAGTCAGGTTTGCAGGGTATACCGGTGTCCGGCCCCGTATGTCGGATGAACAGTACCATGCGCTCCTTGCCTCAGATATACCGCAGTCGGCCATTCTTTCTGAGTCCCGGCCGATACCTGTCCTTTTGGGAATATCACCTGCTGATGATACCACACCCCTCTACGGCATCGCTGTGGATCTTGGGACAACGACCGTTGTCGGTTGTCTTGTCCGCCTCGACACCGGGGATATCATTGCAACCGGTTCTACCTTGAACCGGCAGATAACCTATGGTGAGGAACTGCTCACAAGGGTAGGGTACGCCAGTTCTCCCGCTGGACTTGGCACGCTCCAGAAAGCGGCGACAGATAGCATCAATGACGTTATCGGGACACTTTCTCTTGTTTCTGGTGTCAAAGGCACGGATATTGTCGATGTCTGTATTGCGGGAAATACGGTCATGAACCATCTCCTTTGCGGCCTCAATGCAGACTACCTCGAACTTATTGATGTCCCGGTCTCACGGGTACCGATCCAAAAAACTGCGTATGACCTGGGCCTTGCCGTGCATCCTGATGCGGGGGTCTACTGCCTCTCGAATGTCAGCAGGTTTGTCGGTGGGGATGCCGTAGGTGACATGATTACTGCTAGTGTCCAGGTTTCGGACGAGCTTTCTCTAATCGTCGATCTCGGAACGAATGGCGAGATTGTACTTGGCAACCGTAACTGGGCAGCTTCTGTCTCCTGTGCTTCCGGACCTGCGTTTGAGGGTGCTGGCATCAGGTCAGGGATGCGGGCGATGAAAGGAGCAATAGATCACATCCGGGTAAATCCCGAAACAAGTGAAATCACCTGGAGTACTATCGGAGCTGCTCCAGCCCGGGGTATCTGTGGATCCGGAATCATTGATCTAGCGGTTGCCATGGTGCAGACTGAGGCCCTTGATTTTGCCGGGAAACTTAATTTCCGGCATCCAAAAGTCCAATCCAGTCCGGAAGGACTGGAATATATCCTCGTCCCTGCGTCAGAGACCGGAACCGGCCGGGATATTGTCATAACCCAGCAGGATATCGATTATCTCATGGATTCAAAGGCTGCCGCCTGCGGGGCGATCGCTGTCCTTTTAAAAAGATACAAGTGCACGGTCGGAGACGTACGACACCTTTACCTTGCCGGGGCATTTGGCGCATATACAGATATCCAGAATGCAGTCAGGTTTGGTATTCTCCCCAGATTCCCTGCGGCAACGGTTCATGCTCTGGGGAACGGTTCTTTGTCCGGGGCATACGCAACGCTTGTCTCGACCCAGAACCGGAAAGATGCCGAGGCTTTGGCGCGCCATATGGTGTATATTGACCTGATGATTGACACTGCCTTTGCTGAAGAGTATGCGGCAGCACTCTATATTCCGGGAAGAAAGGATCTCTTTCCTCCCTGATCGTGATTTGCCTGACATGAATGCACCTAAGTACTTTAATGCCGGTAAACAATCTTATCAGGTATGAACCTTCTTGACAAGGAGTACTACCCGTTCCTGGTTGTGCTGTTTTTTACGCTTGTTGCCCTTGTCATTTTCTGGCCGTTCCTTGCCATGGTCGTTCTCGGGGGATCGCTTGCAGTGGTTCTTATGCCGCTCCATCACCGGCTGATGCGCTATACTCGTCCGGTGATTTCCGCTACTGCGATAACGTTTGTCCTGTTTGCGCTCTTTACCGGGGCGATCTATATTACGCTCCTGATTCTCCGGGGGAATGCAGGTCTCACTGACCAGATGTTTGCAACCATTGGATCGTGGCTGGCAAACCCCACTACGCACCCGGGTGTTTTCGGATTTTCTATCAGTAAGGATACCCTGATGGTATGGCTTGCCAGAGGTAATGCACTCTTTGTCAATTACTGGACGACGCTTGCTAGCAACCTCGTTTTGATTGTTTTTAGTGCTCTTGTCTTTTTCATCTCCTTTTTCCTGTTGCTTTTCCATGGCATTGCCTTAAAGGAGAATATTTTTTGTCGCCTGCCGGAGCCGGTCAGGAAATATTGTGATCTCCTCACGCCTGTGACGGTAGATACGCTTTACGTCATCTATATCGTCCAGTTTGCAATTGCGGGTCTGACCTTTTTTATTGCTCTTCCGGTATTTTACTTCCTCGGTTACGGACACATTCTGTTTTACTCTTTTCTTGCGGCATTATGTGAGGTAATCCCTATCCTTGGGTCATCAGTGGCGTTTATTATTGTCGGGGGATATGCACTCGCTCTTGGGGATCTCCACGGATTTCTCATTATGATTTTTCTTGGATATATTGTGGTTTCCGCACTCCCGGAGATCTACGTTCGCCCGGTGCTTGTTGGGCGCCGGGTCAAGATTCACCCGGTTATTATGTTCATAGGTCTTATCGGCGGTCTTTTAACGCTTGGCCTTGCCGGTTTCGTCCTGGGACCGTTGATTATTGTCCTCCTCATGAAGAGCTATAGCATCTGGACTGATGAACGTAAGTGTGCAAAACAACCTACTGAAAGTGGGAGCAGGGAGCAGTCTCTCCATTAATGATCCGGGAAATGCAAGGGGAATATCCCGATCACACGATACGCTCTTAATTCTGGTTGACAAATAATGACAGGAAGCGAGGGTAGTCAAGCCAGGTCAAAGGCGCCGGATTTAGGGTCTGGGACAAGGTTTAGGCACTCGATGCGCTGATTAGTATAACGTGCGAGGATCGCCGAGCTAGGTCAAAGGCGATGGATTTAGGGTCCATTCCCGCAGGGGTTCGCCGGTTCGAATCCGGCTCCTCGCATTTTGTTTTTGATTTTGTTTCATACAATTTTACTATTTGTTCTGCCAAGTTGTCGGGAGGTGATATCTTTCTTCCCGATGTTGAATGAATCATATATCCGCAGATTTGATAGAATCCATCGAGGATTATTTATTATAAATAAACGGGAATACATTAATTTGTAATGGAGATTGAAATGGCTTTGAATCGAATCAGGATTTCACGGTCATTGCTGATACTAATTATCATTCTTGTTCTTTTTGCCGGATGCCTGACAATACAGCCATCATCACAAAATTCTACGGCGATTCAAAATCCAAACGAATCACTGAACTCCGGTTCAACCACGCATGTCGTTGCGATTTCAGCCGGGTTTGAGCATATTTTAGCCCTGAAAAATGACGGGACTGTAGATGCTTGGTGCTATAAAGGTGGAAAAATAGTTTGTGATGTACCGAGTAATCTTTCAGATGTATCTGCCGTTGCCGCCGGGGCTCAATATAGCCTCGCATTAAAGCGAGATGGTACGATCGTATTCTGGGGATTCCCTGATGCAGATAACCAACTCCCAACACTGATGAATCTTTCAAAAACAGTAAATATTTCTGCCATATCGACTAAAGTGAGCCATGCTCTGGTTCTGAAAAGCGATGGCACAGTTATCGCACGAGGGAGCTCTCGGCTTGGAGCATTGGATGTCCCAGACAATCTTACAAACGTGATACAAGTCTCTGCGGGAGGAGACCATAGTCTTGCCCTAAAAAATGATGGAACGGTTGTTGCATGGGGTCCGAAATCCCCGTGTAATATTGGTCCCATCCAATGTGATATCTATTATCGTGGCCAGGCAGACGTTCCGGCAAATCTTACAAACGTGATACAAGTCTCTGCGGGATTAGAGCACAGTCTTGCTCTCAAAAGTGATGGAACTGTTGTTGCGTGGGGTGATGATGAATACGGCCAGACAAATGTTCCTGCAAATCTGACTAATGTTATTGCAATATCTGCCGGTTATAACCATAATTTGGCCTTGAAAAGTGATGGAACTGTCGTGGCATGGGGTGATAATGAATACGGCCAGACAAATGTTCCTGCAAATCTGACCAATGTTAAATCTATTGCAGGAGGGGCCGGATTTAGTGTTGCTTTGAAAAATGATGGCACACTTGTCGAATGGGGCCTGTATATCCCCATTGGAAAAATATGATCCAATGGGTGACACGGTTCTGACAGATCTGCGGTTGATATGGAAATACGGGGGAGAAGGAGAAACGGTGCTCACCATTGAAACTATCAGCACCGTCGGTATTGATGCGTAGGATGGAGACATTTTCTGGCATACCTCAATCGCGTAATGAGGGGAATGAAATGGTAGTGAGCAGAATAAAAATATACAATATTCTTTTATCGACAGTGTTGTTTTTTATTACCATTCAAGTTGCTTCCGCTTTTACCGTCAGTAACGTTCATGTTACTCCCGAAATGGTTCTAAACCCCAGTACTCCCGTCTCTATCTCTCTTAATATTGATTTGCCGCCAACGGAAATAAACGGGACCGCTGATGTTCCCCTTTTCTTTCTCACGACACAGCTTGTGAACCCTGAATGGAATGTCTCATTTATCGAAAAATCCGGCATGCCACTTGAGAGCCCGGTAGTGGAATATGAAAAATCGAATATCACTATCTCGGGCAATGGTTCGGTAAATGGAAAACTGATCTCAGAAGGACAATATGATTTTATTACAATAACATTAACCGGATTCGCTCCTCATGTTAGTCAAACGATGAACAAAACTCTCATCAATATCCAAGAGCAGGACAGCAATAACCCTGAATTGCCACCTTTTTCCTTGAATAGACTAATCGTCAATTGTGCTTGTATTGATTGTACGGAAACAATAACGCTTCCCTTAGAAGATTTCCGCAACCGTATTGACGAAAACATCTCATTGGGAATTGATACAGCTTATGCACAAAATGAGTACCTTGAAGCGCGGAGCTTTGTGAGTGCTGCACGAAATCTGCCCTCACAGGATTATACGGAATGTACCAATTTCATTACTGCCGCACAAAATGCTATTGAGAACGGAAGTGTAGCGCTAGACGAAGAATACGCTAAGAACAACATTACTACACAATCCATTGTTGTTTCGCCGTCTCTACCAAACGCCAATCCAATTCCTCTGTCAACATCCGCGCAACTCTCCCCGGTACTTGCACTTGTTGGAATCGGTGTTATCTGTGTTTTATACCGGGTTGCGAGAAAGAGGTAAGGATTTTCCGCACTCAGAAAGGGATTGTATTTGTATCATTAACCGATTCATGTAGATTGCCGATTATAATCTTGCATATCATTTTGCAGTTCTCAAGGAAGGCGGACTTATTGAGGGTAATTACCGGGGGAATTGGATTTATCACTCATTAACGGATACGGGCATGGAATATATTCTTTGATTAATCCTTCTTCAATTCTGCCAAGAAACCTGGCGCGCTATATTTTAGTATATTTAGGGTCCGGTCTCGCAGGAGTTCAAGGGTTCGAATCCCTTCCCTCGCATTTTATTTGTTCGCTCTATTCTTTTGCCTCATCTCTGCTTTAGTGGTCATTTACCGACACATCCACAATCTTCATCTTCATTCGTTTCGCCACCGCAGCAGGTATTTTCCGTCCCTCCGCAGCTGCATTCACAACTGTTCATATCCTTTCCCCGGAGCGCCGCACTGATCATTGCCGAAGCGCATCCGACGCCACTCTGCACTTCTATTGCCAGTGCCGGGCAGTTGAGTGCGCATGCACCGCATTCCATGCATCCTGAAGGCTGGACAAGTTCAGCCCGGTCTTTTCCTTCAGCAAATACACCATGAGGGCAAACCTGCGTACATCGCCTGCAATTGATGCATTTTTCCGGAAAATACCTGAGCGTATTCTCCTGATAAGAGTCAAACATCAGACCACTCCCAAGAAAGAGAAAACGCCGAGTGCAATTGCAAGGACTATTCCCACGCTTATCATGAGTACCATAACCGGCACATAAAGGAATATCTCCTTTTTCACGCCAGTACGTGACGTAAACGTGGATGAGCCCGTGAAGTTGAGGGCGAGATATGCTGTGACTGGCGGCATGATAAGGAGCGGTATAAGTGCTACGATAATCTGTGCGATACCGGACATTCCTTTAGCAAGAGCAAAGAATGCCGAGAACGGAAGAGCGACAATTATTCCGAGGATGAATCCTTTTGTGGAAAAATCCTTGGTTGGGATGATGGGAAGGAGCGCCGGAAAGAGGACTGTTCCTGCGAGGACTGCGGTTACCGCACCAAGCGCTGCCACCAAACCGGCAAGGAAATACAGCACCACAGCCACAGCAATCAAAGGAAGCAGGACATGTACCAGTTCTATGGGAGTAAGAACGAGCCGGTTGGAAAGCGTAAACCGGACCGTGCGCATCTCCCGGGTTGCCGTATGCGTGGAAAGATAGGCCGGAAGGTCTTTGGCACGGACGGGGCCGTACTCAACCATAAAACCGGACTGTCGTAATACTTCATGCGCAGAAACACCAGGAGCCCCGAGCTGTGGGAGGATAATCCTGCGATGCGTTACAACTCCGGAGAGCCCGGTCGCTTTGATACTCCTGACTAGTTCATCGGTTCCAAATGTGCCTTTCCCCGCTGCGCACCAGACATTGATGCCTTTAGTGTCAAGCACGAGGATATACGCGTCGATACCTGCTAGCGCCTCACGCAACGCATCAAAACTCAGCGTGTAATTCGCGGATGCAAAGACCGGTGAATCTGCCGTTGGATTACCAAGACGGTACAAACCCGGGGCGAAGATATGACCTGATCGGTTTATGCCCCACCGGGCAAGGAAGTGATCCCACCGGTTTTCGAATGTGATAAAATCCGTAGTAGCATGGATGACCGATTTCGAATCGGTATTTACGGAACAACTGCATGCAGGTTTTTTCCGGCCCTCATCACAGCAGGATTGTTGGGTATTTTCTGTGGCTGGTATGGTCATCGTTTCACTGGAGGGTATGTTCACAGCTGGTGCATTTCCAGACCATTGATTCTTTTTCTCCATCTTTTTTCCAGATAGGAACTAACAACTGTTCTTTTTTACACATAGGGCAGACGCCCTTTGCCGGGTTGGATAATCCTGTTGTCATCATCACTCCTTAATGTCATTTCAAATTTTGTTGAAACATTATCGGCAGGAGAAACGTATATACTTTACCATTTCATATTATTTTGAAATGACATCGTCCAAAATTTCTTGTTGTAATTTGCCAAAACTCGGATCTAGGAAGAGGGCAGCGACAAAACCCGATGAGGGTCTTGAGGCCATTGAACGCCTGGGAGGTATTGAAGTTCTCTCCAGAAAGATTCCAGACAAGAAAGATCTTGTAGAAAAGAGCCGAAAATATCATGCCCTTTCGGATCCCCTTCGCCTCACGATCCTTTACCTGCTCAAAGATCAACCGCTCTGCGTCTGCGTCATTAACCGGTTCATTCAAATTGCCGATTCTAAGCTTTCTTATCATCTCGCAGTTCTCAAGGAGGGCGGCCTTATAGAAGGCGAATATCACGGGAATTGGATCTACTACTCACTGACGGATATAGGTCGGGAATATATTCTTTGATTATTCCAATTCTGCCAAGAAACCTCGAGTGCAGTATTTAATATATTTAGAATCTGGTCTCGCAGGATTTCAAGTGTTCGAAGCCCTTGCCTCGCATTCATCATTGTATTTTTTTGATCCAGCATGGTTCTTTCAAGTTTTTGGGAGTTATGGCAAATACTTCGTTGAAAAAGATTTCTCACCTCCCGCAGACTTGACAGAACCTATCTCTTATGTAGTGGGGCGATTATCAGTATACTGAGGAACCCTTTTTGGGTGTAATCCCTTCGCGTTCTATTGGATACGTTACCGGAATACCTAAGATTGAATATCTTCAATTCGAAGAAGTGATAACAACCTCCCCGAAGATCGAGTTCTAAAGGAAAACGACTATGAGCGAAATAAAACAGATTGCCGTCCTTGTCATCGTCACACTTGTCATTGGTATAATCGGCCTTGTGGCCGTGCTCACTATTCCGCCTCTGCTCCAGGGAGATCTTGTTGCAAGTTCGTACGACGCGATGCTTTACTCAAACGGAACGCTCCACGAAACATACACCTATAATGTCGGGACATCCGGTGAATACCGGATGCTCTACCGGAGCTGGGGAGTGCCCCTGACATTTTCCTCTGCCACTCAGTCGTCCATCGAGCTTGATAGCATTGACGCCCCGGCCGGGACAATAGGGTACGCAAAAGATGATGCCGGGAAGGTCTTGATTGCGACTCCCGGTCTTGAGTCTTCTGTAGCCGATCAGGTGGGGTACCTCGCAGATACTGATGAAGTCGGCATCTACAACCCGGAATATTTTACAGCGGGAACGTACACTGTCGGGTATACCTATACGATCTATCCGCCCGTGGAATACGACTCAGTTAACGATCACTTAAACCTCCTTCTGGCAAGCCCGGGCCATGTTCCCTATCAGTCAGTCCAGATCACCATCCCTGCTTCCAATGTCACGCAGGTATACGCGTATCCTCCCAGTCTCACAACAGAAAAGACGCGGGACACGTATACGTTTACCGGGAGTGCTGCCCCGGATGAAAATGTCGCAGTAGAGCTTCTTACTACCCCCGGTGGACTTTCGCAGATCCCCGGGTTCAGGAATAACGTGCAGGGTCTTGCCAGCAGTACTGCGTCAGGGAGCTTCTGGTTCGACCTGCCTTACTATATCGCGTGGTTCCTAGAATATCTGGGAATGACGGCAGTGATCCTCACGCCCTTTATCCTTCTTGTCATCTACTGGCAGTACGGGCGTGAGAAACCATTTGTTGTTCCGGCGTACCTCAGCACTGTCCCGGATCCGTCAATGAAACCGTGGCAGGTCAACCTCCTTTTCAAGGGTGACGCAATGGAATTTGACAAGGATGGATATTATGCCACCCTTCTGGATATGCACCGGAAAAAAATTATCGATATTTCTGAAAAAGGAGAGGGAAAAAATATTGAGATCCGGAAACTTTCGGCAACAACAACCGATCCGTATGAACTGCGGGTACTTGCTTTTATAGACCAGGTCGCCGAAAATGGTGTCCTTGACACTGCAAAGATCAGTGAATTAGCGGCACATGCACGGTCAGGGCATGAGGCTGAAGGAAAGGCTTTACGATTCCAGCGGCTGTTATCTGACGTCACTTCAAGGGCAGATGCGTCCCTTCCTTTCAAATATGTTGTGGATGGCAGGGATAACATCCTGCCGCTGCTTTTTACCGGCATTGTCCTTTTTGGGGTGACGTTTATGATCGCGCTTGTGGCACCAATGCAGTCTTCAATTCTTTATCCTGCCGTTGTGCTCTGGGGTATTGTTTCGATCCAGGCATTTCTCGCATTTTCAACGCCACCTGCCCTTTTTGGTCACTGGACTGGCGATCATTATAAAGAAAAACTCGAATGGGATTCTTTCACTCATTTCCTTTCAGATATGGCGATGATACAAAAATATTCGCCATCTGATCTTTCCATGTGGGGAGACTGGCTGGTGTATGGTACGGCCCTTGGTGTCGGTGAAAAAGTTGAAGCAGCGATGAAATCACTCAATATCCGGATCGCTGAAACAGGTATCCCTGTAGGAGCAGTAGGCATGAGCTATGCATTTATCCCGATTTTAATGTTCACGCCGATGCCCCGTGGCGGAGGTTATGGCGGCGGATTTGGTGGCGGTGGCTTTGGTGGAGGAGGCTTCGGTGGCGGTGGCGGATTTGGTGGCGGGGGTGCCCACGGGCGATAACCTTTCGGGCAATATCGAAAACACCGGATGCATAGTTTTGCAAGGGGGATACCCCTCCCTTTTTTAATCCTCATTTTCCTAAAATTTTTCTTTGCATACATCTCAGTGAAGACTATGAAGGTTGCCATATTCCAGCATACCGAATCAGAACCGGCCGGTTATTTTGAAACGATTTTTACGGAACGTCAAATACCCTACGAATACATCAGGCTCTACGAAACCGGAGAAATTCCGAAAAATAAGGCAACCCACTTTTTGTTTATGGGTGGGCCGATGAGTGTCAACGATGAAAAGGATCTGCCCTATCTCAAAGAAGAAAAAGCATTAATCCGGGATGCTGTGGGACATAGCCGGCCGGTTCTTGGCATCTGTCTGGGAGCCCAGCTGATTGCGTCTGCGTTTGGCGCCCGGGTCTACCCGTTCCGGCGGGAAACCGGCTGGTGCAGGCTCAAACGCGTCCCCGGCTCAACCGGTTTTACAGCCGGATTCCCGAAAACATTTCGGGTATTCCAGCTCCACGGCGAAACATTTGATCTTCCGTCAGGTGCCACCTTGTTGTGCACCGGGGATGTCGTAAAAAACCAGGCATTCGTGTACAAAACGGCAATCGGGCTCCAGTTTCATCTCGAACTGGATGAAGTAATCATAAGGGATTGGACTCGCGAACTGGACCTGGAAATAAGAGAGAGAATCATCCGGGAAACACCTGCAGCTCTACCTAAAAGCAACTGGCTATGTCGTATGGTGGCCGGGGCATTTCTTGGATAGACGAAAAACAGGTCTTTTCTTTTTTAAAAGAATTTTCGTGCCGGGTCCAGCTGGATTTCATGGGGCAGCCATGCGAGAGCAACGGCCCCCAGCGCCCCGATAACACCATTCCCTCCGGAAAGGACAGCTCCAGATTTTTGTGCGGCCTCTTCAGCGGTGGCCCGGTCAACCACCTCTTCCCGAACCTTTCTGCCGTACTCACGCAGGTTTTGAGGTATCGTCATCCCCGTGAGAAATGCAAGTCCCCATTCAGGAGAGAGTGCCTCGTTTTCGACAAAATCACGGCTTTTTGCCATCACCCGTTCGATACGGGACGGCTGAACAGCCACTTCAATATAACTTGCTGAATTACCGGCAGTTTTGTTTATTATTTTATCGTTGAGCATTACGACATGGTGGCTGATCGGTAACACGGTTCTTCCTGCCGAAATATGTGTCAGCAGCGCAAGGGCAAGGGCAAATGTCGCCCCTCCTTCTTTTGAATCAGTGTCGTCAACACCAATGGTTAAGTGAGTGAGTGCCTGGGTCCAGACGTTACCTTCGACTATTCCTCCGGTCTGACTGAGCTCAACCCGGACAATCCCTTCTGCCCGCGACATCATATCCGTAAGTGAATACGCCGGGCCGCCAATGCAGCGGATCCGCTGCACGATATGATCGTCGGTATATCGGATACCGGAGATACCTACTGCCGAATAAGGTGGAAGTCCGATGGAAACCGGATTATCGCCAATCCTTGCACGTTCCCGCAGGAGTGTCCCATCTCTATTTACCGCTGTCACTACACCACCGGCACGGGTATGGTGGTGCCCGCAGAAAGCTGCACAGGCCCCGCTCATGCAGTCATGGAAGATCTCAACTTTCTCACCATCCGTGGTAGTAAAGATCCGCCGACAGGTACTTTGGGGGATGGCAGAAATGGCAGCATACCGGGCGGCGGTTCTTCCCGATTTCTCTTTTTTAACAAGAACGCATCCTTCCCGGACAAGCCTTATGATCCAATCCTGGGCTGTGCTTCTTGGGATGCCCGCTGCTTTCTGGATATCGGTCACCGTGAAAAACCCTGCATCCAAGGTAAACTGGCGCATCAGGCGCAGGTATTCCCGCCGGTGTTCAAGCACGCTTGCCATAGTGGTTACGGATATACAGGATATCGCCGATGATGGCACTTGCAGTCTCGATTGACCCTGCACCTTTTCCTATCAGAGTTATCTCCTTTGCCATATCGGTTTCAAGGGTAAGTGCATTTAATGTGCCTTCAACAACAAGCGGATGTCCTTTTTCGATCATACGGGGTGAAACCCGCAGGATCTTTTTTCTGGGGATTGCCTCGGCAATTAACCTGATAGTACAGTCTCCTTCTTCGGCAAGGCGCAATGCATCCGGTGTCAGCAGATCGATCCCGGTCATGTCGACATCGGACAATTTGATCTCATTTCCCCAGATGGTGTTTACCAGGATCACCAGTTTTATTGCTGCATCTATGCCCTTGACATCGTATGTTGGATCGGCTTCGGCATATCCCAGTTCCCGTGCTTCCATAAGCGCCTGTTCATACGTGAGCCCTTCAGCGGCCATCCGGGTGAGGATATAATTGCAGGTCCCATTGAGAACACCGTAAATGGCCAGGATCTCGTTTCCTGAAAGGCCGTCTTCGATTGCATGCATAATGGGGATTGCCCCGCCGACAGTGGCCTCGTACCGGAGAGCAACACCGTTCTTTTTTGCAAGGGCAGACAATGTGTGATACGCAAGGGCAATCGGGCCTTTGTTTGAGGTGACAACATGTTTTTTTCTTTCAAGTGCAGCCAGAATATACCCAAGTGCGGGTTCTCCGGTAAGTGCATTTGTCGGCGTTACTTCAATAAGGACATCATAATCAGCTTTTTTTATTACATCTGTCGCCGTAATCCCCTGATCGCCGCAGATACCTTTTGCACGTTTGTTTTCGAGTACTGCTGCAATGTCGATGCCATCGTTGCAGATTAATCCGCTCTTTGAGTCTGCAATTCCTGTGACGATAATCCCGGGATTTTTCTTTTGTATCATTTCTGCGACGCCACGGCCCACTGACCCAAGACCTATCAGTGCCGCCTTCATGCGATTTCCTCCAGCGGCTCGATCAAGAGGAGTGATTTCTGATCTGCAACACGTCGCAGGATAATAATGGCTGCGTCCATATCTGCCCGGTTGGTCGCTTTGATGGTAACCCTGGATGTTGAGCGTTCGTTAATTGCCGGCATACTCATTGAGATTTCACAAACCTCGGCAAAACCGGTGGAATCGATCTGGTCTACCGTATCGGACAGGTCTGTGTGCATAAGGTGGCCGATCAGGATGATCGTCCGCTTGTAAAGGAGGCGTTCTTTTCCTATCCTCTGGATATTGACACCCTGCTCTTTTAAGAGGGTTACGAGGTTATCTAGCCGTCCTTCAGGAAGCGCAAGAACGATCTGGACATTTAAGGTATGGTTATCAGATTCAGGATCCCGTTGGTGGATAACGGCAATAATATTCCCGCCAACGTCAGAGATTGGTTTAAGGGCTGCAACAAGCTGTCCGGGTGAATCCTTCATCTCAAGCTTCATCGAAACCTGCACACATACCACCTTGGTAACAAGCATAGAGCCGCGTAGCAAGAAAAGCTTGTGGATTTCACTTCTTTTAAACTGTAATTATCATGTTCTCTACATTACCGGAGAAATCCCTCTGGTTGGTTAAAAAAATAGAATAAATGGTGTTTATCCGTAACCTACGAGTTCACTTGTAGATGAACCGCTCGATGAACTAGAGGCCATCTTCACCGGGACAGGGACCCCGGGAGCTGACCAGAAAGTAACATCCACTCCGTTCGTTGTTTCGGTATATTTACTGGCAATAGGATATGTTCCTGCCGGGACGGTTACCGGCTCAACGCCGGCAAATGTAAGGGTTCCCGTGTGGAAATTGGTCGCTTGCGCCTGCGTTAGTTCCTCAGCTGGTATGGATATGGTCATTGTTCTGCCATTGACTGTCATAGTCATCGTGCCTCCCAGCAGTTTGTCCATCGCAGTATCCCAGTAATAATCTATCACGCCATTTATTCCACCATTTGAAGAGGACGTCATGGTCACTTCTACATGAACAGCCGGTGACCCCTGGTAGGTACCCGTGGATCGCTGGTATTTCATGTCCATTGTCTCCTGCTTTCCGTTATAGGTACCCGAAGTCTGGTATTCCATCCAGTTATAACTCGTACTGAAGATGGACGAGGCGGCCGCCGTTGAACCTACCTGGGGAGTCGATGACGAAGCGGCACCTGAGGATGTCGTTCCGCTTGATGGTGCCCCGCTAGCCTGGGCAGCATTTGATGTTGACGGGCTCGTGCTGGTGCAACCTGCTACAGCGACAGCAATCACGACAAACATGACTGCTACAATACTCATATATGTAAACTTCATGTATACCTCTCCTTAGTAAGAAATATCCCCGCAATCCACATGAGTTCGGAATCGGACAGGGAGTTAGAAATTACTTTCTTTAGTGTTCTATTAAATTGTATCGAAATTTCCCTATAAAACGTAAGTTATAATGAAGTGATAGCAGAATTCTAAAAAGATCCATTGATCAGGGAATATAGTTTGGGTTACTAGGATTCAAAATACGGATATTACACCCGATCCAGTTTGAAGCGACGTGCATAGAGCGACTTGTGCGTGATATATGGTGTCTAAAGCCTCCGGAGCTTATTGGTCACTTTTTCAAAGAAATTACGGTGTACATCGACAAAGAGCGCCGGATGGTTTGCTCTTTGTACGACAAGAGATGCCGCGTTTCCCAGTTCTATGGTCTTTTGTCCATCCATAACCAGGTTTGCCGGCTTCGAGGATTCCAATCGTATTTCAAGCCTGCGGTTGCTGCTTATCAGATGGGGTCGGGATGAGAGCAGGTAAGGGGCGAGCGGGACAAGGAGAAAACCCTGGATCCTAGGATCTACGATAGGACCTCCAGCACTCATCGCATATGCAGTTGACCCGGTGGGTGTACTGACCAGCAGGCCATCGGAACGGAATTGTTCCGAGAGTACACCGTCGATAAGGATCGAGAATCGCAGCATTTTTGCAGGACGTGTGGTGACAATAAGTGCCTCGTTTAAAGCATCACCAAGGGATATGTCATCCTGCAGGAGGGTAAGACGCATGCGTTCTTCAATGGCAATTCCTGATGCCAGCGATTTTATAAAATTACTGGCCTCTCCTGGCTCAAGGTCCGCGAGGAAACCCACCTCTCCATTATTGATTCCGATGATGGGTATCTGATGAGGTAACCGTTGAACTGTTCGGAGGATCGTACCATCCCCTCCGATGACCAGCACAATATCCGCTTTAGCCTTGCTGCAGGGAAGCCCTGATCCGCCAAGACAGCCTGCTGTATCAGCTTCAAGAATGGCAACATGTCCTTCTCGCTCTAGTGCGGCCTTAATTTTCCGGGTGCATTCAAGAGATTCCGGGAGATCAATACGAGAGACAAGGAAGCACTTCATGGAATATTACCTCAAGTACTCAATCACCTTGTGGTGCAATATGCCGTTTGTGGCAATAATGCATCTTCCAACGGTCACTTCTTCAGGAAAGATGAGACTATTCCCGTTTATATCGGTCACAGATCCGCCAGCTTCTGTGCAGATAAGCATACCTGCTGCAGCATCAGTTACCCGAAGGGTCCCACGGAGATCGACAAAACCGTCAATTCTCCCGGCACCGACATAGCAGAGTTCAAGCGCGGAAGCGCCAAGAAGGCGCCACCGCCGTATCTTATGGCCGAGCTGCATCATCCGGGTCGGATCAAATTTCCTGCCGTAGATGCTCATTGCGCATTTGTCCAGCCGGACGGTCGGGGAAACATGGATGGATTTTTTGTTGCACCGGGCAGATTTCCCCCGGATCGCGGTAAATGTTTCACCCGATGCCAGGTCCCGCACAAATGCCTTCTGGACAACGCCATTCGTTGCCCATGCTAAGGATAGCGCATAAAATGGAATGCCGTTAACAGCATTGTACGTCCCGTCCACCGGATCGAGGAAAATGGTCCCTTTTCCGCCATCTATCGACAACTTGCCGGCTTCCTCGCTAAGAAGGACTGAGCATAGCTCATGTTCCCGGATATAGTTAATCACACACTCTTCTGCGATCTGATCTATCTTCTCGGTCGGTGTATGATCCGCGCCCATCCGGATGATCTCTCCGCCAGCGGGGGATCCTACAAATGGCTTGATATTCTCTTGGACGAGATCAGCCATCTCATTGCAGGCAGAAAGGAAATTCATCACATCAAAACCCCTAAATGCGGTAACCGTTGTATTTATGTACGGCAATAAAGATAAATTACTTCTGCGTTTAAGATATGGATACGTTTTAGGTTGTGAAACATAATGAAAGAACAAACAGAAATCGGAAAAATAAAAGAAGGGCGCTATATTGTCGTGGAAGATGAACCGTGCAAGGTAGTCGGTCTGGCCACTTCAAAGCCCGGAAAACACGGGGCAGCCAAAGCACGTATTGATGCAGTCGGCATTTTTGATGGTGTAAAACGGTCTATTGTCCAGCCGGTATCTGCAAAAGCCTATGTACCTGTCGTCGAACGAAAAAGCGGGCAGGTTATTTCTATTGCCGGTAACATGGCGCAGCTTATGGATATGAAAGACTATTCCAATTTTGAAATTACCATTCCGGAAGAAAAGAAAGGTACGATTGAAGTTGGAAAAGAGATCATGTATATCGAGTCTATGGGTAAGCGGAAACTCGACTGATTGTACTCTGTAGTTAAAAATATTATTTTTATAAGCTGATCGTATCGGGCTTTTTAAGAATATTTCGTCAATTAGTCACGATTAGGTTTTCGAATCTTTTTACGGGTATTTCAGAATTGGCCGATTAAGTCTCGATTATCATATTTCCGGTCATTTAGTATTATATTGCTGTCAATACTGCCCAACATATCGCGTAGGAATAAGTATCTTAATCGTATAGGAGTTAATATTCTGCGAATTGATGACAAAATAATACCCTCTTTCCCCTTCGTAGAATTTTTCAAGCCATGGGCGAGGATCTGTTGAAGATGGGGTCGGAGTTGGCGATATTTCCTGATATTTTATAGGGGTTGTTATGGTTACTGCGGGAGTCTCTTCAGCAATACCTTCCCAAAGATTAAGATCAATCCCTCCGGGTGGTGTAATAGTTCGCACGATCCTGTTAGGATCGGTTGCATCCATGACCTGAATCGAAAATTGCGGTTTTGTGGTTGAAAATGATCCCTGGATTCCGCTGGCAGAATAACTATTTCCATTAGTTGGGGTAATCGCAAAAGAACTCGCTGGCGCTTCAGATGTAGGAACAGGATCGATGGTATACGATAATTCCCAGTAGGGGAACGGGATGTTAATAATCTGGGTCGTCCCGCTGTTTTGTCCTGATATAGTGGCATAAACAGTTCGCCGGTTATCCGGCTGGGTTGAATTGATTTGTGTACCTTGAGGCAGAGACTGGTTATTAGAGATCTGATACGTATTCGGATTGACAAAATTGAGGATCTGGGCCTTTCCGTTCCAAGTCGGTACTGGTGTGGGGGGGGTTGTAGGGGGAAGCGTTTTGATAGTTGCATAGATTACAAGGGGGGTGGTAGAGGGAGGAACTGGTGTCGGTGTTGTGAAGGAAAGACCGGTGTTAACCGGCTGGCCGGTGGCCAGCGGTTTAATAACGAATGCAATAACAAGGATGAAACAGAACGCCGCTACGATATAGGTAATATCTTTTTTATCCATGGGTACTACGTTTTTCTATTGTATTGTTTGGTAAATAAAAAGAGGTGGCGTTTTTGACATACTTTAATGATGCCTAAAAAATCTTTAAAGGGCAATCTTTTTTATACAATTCTACCCCATTCAAGGCTATGTGCATAAAATTTTTTAAAAAAAATGCCCAAAAGGATTCTGATTTTTAGCAAAGTTATTTATACAATTAATGCCTTTTAACACAGTAGAGACGCTGGTACCGTCTAGTGTCTACTAAATTCACGATGGTGAATTCATGAGTTCGTTTAAACGTAAAGATGAAGGGTTCACCGGCCTCGAGGCAGCGATTGTGCTTATCGCATTCGTTGTCGTAGCGGCGGTGTTCTCATATGTAGTGCTCGGCGCCGGGTTCTTCACGACGCAGAAGGCACAGCAGACTGTCCATACTGGTGTTAGTGAGGCAACCTCAGCAGTTGAACCATCAGGGCCCGTTAGTGTAGAAGCTGATAGTTCTGGGACTGGCGTTCAAAATATTACTTTCTATCTCCAGCTTGCAGCCGGAGGTGCGGCGGTTGATATGAGTAAGGTTACGTATACAGTTTCCACTGCAACGAAAGTTGAAACATATACAAACAACCAAACCAACTTGTCGTGGGTTCAACAGAACACTCCCATAGATCTCGGTCAAACGGCTCATGCCGGATTGCTGAATCCCCGTGAAATGGTTCTTGTATCGATTTCACCCGAACCCGATTTCAGCTCATCAGATTTGGGTGTAAATACGGCATTTATTGTTCAGGTCAACCCACCAGTTGGCGCGGCACTTCCGATTGCAAGGACGCTTCCTGCCGGAATGGTTGCAAATACATGGTATGAGGTATACTAAAGGAGGGTGAAAAAAATGAGAAATCTTTATTCAGAAAATGCATTCACCGGCCTCGAGGCGGCAATTGTACTCATTGCATTTGTTGTCGTTGCCGCAGTATTCTCATACGTGGTACTCGGTGCTGGCTTCTTCACTTCACAAACTGCACAGTCAACCGTTCATACCGGTGTCAGCCAGGCAAGCTCAAGTCTGCAATTGGTTGGGAATGTCTATGGTATTAAAGACTCGACAGCGAACCAACTCGACTATGTTAATGCAACCATTGCATTAACAGCTGGCGGAACACCTATCGATTTGTCATCAATGGTAGTATCGTACACTGATTCTAACCAAGGCCATGTTCCAAATATGACCTTTGGAGGCATAGGTACCGATGGTGGAACCTGTCCTAAGGCAAGTGGCGGCACCTTAAATTCGAATTATTGGTGCATTGGAGAGAAAATCAATAATGTAACTACAGGAGATATACTCGACAACAATGCACAAATGGTTGTTATGGTGGGATTGCCAACATCAGCAACGCCCAACACAATCTTCTCGATTAACTTCCAACCATCTGTTGGAGCTGTCCTCCCAGTACAGAGGACGATCCCCGGTGGCCTGACCGCAGTTCAGCCAATTTATTAAATCCCTTTTTTTTAATTGAATTTACAAAAAAGCGGTTTCTGCCCTTCCAAAACAGAAAAAATGCCTGTAATCCTCCGCGCTCCGGGGGAAAGTATATTAACGAAAAACAGGATAATCATTAATTGCTATGGCGGTAAATCAGGCACAGGTCGACCATATCATTACAGCGGCTTCTGAGGATGATCCCGAGGTCAAGCTCCAGAACCTCGAACGGGAAGTCGATCTTATCAAAACCTCCATAAAACGCCTGTTAATGGATATCAGGGAACGGATGAATGAGATGGAGAATCCGTTCACCCTGACAACCTCCGGAGGGACCGCCGGAAATGACGCAATGGTTTCTTCTGCCAATGCAGCGCAAAAGGCAGCGCTTGATGCAAAAGAGGCTGCATTAGAGGCCCGTGAATCTTCCTTGGATGCTGAAAAAGCCAAGCAGGATACGGATGACAGAGAGACGGTAATAAAAAAGGTCGAATCAGTGGTAGAAAAACCGGTAACTGTTCCCTTGCAGGTTAATGAGGAGAGACGTATACCTGTTCCGGATGAGCAGATGATCTCCCTCATGAAGACCCAGCTCCTCAACAATGGAAATAAGGGCAGTCCGAATGCCCTTGCCAATGAAAAACTACGGCTCCAGAAAGTATACAAACTTTTCAAATGGACAAATGCGGCTATTCGAAAGTTCGGGCATGACCGCTTGGATATTATTCTTGAGTCGTACCGGATTATGGGATATATCTCACGTGAATCATGTGACGAGATCAAAGAGATCTCCCGCCTTATGCCGGCAAACCTCGGTGATGAACACGAGGTAGGGCCGGATGAGTTTGTATCCGAACTCTATGCCCTCAACCGTATTCTATCGCCTAATGATGCCTCGCTTGACCGGGATATGATTGAGGTCATGATGGAACAGCGCCAGCAGATAATGCCGGCAAAAGAAAAGTCCGGGGTACGCGAATTACCGGAGAATGAACGGGAATCTGTGAGACCAGCAAGAAAAGATGAAGAGTGGATGAACCTGCCGGATAGGATCTAATAGATGTCCGCCGATACATTCACTACTGCCATGTTCCTGATTACTGCAGTAATCGCTGCTGGTGTACTTATCAGTGCAATATTTCCGGTTTTCTACCAGATGACTGGAACATTTTCATCTGCCGGACATACTGCTGATGTTCAGCTGCGGACTAATATGCAGATCATTCTAGATGTTGCCAATCAAAGCCAGTACGCCCGTGTCTGGATAAAAAATACTGGAAGTGAGCGTGTCGCTCTTGCTGATATCCAGCGATCGAATGTCATCTGCGGTGATGCAGGAAATTTCAACCTTTTGAGTTTATCCCAAACGGGTACTCTCAGCAACGGACAGTGGTCATATGTGTTATACGATCTTAATGACAATAATTTCTGGGATCCGGGCGAAACTTTGGAGATCGATGCACACACATCAACGATACAAACAGCAGATCCAGTGTATTTCCAGTTTAGCCTGCCCAATGGAAACTCGATATCTGACCAGTTTATGGTGAGTACCACTCCCTAAAAAGGTGAAGAGGGATGGCTGTTGCAGATCTTATCGGGGCGGCAGTAGGAGTAATACTTCTGGTGATCGTAGCTTACCTTTTGGTGGGTAGTGTTCTTTCAACAGCTCAGATTGTATCAAGCGCCCAGAAATCTGCAACACTTCTGCAAGAACAACAGTTAAAGACCGATTTTACCATAAGCAATGCGACAATGATCGATACTTCGGATTTTAATTGCACGATTAGTAATACCGGAAACGAGGTAATTTCTGACTTCACTCATATGGATGTTATTGTATATGACAGCGGTTCCAATACTTACAATCTCTATCCTTACAGCAGCAGCACCGTTGGGAATCCCGGAACATGGACAATTATTAACCAGGGCCATGATGTCATTCACCAACTGGAACTTGACCCCGGGAACTCCTACATAATTGAAGTTATGACAACGGGTTCATCCCCCGCTTGGTTCCAGGTTACTACAGGAAATGGGGTTTATGCATCAGCATTTCTCTTGTGAGGAAAAAGACCATGGCAATTGAGCTTTCTGATCTTATGGGAGGCGAGGACCGCCAGATCATCTCTACCGGGAATAATGAACTGGATAAGAAGATCGCCGATGGTCTTCCAGTGGGGTCCCTGACTCTTATCGAAGGGGAAAACGACACCGGTAAAAGTGTTCTTACCCAACAGATTGTCTGGGGTGCCATGAAACAGGGTATGTCCGTAGATTTGTTTTCTACAGAAAATACCAGCAAGAGTTTTATTAAACAGATGGAATCGATGAGCCTTGATATATCCGATTATTTTGCGTGGGGATATCTCAAAGTCTTTCCCCTCCACGTTGTGGGATTTGAATGGAAAAAAGAAGAGATGGAGGGGATCCTGCAGCGATTGGTTACCTACATTAAAAACAGCCCATCAGAGGTCGCTATCATAGATTCGCTTACGCTTTTCACCGAATACGCTGAAACGGACACCATCCTCACCTTCTTTACTAACTGTAAATCTCTCGTGGATCATGGCAAGACTGTTCTTGTTACGCTCCATACCTATGCATTTGAAGAAGACACGCTGGTCAGAATTCGGTCTATATGCGACGCTCACCTGAATATGAAAAAAGCCCTTGTCGGGGATAAGTATGTCATGGTTATGGAAGTGGTCAAAGTCCGCGGTGCACGAAAAACAACGGGAAACCTTGTTAGTTTTGAAGTACATCCGGGATATGGGATGAAAGTTATACCGATGAGTTTTGCGAGGATCTGATATGAGCAACTTGTCAGTTGCAGTTAATCTCCCCTTCAAACCCGAACCGGTCGATGTCAACGTCGATCTTTACGCAGATCTCGAATCAGACGCGTTATTTAAGATGCTGCCGGCGAATGCAAAGGAATATGTCCAGAACAGCCCGCATCTTCTCGAATACCTTCATACATTTCCGGTTAATACTTATGGGATTCCCCTCTTTTTATCAGAATTAAAAAAAGATGTCCGCTCGATGAAGAACCCCAACATCATTTATCCGGTGAATGACACTACTTTTGTCCATATCCTTCCGGACCCGGATGACGTCAGGAACTTCTACATTCCTATAGAACCCTCGTTTCTGCACAGTGTAAGTGACATCCTCCCCGCCATTGAGTCCAAACTTATTGATCTTATTGATGGCCTCGAAACCGATCCTACTACGGACAAAGAAAGGACAGAAGTCATAAAAAAAATGCTTGCTTCAGTGGCAGTAGTCAAGCCTCCCGGCATGGATATTGCAACCCTCATTGGAACATCCGAGAAACAGCAGGGAGCAGCATCCAAACTGACGAAATTCCTCAACACCGATTTCACAGCCCAAAGCAAGATGAAGGGTGATAAAAAAAGCAAGAACCTTCCTCTAACTCCGGATGGAAAAGTTATCCTTACCAATTATGAGTACCAGGCAATCGAGTACCTCCTTGTCCGGGATAAAATCGATATGGGGGTCCTCAAACCGTTCCTTTCTGATCCTTATATTGAAGATATTTCCTGTGACGGCGTCGGACCGATCTTTATCGAACACAAGATATTCAAGGGATTGAAATCAGTTATTGAGTTCAAGGTATCCAGTGAACTGGACGAGTTCGTAGTCAAAGTGGCAGAACGGATAAAAAGACCAATTACCTATAGGAGCCCTATCGTCGATGCAACGCTCCCGGACGGTTCCCGTATCAACATTGTCTATGGTACCCAGATCAGTAAACACGGCAGTAACTTTACCATACGAAAGGTCAATGAGGTGCCGCTTTCGATCCTCAATATTGTTGAGAGTAATGGTATTGATTACATGGCAGCTGCTTATCTCTGGATTTGTGTCGAATACGGCATGTCATTATTTGTCAGTGGTGAAACGGCAAGCGGCAAGACTACGCTCTTGAATGCGATTACTACATTCATTCCCCCGGAAAACAAAATTGTCACTATAGAAGACACTCCTGAGCTGAACGTTCCCCACCGGAACTGGATACGGGAGGTAGCTCTTGCAAAAGGTGGCGGTGAAGGTGGTGGGGCCGGAGGAGAAGTCACCATGTTTGATCTTCTCAAGGCCGCACTTCGTCAGAGGCCCAACCAGATCCTTGTCGGTGAGATCCGCGGAGTCGAGGGAAGCGTTGCCTTTGGGGCTATGCAAACCGGTCACCCGGTAATGAGCACTTTCCACGCAGCATCCGTTGAAAAACTTATCCAGCGACTTTGCGGTGATCCTATTAATATCCCTAAAACATATGTAGACAACCTCAATCTGGTAATTATCCAGAGCGCAGTCAAACGACCTGATGGCCAGACTGTGCGCAGGATGATCAGCTGCAACGAACTCGTGGGATATAACGCAGAGACAGGCGGGTTCACCTTTGTTCAAATGTTTACCTGGGAACCGGTGTCAGATACGTTTGTCTGGACGGGAAAAGGCAGTTCGTTCCTTCTTGAAAACAAAATTGCTACCATGCTTGGTATACCGGACAGCAGGAAGGCCGAGATATATCTGGAAGTTGAGAAACGTGCAAAGATTCTTGAACGCCTGCATAAGGCGGGCTATGTAAAATTCTGGGATCTCTTCCATATGATGACGAAGATCAAAAAACAGGGTCTCCTTACCATCGGTTCATAATATGCCTGATGAGACTACCCCCCCGGATACTTCCAAGACTCCATCTGCCCGCCCCATTCCTTTTGCCTCTTTAATCGAAGGAGTAAGAGATAAAGTTGCCGGCATTCAGGAGAACAAGAAGATGGGGGCAGATCTTCTGTTCATGACAACGTATATGGCATCGCTTGCGATTGCCAATGCCACTCGTCCCGAGATTTTTTCCTTTGCAGCAAACCGACAAGAATACATTTCGGCAAAATACATCGCAAAAGTTGACACGTTTGTTAAAAAATGGAACTATAGCTATGCAGAGAGCTTGTCCATAGTTGCTGAAAGGACACAGAACGAAATCCTCAGGAGCATGCTGAACCGGTATTCAAACTCAATCGATTCCGGGGTTCCAGATGAAGATTTCCTGACTAACGAACTCGCGACAGTCCGGAGTGTCTACCGGAACCAGATGGAGCAGGGAATGTCCATGCTGCAGAAATGGGGAGATGCATATGTTGCCATGCTCCTTTCGGGGACTGTCATAGCAGTCATCATAATGATGTCGGTCGTGATCTATTCCCCTACTTCTATCCAGACGACATTTGATATGTCGTACTCTGTTATCCTCGCTATATCCGTATTTGGCATTGCTCTTATGTATACATCGGTTCCGGATGATCCCAAAAGTCATGGCCTTACTGAACGTACCTCCAAAGAGCAGGCGACTATCCATGCTATGGAGAGAATTATTGTACCTGTAACCATAGCTATTGTTGTAATTCTTGCGATCCTTGGCATAGCTGCAAGCCTTATCTTTATTCTTATAGGTCTTTTGATGGCACCACTCGGTATTGTTGGTTTTATTGACGATCACAACATTACCCTGAGGGACAACGATTTTTCCGTTTTTATACGGAGTTTTGGTGCAGTGATGGGTGGCCAGGGAACGACTGCCATATATGCGCTGGGAAGCATCGATAGGAAATCGCTTACCGCACTTGAACCGCTGGTAAATTCAGTATATTCAAAGCTTAATCTTGGACTTGATGAAAAACAGTGCTGGGACAAGTTTATTGGGGAAGCCGGAAGCAACCTCATCTATAAGTATCTCAACATTTACCGAGACACCGTATCGCTTGGGGGACCACCGGAACCCATTGGAACTGTCGTAGGATCTTCGATGCTTGAACAGACCCTGCTACGAGAAAAGAAAGATATGCTTGCACGAGGCTTCATTGTCCTTCTCGTGCCGATGCATATCGCTATGACAGGCCTTTTTGTCGCATTATACCAGATTCTTCTTACGCTTACCCAATCTGTTTCATCCATGATGGCCCAGATGGCAAATGCATCCGCAGCATCCGGGGGTATGGGAGGTGGCGGTGTCTCTGTAGGAAGTGTATTCAGCGGCGGGTTGAACCTTTTCTCCAATTTCCCGGCTGCAGCGATGCAGACCTATGTTGTTATCACGCTCATTATTATCACTGCATCCAACATCATTGCCGCACGTATCGTAGGTGGAGGGGATCGATACATGTATTATTTCTACGCGGCAATATTCTGCACATTGACCGGACTTATTCTTCTGGTCGCGCCGATCGTGGTTGGTCTTTTTTTCAATCCTGCGGCGCTGACGAACATGGGTGCCGGGACTTAACCGGGAGTGTGGATAATATGAAAGATAGTATTCGCAGACTCGTCCTTTTTGTTTCTATTGTAGGCATCGGTTCCGCAATGATATTAGTAGATATCCCGGTAATCTACATGCTGCTCCTGATCGTAGTGATCGGTTTTCTCCTCTTGTTCCTGCTTGGTGCAATTACGACATCTGATATAAAAAATATCTTTTCGAATCTGAACATTTCCCGAATAAGAAAGCAACCTGTTTTGGGGAAACCAGAATCCGGACAAACACCGGAAAAGAATTCTCCTGCAAAAAAAGAAATCGATAAGAAACGATCTCAAAAGAGTGCCCCAGATAAATCCTTGGAAAAATCCGGGGGTATCCGCGCCCATCTCTCGCTACTGGTATCATCTGTCGGATCCCTGGGAAAAATTCTTACCGATCGCAAAAAACCCCGGAAAAAAGTCGAGGACATCGACAAACTTCTTGAACATACCATAACAGAAAAAGTCAGCAAAAGTTCAGCTCTCGAAAGTGCTGGAACTATACCAGCGGCAAGCAGAAGTGCTTCCGGTGGAGCACAGCCAGGAGAGGACGGGATGGAGAATGACCCGTTCCTGTCACTTTCCGGGGAAGAACTTGGGGCAGGACTACTGGACGGACTGGATGAACCTGAATTATCTGCATTGTCACCGGATTCCCCGACTGAATTACCCGAACCTGATTCCGGGATATCTTTGCCGGACTTGGAAATGCCACCCCTTCCTGATGATTCTGCAGACGATGCAAATGCAATTCTTGCAGCACATGCAGGGGAAAACTCTGAAGAACTCCCCAACCTTGAAGGAGGGGAGATTCTCGGAGGGAGTATCAGCGATCTCGATAACATAAACCTTGACGAGATCGATCTTGGTGATGACAGTGGTATGCTGGAAGAGAAATCTCCTCAACCCCTGCCTCAGGCATCCGGACCTGCCCCGGGATCGGGGGATCTCGTCCCTGCCACACCAATAACCCCTGCAGGATCTGTTGAGGCCGATGATCAATCTGATATCTCTTCTTTTGCATCGGGCAACGCCCCGGGCACTGACGAGGATATGCTCAGTTCGCTTGCATCTGACGTTAAATCCGTTAAAAAAGAGCAAAATGTCAGCCTGCTCCGGGAATTAAAAGATTTTAAGGCACCGGCAACAGATATTGAAAAGGAACTTTCAGAGATCTCTGAGCAGTTCAACACTGCAATAAACAGCGGTGCAAAGATGAGACCCGTCATGCCGGTTAAGGGAAAGAAGTAAAACCCAATGAACCAAAAATTTTGTAATCCTGGAACAGCCTCATACCTAACAAATCATTATGTGTGTTTCTCATGACAGATGTCCCTGTAAAAATCGAACATGAAGGAAAATGGGTTGTTGTCCAAGCTTCAATCGGTGAAGACAGGATCACGTTTCCCGCACCGGCTAACAAAGAAGTTATTTTTAAATCGGTTTTTGACCTTGAGGAGAAAAAGAGTATTCTCATTATTGCGGTAAAGGGAACCCCGGACACTGTTATAAGACTCGCAAGTGTCGAAAAAGTCCTCATTGTATTAAAACGTCTTATCCTCGCCGGTTGTAACGCTTATCGTCTTATGGCATATTTTATGTCCCCTGCTATCCGGGGAGGTGTGCTCGCTAAAAATGCACAGTGGGAGAAAGGTAGCATTGTTGTCGTAAAGACTGGTATCTGGTTTGTAAGTGCATCAAAACAGATCTGTATACCTTTAAAAGATGTGGCGGCAATTGAATTGACCCAACGGGATGTTCAGGGAAAACAGACCGATGTTGTCAGAATAGATCATGTTGAATCCGGGGAAGTTGTCTCAAGTCTCGTCCTTTGTCCACTCTCTACACTTCAGGTCCTTTCTAATTACCTTAAGGATGCCACAAAGGGCATGGACATGAAAGGTAACGAATTGGATGCCATCGGTCAGCAGGTAGCGATGTTGGTATATTCCGGGATGGATTCGCACGCAATAGAGAACATGCTCAATCTCCCTCATAAACAGCTCGATGAAATCTATGATCGGATTATAAAACTGGGTATTGCTGAGGTAGTAATCATAAGGCGTGAAGTCCAGCTGACCACAAAGGGGGTCAGATATATTTCTGATGCGACAAAAACGCAAACAAACTCAAATTAACGCCGTGTCTTCCTCCACTACTGTTTTATAGGTATGCACTCAAATACTCTGTCTGATACTCCATGGGAACTATTCTAATCGTGGACGATACGCTTTTCATGAGAACCCTTCTCAAAAATATCCTCTTCTCGGGAGGCCATGCAATTGCAGGAGAAGCCGCAAATGGGGAAGAAGCGATAGCTAAATACAAGGAACTCAAACCGGATCTTGTCACCATGGATGTAGTCATGCCTAAGGTGAACGGGATCGAAGCACTGAAAGCCATCAAGGAATTTGATCCTGCTGCCCGTGTCATTATGTGCACTGCAGTCGGACAGGAACAAATGGTCAAGCTGGCCATAAAAAGCGGCGCTAAAGGGTATATTGTTAAACCGTTCCAGGCTCCCAAGGTTCTTGAAGAAGTTAAAAACGTGCTTGCATCCTGACGGCCATGGCAAAGGTTCTCATCGTCGATGACTCCGTATTTATGCGGACCGTCATCCGGGATATGCTGCAGAAGGATCGTTCACTTGAGATAGTGGGAACGGCCACAAACGGTGTTGATGCACTGGAAAAGATCAGGACCCTTAAGCCTGATCTCGTTACACTGGATATCGAGATGCCCCGGATGAACGGACTTGAGGTGCTGCGTGAGCTGAGGAATGCAGCGTGGCAGCCTAAAACCATTATGCTGAGTTCGCTGACGTCAGAGGGGGCAGAGATGACTACAGAAGCAATAAGGCTTGGCGCTGATGATTTCATGCTCAAACCAAAGGATGTCCCCCAGCTCAGGCTTATTGCCGAAGAACTTGTTGCAACGATACATCACGTCATAAATACCCCTCCGTCGGCTCGCAAAAAACATCCGGTCGTCAAAGAATCAGACGAGAACGTCGAGCGTGTGGTACTGATCGGGTCATCAGCCGGCGGCCCGCCCATGCTCGATGCTATCCTCGCTAAACTGCCGGCAGATCTTCCCGCTAGCGTGGTGATTACCCAGCACATGCCTGTCGGTTTTACCGCACCCCTTGCTGCACGGTTTAACCGGCTTGCCCATATGCCGGTAAAAGAGACTGAAAACGGCGATCTTCTTAGACCCGGTTCCGTATTAATTTCAAAGGCCGGTGTCCATACCATGATTGGTGCAGCGCTGACTGTTGGAGGAAAAAGGACGGGGAGAATTATCCACTCAAGTGCCCCGCCAGTCCATGGGGTCCGGCCTGCTGTAGATAAAACCTTTGAATCCGCAGCACAGGTCTTTGGGAAAAATATCGTTGCCGTTATTTTGAGTGGCATGGGAAATGACGCTGGTGTCGGCGCTGCAGCGATCAAAGAGGCCGGGGGGACAAATATTATCTGCGATGAGAAAGACTGCCTCGTCTATGGCATGGCACGATCTGCGATCCAACATAATGCAGTGGATAAGGTTCTTCCTCTTGCAAAGATCCCTGAGGCTATTGAGAGGATCGTGAATAAGATGGCGGAGGAGTCCCATGTCTGAGTTTGAGCAGTACCGGTCGCTGTTTGTTGCCGAGTCCCGTGAAAATCACGAAAACCTTGTCAACAATCTTCTGGTGCTGGAGAAAGGAACTGACCAAAATGCTATTGACGAAATCTTTCGGTCTATCCATACCCTCAAAGGTGCGTCTGCATCAATGGGCTTTGCCGATATGGAACGTCTCTGTCACACGATGGAGGACGCACTGCAGCTTATCCGCAGCGGTAGTGCTGAGATGTCTGAAGATTTGGGCAATGTCCTGTTTTCCTGCACCGATCTGATCGAAGAGATGCTTGATGACATCGAGGCCGGCGGGGACTCATCCTCCAAAAACCCCGACAATCAGGTACAGGCCCTTCGCATCTGGTTGCAACAGCAGGGTGCTACCGGTGGGGCAGACAAATCCCGGGAGAGTGCCCGGATCGAGACAGAATTATGTGAACCTGAAATCGCACCGGAAGAGGATGCTGGACGAGGAGCTGGTGTGGAATATAGTATGACCATCGTGGTTTCCCCGGATTGCATGATGAAGGATGTGCGGGCAATGATCGCCATCCAGAACCTGGAAGCACTTGGTACGATACGGTCATTACAGCCTTCGAAAGAAGAGATCGATGAGGGGAAGTTCGACGGTACAGCACATCTCACCATTTCCAGCGATGCCGGGGAAGAAGCACTCAGAACCGCAGCTCAGGGGAGTGAAATAGCCACCGTCGAGATCCAGCCAATAGAAGAAACGCCTGTTGTGCCGGCAGAAGCCTCTCCCGGAAAGAAACCGGCAGAGCCTGATCGGAAGCAGACCCCGGCAGCGGATAAGAATCGGGAAATAAAAAACCTCCGGGTAGATATCAACCAGCTTGACCATATTATGAATCTTGTCGAAGATCTGGTTATTAACCGGGGCCGACTCAAACAGATTGCTGAAGAGAGAAAAATAAAAGAGATGGATGAGGCCATCAGCATGGTGGAACGATCAGTCTCTGAACTCCAGAACCTGATGATGACCATCCGCATGATTCCTCTCTCCCATATCTTCAACCGCCTGCCCCGTGTCGTTCGTGATGTAGCCCAGTACGATCACAAGGAAGTGGAGTTTATCATGGAAGGAGGCGAGACCGAACTTGACCGGAGTGTCATGGACGGACTCAACGATCCGCTGCTCCACCTGATCAGAAATGCAGTAAACCATGGTATCGAGGACCCGGAGACACGGAAAAAGGCAGGAAAACCCGGCAAAGGGCTTGTCAGACTGAGTGCACGCCGGGACCGGGATAATGTCATTATCCAACTTACCGATGATGGTGCCGGTATCAATGTAGAGAAGGTCAAAAAGAAGGCCGTGGAAAAAGGGCTTATAACACTGGAAGCTGCTGCAACACTCAATACTGATGAGGCAATTGATCTCCTTTTCCAGCCGGGATTTTCCACAGCTGACACTATCACGGATATATCGGGAAGAGGTGTGGGTCTTGATGTTGTCAGGCGGTCTATTGAATCACTTAAAGGCACCATAAAAGTTGAGACGACATCAGGTAAGGGAAGCGTCTTTGAGCTTCTCCTTCCGCCAACCATGGCTATTGTTGACGTGATGATAGTCCGGATCAATAATAAGCGCCTGGCAATACCTATCAGTAGCATTGTCGAAGTTGCAAATTTTAAAAAGGATGCCATGCACCGTATCGGGAAAGGTGATGTGACCCTGATCCGGGATGAAGTGCTCCAGATCCTCTGGCTCAATGACATGGTAGGGGGTTCAGATCGCTGCGAGATCCTCATTGTCGTTCAATACCAGAAGCGAAAATGTTGTGTCCCCGTCGATGCAGTTGAAGGCAAACAGGAAGTTGTTGTAAAGCCGTTGAGCAGTTTTATAGGAACCACTAAAGGGATCAGCGGAGTCACTATTCTCGGAGATGGTGATGTTGTGCCGGTTCTTGATGTGAATACCTTGGAGGAATGAATAACCATGAAACTATCATCAGTTCAGATTGATGCGATGCAGGAACTGGGAAACATAGGCGCAGCACATGCCGCTACGACGCTTTCCCAGATGCTGTCAAGTACGGTCGAGATGAGCGTACCTAAAATCAAGGTAGTAGATGTGGCGAAGCTCGCTGATTATATCGGGGAAGAACCGGCTGCTCTGGTGATCTTTGAGCTACAGGGTGAATTTCCTCACGGGGGATACATTATCGTATACATCTCTCGGAAATCGGCGGTCCGCATGACTAACACCATGCTTGGGCTGACAGATCAGAATCGACCGCTTAACGAGATGGACGAAAGCGCTCTCATAGAGATCGGCAATATTATGGCGTCAGCGTTTCTTGATGCCACTGCTGAACTCCTTGGATTTGTCATGCTTCCCTCTCCCCCGACTCTTATTATTGATATGGCACATGCTGCTATGCAATCCCTTATTGCACAAATGCAGGAGGAAATTGATGAAGTTATGCTGTTTTCCACCGAACTTGTCTGCGAAGAGCATAAGATCGACAGCGATATCATCATGATGCCTGAAGTAACCATGCTCAAAACGTTTGTCGAACGCCTAGAAAACCTGATGAAATCCAGTTAAAAATCCCGGATCCGTAATGACTGAAACCGCTCCCCCGAACAAAAGTCAGGTAATGATCGGCATTGGTGAGTACCACGTGGGAACCTCCCCCATGATGACGATTGGTCTGGGGTCTTGTATCGGTCTGACAATCTATGATCGGGATCTTCACATAGGTGCAATGGTGCATATCATGCTGCCCGAAAGCTCCGGGCGGACTGATCGTCCGGGAAAATATGCAGACAGCGCAATCCCTCTCCTCCTCACCAAGTTGACTGAGCGGGGATCCAAGCGATCATCGCTGGTCGCAAAAATGGCTGGGGGTGCTTGTATGTTTGAATATTTTGGCAACAACCTCAATATTGGCGAGAGGAACGCCGAGAAAGTCCGTTCCGCTCTCGCTGAGCAGCACATCCGGATCAGCGGAGAGGAAGTCGGCGGAAAATCCGGCAGGACGGTTTCTTTTTTTCCAGAAGAAGGCGGAAAAGTTACTGTCAGGAGTGCTGATGGAGCTGCACACGAAATATAGACTTGGTATTTCTTTTCTGGTTGTTATTTGTTGTATATCCGTTGTTGCCGGAGCCAATACGACTCTCGATCAGCAGTCAGCAGTCATCCTTTTTCGTCCCGCTTCGGATTCTATTCCGTCAGCACAGATAAATGCAATCATTAACGGTCCTGATGGCCAGGTCCTTATTGCTTCCCCGCTTGGACTTTCGACCTATACCGACCGCTGGAGTACGATGCATATCGACCGCAATAACCTTTCGAACGGGCTTTTGGACAATTTTGTCACAGCTCTTGCGTATGATAATGCTGGCAACCTTTGGATTGGCTACGCAGGAGGGATCCAGATCTATGACGGAAACAATTTCCAGACCGTCAATAATCAGGAGCTGTTAAAAAGCCTCCAGATCCTGGCTCTTCAGCGCTGGAATAATGATATGTGGGTTGCGACCGGTAATGCAGGACTCAGCCGGTTTACTAATGGCACTTGGACATGGTATGAGCCGTTCTCACCAAATGGACCGGGCTTTTTTGTGGCTGATAGTGTAGCGCCAGATAGTGCCACCAATACGCTCCTTATAGCAACCGATCAGGAAGGTCTTTGGCAGATAAATCAGTCCAATGGCACATATTTTTTTAATGAGATTGAGGATAAAAACGCACCCTACGGCAAGCTCGATCATGTGCGAAAGGATCCGTTTGGTGGCGTCTACTTCTTCAATGCGACAGAAGTTGTGCATTATGATGCTACAACCGGATTTACACCGATAGTTTCCGGCGAGGATTTTTCCGGAGGGATATCCAACATCAATGACGTAGCCAAGGGATCCGGGGGGAACCTGTATGTGGCTACAGACAATGGCATTTATGTCTGGGATAATGGAGTGGTTACCCGGCATTTGGGATTATTCGAAGGATTCGGAACCAACTCCGCCAGCGTCAGAAAAGTGTTTTTTGACGCCAAAAACCGACTCTGGTTTTCCACATTAGATAATATCGGGTACTATACTGGCGATGTATCTTCGGCCCCGCTCATTCCCATTGAGATCATGACCCCAACAACTACACCAACGCCAGAACCGGTAAATATCACACAAACCGCGCCGACTCAAGACAATACGCAACCTGCGGAACCGTCAATTCTTGATACTATCGTTAATTTCTTTTCCGGGTTTATATCGATCCTCCATCCCTCTCATTGAAAAAAGACAGTAGATCTGATAAGAGACTCGATTCAGGCTCATTCGTCATCTGCGGCATAGTAATAATATTCGCCGCGACTTTTTTGTTCCCGATCAAGGAAAGATTCAGGCTTGTTAATCCGGGGCCGGCCGGTCTGGTCCCTGCGGAACGTAACATCCAGTGCTTTTAAAAACCGGTTCATACCCTCACGCATGGCAAAGGGGCCGGCAGCAGTGCCTTTAACACCGGGTTCGCCTTCAAAAACAAGGATCCGTTCGCTGATCATATCGATAAGGTAAATATCGTGATCGATAACGAGAATGGCAACCTTCTTTCCTTCTGCATGGTGCTTGATAAGCCGGGTTACCTTCACCCGTTGTTCAACATCAAGATGCGCACTGGGTTCATCGAGGATATAGAGATCTGCATCCCGTGAGAGACATGCGGCGATCGCTACCCGCTGGAGTTCACCCCCACTCAGGGAATCTACCGGAGACTGGAGAATAGCCTGAAGCGAGAGCGGTTCAAGAATTTCGTGCTGGTAATAAGAACTGTCAAATTTGCTTGTGCAATGACGCAGGAACATTTCAACAGAATCCGAAGTCTCGGCTTTGATGTACTGCGGTTTATATGAGATCTTAAGCGTCGTGTCCATAGTGCCGGAATCAGGTTTTTCCACGCCGGCAAGCAACTTGGCAAAGGTACTCTTACCCATGCCGTTTGCACCTATCACCCCGAGCACTTCCCCGGCCTTTATAGTTCCCCCGGAGATGGTGAGCTTGAACGTTTCGTAGTTCTTCGTAAGCGGGGGAACTTCGACCAGATCCTCCCGTTTTGAGCCTTTATCGTGTGCCCGTTTTTCAAAGACGACTTGGGTATCCCTGAACCGCACATTCTCTTCAGCCAGATATCCTTCAAGATACTGGTTAATGCCGACCCGGACGCCTTTTGGCCGGGTGATGACACCGAAAACTGCCGGTTTGCCGTACCCGATATGAACGGTATCGGCAAGCATGTCGAGGATGGCAAGGTCGTGTTCGACTATGACAACCGGGTGTTCCGTTGCCAGTTCACGGATCAGTTTGGCCGCTGAAATACGCTGGTAAATATCAAGAAAAGGCGTAATCTCGTCAAGGAAATAGAGATCAGCGTTTCTTGCAAGACATGCTGTGATTGCTACCCGCTGAAGTTCTCCGCCACTGAGCGTTCCAATTTCATGATCGATGATTGCATCAAGTTTTAAAGCAGGCACAAGCTCGTCAAGTCTGCCTCGCTCATCGGTTTTTTTAAGGAGATCCCTGATCGTTCCGGAATACAGTTTCGGAATAAAATCAATATACTGGGGCTTTACGGCGATCTTTTTGCTCTTTTTTGAAACGGTCTGAAGGTAATCGAAGAGCTCAGTCCCGGCATAGCGTTTCAGGATCTCTTCCCACGCCGTCTCAGTATCGAAATTCCCCAGGTTCGGGCGGAGTTGCCCGGAGAGGATTTTAACCGCAGTACTTTTCCCGATACCATTTGCACCAAGAATGCCGGTAACTTTTCCCGAAACGGGTATAGGAAGACCGTAGAGTGCAAAACCATTTTTCCCGTACCGATGGGTCGGGTGTTCGAGTTCTTCTGGAAGACTGACAATATCAAGGGCATCAAAGGGACATTTCTTGATACAAATGCCACAACCAACACAGAGTTCTTCCGAAATAACCGCTTTACCGTCTTCGCCGATTATTATTGTCTCATCTCCGGTTCGTACCCGGGGACAGTAGATGATACATTCGGTTCCGCATTTCTTCGCATGGCAGCGATCCTTATGGACAATGGCTATTCTCATGGGGATCAGAAAGAGCTAAAATCAGGATGGGACAACCGGATAGACGGTGATATAATCGGTCTTCGTTATGGTATTGTTTCCATACGCATTTGCTGTCGTGAGGTTCACGGTGAAATTTCCGGCAGACATGTATGTCTTTACCGGGGCCTGTACCGTAGCATACGAACCGTCACCCAGACTCCAGTTCCAGGAAGTCGGTGTGTTGGTGCTGGTGTCGACGAAATTAACCGCAAGAGGAACCGAACCGGAACTAACATTTGAGGTGAACCCGGCCACCGGCACCATAGCCGAAAGCAGGATTGTCCATGTCATAACCCAGAACGCAAACGTCATGAATCCTTGGTAAAACCAGTCTTTTGCACCCAGTTTTGCACTGTCAATGCGCATAAGGACAAAGATATGCCTTTGGAGCACAACCCCTGCAAGCATCAACATGAACGCAAGAAGGCCGATATCGTTTTTTACACTGATCTGCAGGTAATAAGACAGGATACCTACAAAGATACCCGCAATACAGGCCACCAGTGTCTTTTTTATGCGGACTATATGATCAGCCTGCTTTTCCAGTTTGGACTTCATTTTTCTGGAAAGAACGGGTTGTTCTTCTTCGTGGACATCTTCGCTCATCCTGATTCACCCAGTAGTCTTATTTTTTAGTGCGCAAGCCATATGTACCTTAGTACACTCCATGGCAACTGCACAGGGTATGAGCGGGATAGATGTTCGGGCGGTGACGTACGAACTCTGCGGCAAGCTGCCTCTCTGGATAGACAAAATCTACCAGTTCGAGACCAGAACTGTCGGTATCCGCTTAAATGGCGAAGAGCATGCGAAGTTTCAGCTGCTCATAGAGGCGGGAAGGAGAGTACACTTAGTAAAAAATTTCCCGACGCCACCGAAAAATCCTCCCCAGTTTGCCATGTTCCTGCGGAAATATCTCTCCGGTGGAAAGGTACTTGCAATCCGGCAGCACGGTCTTGAACGGATTCTCATTTTCGATATAGGGAAAGGAACGCTCACCTACCGGCTCATTATTGAGCTTTTTGATGAAGGTAACGTTATTCTTACCGACGAATCATACCGGATTATAAAACCCCTCCGCCATCACCGGTTTAAAGACCGGGATATAGTCCCTGACGCCATGTATGCAATAAGCGAGACTGATCCCACCGGGTCGCTCGAAAACCTTGCAGCAACCCTTGTCGGAGACGACCGGGATCTCGTACGTGCCCTTGCCATATCAGGCATGCTCGGTGGCACGTATGCGGAATATGTGTGCCGTACTGCCGGTATCGATAAAGCAATCCCTGCTTTAAAAGCAGATCCTAGATTACTGTTTACTGCCCTTACTACGCTTTTTGATAACGTCAAGCATCACGTCCACCCGATTCTATCTGCTACCAGCTGTGAACCGGTAATCCTTAATCCTGAATCTGCAAGCCTGTCAAACGAAACAAACCGGTTCTCTGGTTTTTCGGAAGCTCTTGAAGCATTCTACCCGATGACAAAGGCGGAAAAAGTCCGGGTAGCATCAAAACCCAAATTTTCCGACGAAGAAAAAATTCGGAAGTACCAGGAATCAGCGATAAAAAAATTTGATGAGAAAATCAAAAAGACCGAAGAAATTGTGGCCGCAATCTATGAAAATTATCAGTTTGTAGTACATCTCATATCCTCCCTTGATACCGCAAGCAAACGCCTTTCCTGGCAGGAAATCGAACACCATCTCTGTGATACTAGTTCTGCCGATGCTAAACGGATCGTGACTTTTTATCCGGATGAAGCTGCGGTAGAAGTCGATATCGGAAAAAAAGTGAAAATTTTCGTTCATGAAGGTATCGAACAAAATGCAGGACGGTATTACGATATTATTAAAAAATTCAAGAAGAAGAAAGAAGGCGCACTGCGGGCAATGAAAACGGTGAAATCCAAGAAAAAAACGATACGTCGCGATATCATTCCTATGAAAAAACTCTGGTACCACCGGTTCCGGTGGTTTATGACCAGTGACAATGTTGTTGTGCTGGGTGGCCGGGACGCGTCGCAGAATGAGGAACTGGTTAAAAAATACATGGCCGGGGGTGATCTTTTTGTCCACGCCGATATACATGGCGCGAGTGTCGTGATCGTTAAGGGTAAAACTGAACGAATGGATGAAGTGGCGCAGTTTGCAGCGTCTTATTCAGGAGCGTGGCGGAGTGGACATTTTTCTGCCGATGTATTTAGTGCACAGCCAAACCAGGTAAGTAAGACCCCAGAATCCGGTGAATTTATTTCCCGCGGTTCATTTATTGTCCGGGGTGAACGTACCTATTATCGTGATGTACCTCTCTCTATCGGCATTGGATTAATCCTAGAACCCCAAGCGGCCGTCATCGGGGGACCGTCTTCTGTTATTCATTCGCGGACCAAGATTTTTGCCGAGTTAAAACCCGGCCAGTTCGAACCAAACGATGTGACAAAGAAAGTGTTGCGTGTTCTCCGGCAGAATGTATCCCCCGATGAGGAAAAACTGCTCAAGAGCATACTCAATACCGACTCAGTTGCTGCCTTTGTCCCTCCCGGAGGTTCAGATATTTCTGGTGTGCCATGAAAGCAGAATTCGGTGAGCTGAAGGATAATACCGGTGAAATCAGGCTTCTGCCGGAAAGTATCGACGACCTCTGGCACCTCCAGCACCTTATTGCTCCCGGGGACCTGGTATTTGCCACTACCTTCCGGAGTGTGGAGTCTGCAACTGACAAAATCCGTCCCGAAAAGGTCGAGAAACGACCGGTCAGGCTTGGCATACGAGCGGAAAAAGTGGAGTTCTCCGAGCATGGGGTCCGGCTCAGGATAACCGGGCTTATTGAACATGGCGTCGATGCGGGTGCATACCACACGATCAATGTCGAGACCGGCTATGAGATATCTGTTATTCGGCATTGGAGACCAGTCGATCTTGAACGGATTGAGCGGGCCGTGAAGTCCTCAGTCTACGGTATAATCTATATCCTGACGCTTGAAGAAGGGGAAGCAGAACTCTTCCGGCTCCGGCAATACGGTCCGGAAAGTGTTATTACGCTCACTGCCGGAAGCGGCAAAGGGGGGGAGACTGAGACGAGATCCGGTTTCTTTGATGCCGTTCTCAAAATTATCGCTGATATCTCGGGGCCTCTCGTTATTGCCGGGCCCGGTTTTATAAAAGAAGATTTTGTCAGATATGCTAAAAATAAAAACAGTGTCCCTGCAGGACGGGCAATTATTGTCGAAACACGGAGAATTGGTCGTGGTGCGGTACAGGATGTTATAGGTACAGGGACTCTTGAGAAACTTATCGGCGATCTTCAGCTTTCCCGTGAAGTAAAACTGATGGACGATGTGCTCCTCCGTATTTCCCGGGAAGGAGCGGTAGCCTATGGGAAAAAACAGGTTGAGATCGCCATTGAGTACGGCGCCGTTGATGAAATCCTGCTTGCTGACTCTTTACTCCGTGACCAATCCGTAGTACATCTGATTGAGAACGCAGAAAAAATGCAGGCAAAAATTGTCGTATTGTCGACGGCATTTGAACCCGGAGAACGGCTGGAAGCCCTTGGGGGTATCGCGGCACTGCTCAGGTATAAAATGGGTTGATATTCTCAATTGGAGAATCGGTTTAATCGCCTCTCATTTTCAAGAAAAAGGAAATTAATGACCATCTGAAAATATGATTTGGAAAAAAATCGAGTTATTCTTCCTTCTTTTCCGGTCTCTTATAGGTTTCAACCAGGGTGATATCAGAGATGTCAGCGACGGTCTCAAAACCTTCATGGATGATACGTCCACGCCACAGAAGCCAGCGCCGGTCATAGTTGATGCCGGGGGGGAGGGTCACCGTTGCTTTTCCACTATCGAGTGTTACTTCCATGTCTTTGCCGGCATAGAGCCTGATAATACCCTTTAACTGTTCCAGGGGGTCCGACACAATCTCTTCGATCTTGTAATGATACGTGAGTGTCTGGCCGGCAAGAGGGGCATTGAAATCGACAATGACCCGGGAGCCGATAACATCAACGACCACACCTTCGCCATGCTCTTCAACATTAATACGCATGCCGCGTACCGGCTTGTCCTTGAACTTGTTCTTTGGGTACGACTGGACTTTTTTGGAGTCTCGTTCGCCAAAAGCCTTCTCCGGCAGGACGGTTACATCGGCTTCTGTACCGACTTTCTTTCCAACAAGTTCCTCATCAAGGCCGGTAATAACATGTTTCTGGCCAACACAGATGGTGACAGGACCATAGATCGCAGCCGGGCTGTGGATGTCAGCAGTCTTTGCTTCTTCTTCGTCCGTGGTATCGAAAACCAGACCATTGGCGGTTCCTGTATAACTGAGTTTTACAAAATCTCCGTCTTTAATTGTCATCACTTCACCTGACTATATTAAATCGCAACAATGACAGATAAAAGTGTGGCACGACCATGTTCGAAATAGAACTTAAAGTAAAGGTAGATTCCCTCGATCCCGTCCGGCAGCACCTTATTAGCAGGCATGCGGAGTTTTTAGGAAAGCAGCATGAGCATGATATTTATTATAACGCGCCGCACCGCGATTTTGGATCTACTGATGAAGCCCTGCGGGTAAGGTACACGGAAGGTCCTGCACTTATTACCTATAAAGGAAAGAAGATCCAGGATTGCGGTCTTAAAGCCCGGGAAGAACTTAATACGGCTGTAGAATCCGGAAAAGTTTTCGAACGGATCCTCGATCGACTTGGGTTTAAGAAAACGGCAGAAGTCAATAAGTGGCGGGAGAATTACCTACTGGGAGATGCTTCATTTGCATTGGATCACGTAGATTGTCTCGGAACCTTTGTCGAGATAGAGATAATGACAGAAAACAATACAGACGATGCAACCGGGAAGATTTTGATTTTAGCAAAAGAGATGGGAATATCCGGCGAGCCTATCCTCGCCTCCTATCTTGAATTACTCCTCGCTACACGGTGAGTAATTCAATTTTGATATCTTTGGCCTCGTTGCCGAAATGGAGCATGGCACAGTAGCCGTCCATTGCCGGACCGGGGTTTACAATTTTAACACCGTCAACGTCCTTGACGCCACGCTGCTCATGAATGTGGGCACAACAGACTAGATCAAAGTCTTTTATATGGCGTCGGATGCTTTGGCTTCCTACATGTTCGCCATTGACAAGATCGAGTGTCTCAAAGGGTGGTGCATGAGAGATAAGGACATTGTGCAATGCCTTTTCCATCTTTGCCATTCCTTGGTGGAGTACGTCATCGATCTGCTTGTCCGTAAGCTCAAATGGCGTATTGAACGGGGTGGGGTTAGAACCGCCAACACCAACAATTGTCATGGTTCCCAAGTTGATCTGGGCTCCGTGGAGGCAGACTGCGTCTGAGTGTTCAAGCGTATCGAGGATCTCTCTGGGGTCACAGTTTCCCGGTACCGCAAAACAGGGTACATCAATGCGGGAGAGGACATCGTCAACTGTGTCCACAGGACCCATATTGGTGATATCGCCGGCGATAAATACAGCTTCTGGATTAAGTTCCAGAAAAGAATCAATTTTACCGAATTGACCGTGGAGATCTGCTATCAATAGCACATCTTTCATGGTATATCATTTCAAATGCCGTCTAAAAAACCTTACCGCCCGGATAACAGGAATATGACCGACGGAAAAAATGGTAAAATTTTCCATTTCGACGCAATATATTGGTTGTATCGTCGTAATCTGTAGATGTATGGTTCATTTGAGGCTAAAATAAGGGTTGTAATCGCGCATACTTCGTAAAATCTCCGGGAATCATATGGCGATATATTCCCCTATACTCCGAAAATCGCTGCAATTCCTTGCATGTTAAAATCAATTGCACTCCCACCGTTTATTTTGCATAAAAGTGTCAGGAGACACCGTACCGTAACTCTTTCGGACCTCGGTACAACCTTTTTAGAGGGGTTTTTTCCAAAGCCCGATTTTTGTCTGTCCATATAAGGACCTGCATGGATATATCTATTCAACGTGAGAGATAGAGATATACATCCATTAGGTGTTCAATTTCACCCCGGTTATTTTTGCCAGTATTTCAATTCGAGCATCTTTCATTTTCATTTTGAGCATACATGACCCGGAAAAAAGCTGACGATAAAAAGAAAAGATGTTTTCTATCCTGAAATGAACGATTGGGGAATCTCTTAAGGCAAGAAAATACTGACTCGGCGATCAAAATCAAGGTGATCATCTCTAATCTCTCAAGATTCATGATCTCTTTTGCTGTTTTGATCGTGGTTGGGGAATTCTAAAGAGTATTGTCATTATTAATCTTGATGGAAGGAATGTTCTTACTATCAAATATAAATATTTGTAATGCAATTATGATCTTGTAGGATGGAGGAATGATGCCAGACACATTGCTTAATTCGAGAACTTCTCTCGGAAACAAGGTGCTCGCGAAGCCCCAACAGAAATCGAGGGGCACAATAACACGATTATGCTCGGTTACTGCATCGGATATTTTGAAGCGGTTGATCTACTCTAGGGCGGAATGACGGATGCTTACACGTGTGAGGCGAGTTAAGAGCACGAACTCCACCGCAATTACACGTGCTTTCGGCAGCTAGTCCCGAACCGGGAGTTGGATAAAACAGCTTGTGGGGAAAGGGGAAGCGTGCACCCTTATTTTCCTGCAATATCCCTTGCACGAGCAAAACATGCAAAGATCGGTGATCATCTGCAGGAATCTAACGACGAAATCCGGACTATAGGGCCAGACCAATCAGGGCCCGGTAAAATTTCATAAACGTAAGAATTGGAGGTATCGTTCAATGAAACGACAAGTGGCAATTTACGGAAAAGGCGGTATAGGAAAATCCACGACTACCCAGAATACAGTAGCGGCACTGGCAGAGGCAGGAAAGCATGTTATGGTCGTCGGATGCGACCCTAAAGCTGATTCGACCCGGCTTCTCTTGCATGGTCTGTGCCAGAAAACAGTTCTGGATACATTGCGGGATGAAGGCGATGATATTGAGCTCGATGCTATCCTTAAACCCGGGTTTGGGAATACCCGGTGTGTGGAGTCGGGAGGACCAGAACCGGGTGTTGGATGTGCCGGCCGTGGTATCATCACGTCTATTAACCTCCTCGAACAGCTCGGGGCATATACTGATGATCTTGACTATGTCTTCTACGATGTACTAGGTGATGTCGTCTGCGGTGGATTCGCCATGCCGATTCGTGAGGGAAAAGCTGAGGAGATCTATATCGTCGCGTCTGGTGAACTAATGGCATTGTACGCGGCAAACAACATCGCAAAAGGCATCCAGAAGTATGCTACGAATGGAAAGGTCAGGCTCGGCGGTATCATCTGTAACAGCCGGAAAGTCGATAACGAACGCCCCCTGCTTGAGGCTTTCGCTAAAGAACTCGGGTCTCAGCTCATCTACTTTGTCCCTCGTGATAACCTCGTCCAGAGAGCGGAGATCAACAAGAAAACAGTTATCGATTTTGATCCGACATCTGGCCAGGCAAACGAATACCGGAACTTGGCGAAAGCCATTGACGAGAACAAGTTGTTTGTAATACCAAAACCGATGAAACAGGAACGTCTCGAAGAGCTCATGATGCAGCATGGATTCCTCGATGCCATGTAACGTGTGATAGACTGCATTTCAGATTGACAAAATGGCGGATGTGTGTAATGTTACTGATACGTGCAATTGTGCGGCCGGAGAAGAAAGACGATGTACTTGAGGAACTTTCTTCTGCGGGATTTAATGCAGCAACGATGGTGGATGTTGTGGGCCGGGGCAAACAGAAAGGGATTAAAATCGGTGGCATGGTATACGATGAGATCCCGAAGATCCTGATCCTTGTCGCTATCCAGGACGCGGATAAAGACAAGGTCATCAAAACCATCCTGAAGACTGCAAAGACCGGCAATGAAGGGACGTTTGGCGATGGTAAGATCTTTGTTTCCCCCATCGAAGAGGTCTACACCATCTCGAAAGGGATACAAGAGCTCTAGGGAGGACTGCTATGAAAGAGATTATGGCAGTAATCCGGATGAGGAGAACCAGCGCCACAAAAAAAGCGCTCGTCGCAGCGGGCGTAGCTGGTTTTACCGCAGTGAAAGTATCCGGCCGAGGCAGGCTTGTCACGGATCCAACGCAAATAGAAGAGTGCAAAGAGAAGCTCCTATCGATGGGTGTCAATGACTTTGGCGGGGTTGAAGATACCGAAAAACTGGTAACGAGTTTTCTCGATGGTTCGAGGTTCTTCCCCAGAAGGCTTTTCACGATCCTTGCGCACGATGAGGATGTGCCCCGTATTGTGGAAGCAATAACCCGTGCTAACAAAACCGAATACGGCATTGGAGACGGCGTGGTCTTCGTATTGCCTGTTCTCGACGCTGTTCGTGTGCGAACCGGTGAATCGGGAGAGGCTGCGATTTGGTGAGGTGGCATCAGCTATGGCAGACACTGAAAGTACAATCGACGAGATGATGACGCCGTACCCGGAAATGGTCAAGAAAAACCGGAAGAAGCACCTCATCATCAAGGATGAGGAGGCTGCAAGTTGTCCCCAAATCGAAGCGAACACGAGAACTATTCCTGGCATCATATCACAACGCGGTTGTGCATACGCTGGATGCAAAGGTGTGGTTGTCGGTCCTATCAAAGACATGGTGACTATCACGCATGGCCCGGTAGGTTGTGGATATTATAGCTGGGGCACACGTCGGAACAAGGCGAGGGCAGATGATACGACCTCCAAGGACAAAATATACTCCCAGCTCTGCTTCACCACCGATATGCAGGAGCCGGATATTGTCTTTGGCGGTGAGAAGAAACTCGCACGGATGATAGATGAGGTTGTTGCCGCGTTTCATCCACGTGCAATAAATATCTGCGCAACATGCCCGGTGGGGCTTATCGGCGACGATTTAGGTGCGGTTGCAAAAGCAGCAGAAGAGCGGCACGGGATTCAGGTGCTGGCCTATAACTGCGAGGGTTACAAGGGGGTCAGCCAGTCGGCAGGCCACCACATTGCAAACAACAATGTGATGGAAAAAATTGTCGGTAAAGGAACCGAGCGAAAACCTGGTAGGTTTGTCATTAATCTCCTTGGTGAATACAACATCGGTGGCGACGGTTGGGAGCTTGAGCGGATCCTTAAGGAGATCGGCTACACCGTTAATTGCGTCCTTACCGGGGATTCAAGTTACCTTGACATAAAGAACCTGCACCTTGCGGACTTAAATCTCGTCCAGTGCCACAGATCGATTAATTACATCGCTGAGATGATGGAAGCAAAGTACGGCACACCATGGCTGAAGGTCAATTTCATCGGTATTGACGCAACAAACCAGTCTCTACGCCAGGTCGCACGATGTTTCGGGGACGAGGAACTTGTCAGGAAAACCGAGGAAATTATTGAGCGGGAGACAGCCCGGGTTACTCCTACGCTCGACCAGTACCGGAAGGTACTGCTGGGCAAGACCGCATTTGCAATAGTCGGCGGCTCACGGAGTCACCACTATCAGTATCTCCTTCGTGATCTTGGTATGGAAATGATCATTGCTGGTTATGAGTTTGCTCATCGGGACGATTACGAAGGCAGACAGGTAATCCCCACCATTAAGACCGATGCTGATAGCAAGAACATTCCAGAACTTCACCCCGTCCCTGATGAAAAAATGTACAAGGAAGCGCACGTCCACCTGAATATGTCAAAGGAAAAGTTCGACGAACTGAACGCCGAAGTCCCTCTCAATTATTACGAAGGCATCTACCCAAACATGAAAAGCGGGCAGATTATCATCGATGATGCAAACCACCATGAGGTCGAAGTCCTGATACAGACCGCAAAACCCGACCTCTTCCTTTCGGGAGTCAGGGACAAGTATATCGTCCACAAGATGGGCGTGGCTTCAAAACAGCTCCATGCCTATGACTACAGCGGCCCCTATGCAGGATACAACGGTGCGATAAACTTCGCCCGTGATGTCGCAAAAGCCCTGACAACCCCTGCATGGAAATTGATCACCCCTCCATGGGAGAAAGAAAAAGAAAAACGGAGTGAGTCCGATGCTTGAATGTGTACCGGAAGAAACAGTGAGCCACACGACCGGGAAGATCAACCCGGCAAAGACCTGCCAGCCGATCGGCGCAATGTATGCGGCGCTTGGCATTCATGGATGCCTGCCGCATAGTCATGGCTCGCAGGGTTGCTGTGCATATCACCGCATGCATCTTACCCGGCATTTCCGTGACCCGGTGATTGCATCATCGAGCTCCTTTACTGAAGGAGCATCGGTCTTTGGCGGGGCAGCGAACTTAAAGACCTCCATAAAAAATGTCTTTACGATCTACAACCCCGAAGTCATGGCTGTCCATACCACCTGTCTCTCGGAGACAATCGGCGATGATATCCCAAACATCCTCAAACAGGCCGAGATTCCCGAAGGAAAAGTGGTTATCCACGCTAACACGCCAAGTTACGCGGGTTCGCACATTACGGGTTTCTCAAACATGTGCAAAGCGATGGTCTCCTATCTTGCACAGTCTGATGGAGTGGTCAAAAAAGAGCAGGCAAACGTCCTGCCGGGTTTTGTCAATCCCGGGGATATGCGGGAGATCCGGCGCATCGTCTCGTCCCTCGGTATAAAACTAATCATGTTCCCGGACACATCCGGTGTCCTGGACTCGCCCCTTACCAGCAGGTACCAGATGTATCCTGAAGGTGGGGCAACCGTTGCCGAAATTCGGGATTCGGGAAACTCGGAGGTCACGCTTGCTCTTGGTGCATTTGCTTCACACGATGCTGCAGATATACTCCAGGAAAAATGCGGTGTTACCGGAATTCCCTTAAAACTCCCCATTGGTCTTAAAGCCACCGATGATTTCATTATGGCGTTAAAAGACTGGTTTGGTGTTGAAGTTCCCGGTGCCCTGACTCTCGAACGTGGTCAGGTCATCGATACGCTGATCGACACCCATTTCCATTACCAGGGAAAGACGGTCGCTATCTTTGGCGATCCCGATCACGTCATTGCCATGACTGAATTTGCGCTTTCGATGGGTTTGATCCCCAAATACCTGCTTACCGGTACACCCGGGAAGGAATTCGAAGCGACCCTCAATAAAATGCTTGAAGAGGCAGGCATACAGGAAAGCCGGGTCAAGGCGGACGGGGATCTCTTCGACCTTCACCAATGGATCCGGGAAGAAAAAGTGGATCTCATGATCGGTACAACGTATGGGAAATACATCTCCCGAGCAGAGGATATCCCGCTGGTCAGGTTCGGGTTTCCCATTCTTGACCGGGCCGTCCACCCGCTTATGTCCGTTGTTGGTTACCGAGGCTGCCTTCGCCTGATCGAGCAGATCAGTAATGCACTCCTCGAACGTCGTGATCGCGATGCTTTAGACGAGGATTTCGAACTGGTACTGTAAGAACGAAAAAGAATTCCTTTTGGAAGAAAAGGAGGAGATGTTATGGAAGATTCATGTACGCTCCCGGCCAGTGCAGTCGCATGCATTGCTGAACGACAGGATTCTATCCTGACGGCAGGCAAAACCCGAGCACGCATCCACTGTGCTGATGACAGTCTTGCCGGTTCGGTCAGCCAGAGAGCCTGCGTGTTCTGCGGTGCCCGGGTCGTGTTAAACCCGGTCACCGATGCGGTCCACCTGGTTCACGGACCTATTGGCTGCGCCACCTATACCATGGACATCAGGGGGAGTCTCTCGAGCGGTTCCGAGTTATACCGCAACAGCTTCTCCACTGATATGAAAGAAAAAGATGTCATTTTCGGCGGCGAAAAAAAACTTACGGCCTGTATCGATGAGGTGGTGGGAAAATACCATCCGCCGGCAGTATTTGTATATGCGACATGCGTTTCGGGCATGATCGGCGACGATATCATTGCAGTCTGCAAGCAGGCCTCCATCCGTCATGGGATTGATGTCATCCCGGTCGAATCCAGTGGTTTTATTTCCGGGAACAAGGTTGTCGGTTATCGGGCAGCAGCAGAAGCCCTTCTCCGGCTTATCCGCCCAAAAGAGGGAGAGACCATTGAAAAAACACAAAAGATCAATTTCCTCGGCGAATATAACCTCGGCGGTGAAAAATGGCTGGTCGAACGCTACCTGAAGGAGATGGGCATTGAGATCAATGTTGCTTTCACGGGCGATTCAAATGTCGCCGCACTTAAACGTGCACCTTCAGCGTGCCTGAACCTCGTACAATGTACCGGGTCGATGCACTGGGTTGCTGTAAGTCTCGAACAATCCTTTGGAACGCCCTATATGGATGTGAATTTCTTCGGGCCGGAGAACACGGCGGAAAGTCTCCGAAAGATCGCAGCATTCTGTGCTGATGAGAGTATCTCTCAGCGTGCAGAAATACTGATTGCTCGGGAGATGGGTCGGATCCGTCCCATGCTTGAGAAATACCGTAGTAAGCTTCGGGAGAAACGTGCTGCCATCTATGTGGGTGGTGCATACAAGGCGATTGCCATCATCCGCCAGCTCCGGGGCCTTGGTATGGAGATTGTGCTCTCCGGTACCCAGACCGGCAAACAAGACGAGTACGAAAGCATGAGCCGGCTGCTTTCCGAAGGCACCATCATTATTGATGACGCAAACCCGGCAGAACTGGAAAAATTCCTGATCGAAAAGAAAGTGGATGTCATGGTCGGCGGTGTTAAAGAGCGTGTGCTCGCGTACAAACTTGGTATTGGTTTTGTAGATCACAACCACGACAGGAAAGATGGTCTTGCCGGGTTTGATGGTGCCGTTCGTTTTGCCCGGGAGGTTTATGTTACAACGTGTTCACCGGTGTGGCAGCATATTCGCACCCCGGCTTATGAGGATGTGCACTCATGACGGGTACACAGGTCGGACAAGTATCTGCAGATCTCCCCCGGTCCCGGCAGGTCAGCGAAAACCAGTGCCATATGTGTATGCCGATTGGCGCTGTTGCCGTCTTCAAAGGTATTGAAAATGCGATGGTCCTTGTCCACGGATCGCAGGGCTGCAGTACCTACATGCGCCTCGCAAATGTCGAGCATTACAATGAGCCGGTCGATATTGCATCCTCATCATTGAACGAGAAGCAGGCCATCTATGGCGGTGAGGCTAATCTCAGGAAAGCGATGGACAATGTGATCCGGGTCTATCAACCGGTGGTGCTGGGGATCCTGACAACATGTCTTTCCGAAACAATGGGAGAGGATCTTGAACGGATTGTCTCTTCATATGTGCAGGAAAACGGGATTACTCATATCTCTATCATCCCGATAAACACTCCCAGTTATAGCGGATCACAGAGTGAGGGGTTCTGGGCAGCGACACGGGGGGTGATCGCATATTGTGCCCGCCCTACTCTGCCGCATCAGCGCATTAACGTTATCGTCCCCCATATCAGCCCTGCCGACATCAGGGAGATCAAACGCATTCTTGACTATGCGGGACTTTCGTATACGCTTATCCCGGATTATTCGATGACCCTTGACCGCCCGTATGAGGGACGGTACTTAAAGATAGCGCCCGGCGGGACTTCGGTTAATGAGATAGCTGAAATGCCCGGATCTCCGGTCACTATCCAGTTTGGTTCTACCTGCCCAAATTCCCTGTCTCCGGGTTTATTTCTTAAAGAGAAGTTCGGAGTTCCGCTCATCAACCTGCCCTTGCCCATTGGCCTTAAAAATACCGACCTCTTTGTCGAGGCAATCACCAAAATCAGTGGACAACCAGTACCTGACGCACTTACACTTGAACGCGGTTGGCTGCTCGATGGTATGGCCGATTCCCATAAGTTCAACGCAGAAGGAAGACCGGTTATCTATGGGGAACCTGAGCTGGTGTATGCTTTTGCCACGCTCTGTGCGGAGAATGGTGCGGCCCCGGTGGTTATTGCAAGTGGCACAACAAACAGCCTGATTGCAACATGTCTTGCTCCCCTTATTGAAACTGCTGATGAACCCCCGGTCATTCTTGAAGGAGCCGACATTGCGGCAATAGAAGAAGCGGCGTTGAAAACAGGATCAAACATTGCCATAGGTCATTCCGGGGGAAAATCCCTTACCGAACGACATGACATCCCCTTAGTGAGGATTGGTTTTCCCATCCATGACCGGACTGGTGGCCAGAGGATCCTGTCTGCCGGTTACCGGGGCACGCTAGCGTTTCTTGATCGCTTTACAAACACGCTTCTTGAAACCAAGTATGCAACGTACCGCCAGAAAATAAAAGAAGAATATTGTAACACGGAGGGTATCTGATTATGCAAAAACCCAAATACCATATCTTTGTCTGCACAAGCTCCCGGGCAAACGGGCAACAAAAAGGATTCTGCCACGCAAAGGAAGGTGTCAGCATCATGGCAAAATTCATGGAGGAGATTGAAGAACGCGACTTAGGTGGAGAAGTATATCTATCCAATACCGGCTGTTTCGGTATTTGCGAGAAAGGGCCTGTGGTGGTCGTATACCCGGACAATGTCTGGTATGGCTCGGTAACTCCTGATGATGTCCCCGTAATCCTTGATGAACATATAGAGAGAGGAAAAGTAGTGGACCGCCTACTCATCTGAGCGGATGGTCTTGTTTTTGGAGTAGATGATGGCAGACGAAATTGCTGTGGTTCTTGGAGAAAATGGTTCGAGTTCCTCGCTGAACGAACCGGGAACGATAGTTGTATTTGCCCGCACTGAAGGATCCTGGGAAAAAGATCGCGAGATGCCGCTTGTCCTTGACCCGGACAGTGGACTGAAGGGAATGCGGGAAAAAATGGCAGATATCATGGGATTTCTGGGGAGTTGCCGGATCATCGCTACTACATCAGCCAGCGGAGCACCGTACTTTGAATTGGAAAAATCCCGCTGTTCTATCTGGGAAATCTCTGGGAAACCCGGGGATTTTCTCAACCAGGTTTGGGCAGATGAAGAACGAGAAATGGCAAAAGAAAGAACCTCGTTACAAACACGAGAAGGATCCAGGATACCCGTGCCTTTGGAAAAAACCCCGGGTACCTTTTACATTTCGATAAAAGAAGTCCAGGGCAAACGTCCTGATATCTCAAGCAAACAGGTACTCCAGCAATTTATTCAGAAAGGGGGGTTCCTGATCCTTGATATCACCTGTACCCATGTTCCACCATGGATAGAAGTTGAAGCAGAGCACCGTGGTTATACCCTTGAAACCGAAATGGTGGATAACGAAACCACCAGAGTCAGGTTAACGACATCCGCCAGTAAATAATATTATAACCAAACATCACCAGAGCGTTAGAACGAGAAAATAAAAAATTCACATAAAAAAGGAGAAAAAACTATGAAAATGGTTCAGGCAATAATCCGGGCTGAGAAACTGGATGTCATAAAAAAAGCACTCGAAGAGAAAGGTTTCATCGCCATGAGTATCATGGAAATTACCGGTAGGGGAGAACAGAAAGGCATTACCCTTGAATACAGGGGTGCCATGGTAGAAGTGGATACCCTTCCCAAAATCATGATCCAGATGGCAGTTAACGATGAGGATGTCGATCCTATCATTGCCATCATCCGGGCTGCTGGAAGGACCGGGAATTTTGGTGACGGGAAGATCTTTGTCTGGCCTCTTGATCTGATGGCAAAGGTACGGACTGATGAAGTATGGAAATGAGATTCAAACTATAAGGTAAATTCTGATATTGTATTTGGGAGGGTAGTGTGCCGGCGACATTAAAGGCAGGGGATATGGTCTGTGGTTACAATATTATAGGATTACTTGGTCAAGGCGGGTTTAGCCAGATCTACAAGGCACATTCCCCCGATGGCACACATGTTATCCTTAAGTTTCCTGATGTATCCATGCTTGGCGATCAGGCAACCTACGAGCGGTTCCGCCGGGAGGTTGCTATCGGACAGAAGCTTGACCATCCGGCAATTCCTCGCACAATCAGCTTTATTGAGGGGCCAGACTCCGTCTTCCTCGTTATGGAATATATCGAAGGTCCGTCGCTTCGTGAATACATTACCGAAAAAGCACCCCTTCCCCTCCCAGAAGGACTTTTACTCGCTGAGCAGCTTGCCGAGGCCATCGACTACCTGCATTCTCACGGCGTCTGTCACCGGGATCTTAAACCAGAGAATATCATTGTCGGACCGGATAACAAGATTCACATCCTCGATTTTGGGAGTGCACTGCTTGAAGGTTCCCGCCGGGTGACGTGGCGATGGGCTTCAAATGCCTTTGGAACGCCGGATTATATGGCTCCTGAGCAGATTCAGGGAAAGCGGGGAGATGTGCGTACTGACGTGTATGCTCTCGGAATGATTGTGTATGAGATGCTTGCGGGAACCCTGCCTTTTGAAGGAGACAATGTCCTTGCGGTAATGAACCAGCACCTGACGGGGGTGCCGGTTTCACTTCGCAGGATTCAGCCCTCTATCCCAGCAGGAGTAGAGGCCGTGGTAATGAAAGCCATACGCCGTGACCCGGATGAACGTTACCGGTCGGCGAGCGCATTCCGGAAAGATCTGCACAATTACGCAGACCTCGATCTTACTCAGTTCCCTTCGGACCCCGAAGCTGCAGTGAGTGGCGGTGTCCTTACCACCCGCCAGATCTGGGTGCGGACGATTCTGGTTTTTGTCGGTTTTCTGGTATTGGTGGTATTGATTGTCCTTGCCGCATACCTCATGCACCATCACTAAAAAAGGAATTTTGTATATGGAACAGGCTGTTATATCAATGCCCTATCGCCCTGTTCTCCATTCCTGACCCGGATTGCGCTGATCATAGGGCAAACAAAGATTTTCCCATCTCCATGATGCCCCGTCTGGTTTGTGGTGATGAGTGTATCAATGATAGGTATTACGTCATTATCATTTGCGACGATGATGAGCATTCTTTTTGGCAGGAAACCAAGCTCTTGCTCCTTTTCAGTCAGCAAGGTGTCCGGGTTTTGTCTCTGGAGTATACCTTTGATGGTATAAGGGTTTTTTTTATCTCGCAGAAACGAGGATTTGCTCGAGCCTCTCCCAGTAACATGCAAAAACGTCAAACCGCTTACGCCAAGATTCTTCAGGGCGTACTTGGTTTCTTCCACTTTCTCATTTCTGATAATAGCGATGATTTTCTTCATAGGGCAGTTCCGGTCTTTGCCGGAAGACCTGAATCTGTCTTACGGACATCGGCGGTCCTGATCGTGTACGCATCATCAACGTAGGTCACAAATATCTTGCCGTCCCCGACAGCTCCATGCCTGGGATTTTCCTTCTGCCAGGTTTTCGCCACAGTACTGATAATTTTTACTGCACGTGCGACATCGATATCAGGGAGTACGAGCATGAGCATTTCTTTTGGTATTTCCGAATAATTTGCCGTGATACCTATCTCAGCACCATGACCGGTGACATGCAAACGGGTCATTGCCGAAATGCCGATTTTTTCCAGTGCATCGATTACTTTTTGCGAATATTCCGGCCGGATAATGGCCCAAATCATTTTCATCGATACACCTCAGGTCAGTTTTCTTTCTTTTACTCAGCTATTTTTTTCCAAGTAGACTTTTCCATGAAAATGGATTGGCTGCTTGTTGTCCGAGGACATCTATATGGAACATAATACCCGTGATATTATCCGGTGCCCCCCCGCTAAGCGCGAGACGGACGAGTTTTTCACATCCCCTGCTCACATCAGTCTCCTCTAATGCAGAACGTATCTCTTCATCAGTTAGTTCTGACCATAAACCATCGCTGCAGAGAAGATAGGTATCACCCTGACGTACCTGCTGCCGGTTAATGTCAGCATTCAGGAACGGGTCCCCGCCAACGGAACGGGTAAGCTGGTGGCGGCCCGGATGTGTTGAGGCTTGTTTTGAAGAGATCATGTGCATCTGGAGCATGTCGCTTGCCATAGTGTGATCCCGGGTCAGCTGATCGATATGGTTATCTCTCATACGGTAAAGACGACAGTCACCGATATGGCCAAGAGTCAATGAATCATTTTCCAGCACCACGACAGTCAACGTAGTCTGCATTTTCTGGAATAATTCCGGATCGGTCTGGGCCACACAGAAAATATTCTGGTTTGCTTTTTGTATTGCCCTGCTGACAACGTTGTCTGCCCGCCCTCCGTGCCAGGCATGGAATTCCTCTTTTACGGCTTTAAGTGCCATTCTGCTTGCGATGGCACCTCCCCGGTGACCGCCCAGACCGTCAGCTACCGCAAAGATATACCGCGATGATGATTCGGTGTCGGTTTTTCCTTCGATAACGTGGGTAACCCAGTGGGCATCTTCGTTCTGCGAACGCGTCAGGCCCTGATGAGTAATAGCCCGCCACGTAACGATCACGCCAATCAGGTTGGGCGTCTTGTCTGCCGGCACGGTTATCGTATTTTCTTCCATAATGACCACAATGACTCGATCCACGATTAAAAGATATGGGTGCCAAATCTGGCCGATTACCTGCCAGATCCCCGTATCTTTTTTCTTTTGTCGGTTATTTTCTCATCTTTGTTAGTGTTGTTATGCATCATCCTGTTCCAGCCCGGTTGCCTGTGGCAGGTGCCCGGTCATAATAGGGTTTCCCTGTTTTTTCGTATTGGAAATGAACCAGACTGCACCGGCAACGAGCCAGATGATAACCATGGCAATTGCAATCAGGGCATCAGTTGCTGAGCTGCCCCCGGAACTAATACCGAGCCAGACGACCGCACCGAGCATAACGAAGTTTGCAAGGAAACCCAGTAGCGGAACTATTCGGTGTTTTAAGAAATTGGCATCGGGTCGGTGGAAGAATGCCCAGAGTGCAATGAGGTTTGTCAGGCCGTACAGGAGGAACGTTCCGGTGTTGGATGCGAGTGTAATCTGGGTTAGGTTGTCCACGTTCAGGACACCGTAAGCGCCTAAAGCTGCAGATATCGCGACAAGGATCCAGATCCCGTAGTGCGGCGTATCATATTTCCCATGGAGGAGACCAAGGAGTGTTGGCATCTCTTTGTCTTTGCCCATGGCATAGGTAATCCGGACACCGGTGTTAAAGCAGGCAAGGGTTGTCCCAATCAATGCGAGCACTACCGTCGCTGCCATAATTAATACCAGTACAAAACCCGTTCCTCCAAGCATCTGGTCGCCGATTACCCGGATCATATCGCCGATTGGTGCACCGGAAGCTGCCGCTGCTGTATAGCCCGAAATTGCCGCTCCCGTCGCGTCAGTTCCCGTCAGTTGTGGGCCAACAAAATAATTGGCAGCGAAATATTCGAACATATAAGCGAAAGCTCCTTGAATGATGAGGGAAAGAAGGATCGCTTTTTTAATATCCTGTTTGGGCCGTAGTGCTTCGGAACCCAGCGATGTAACTGACTCGAACCCGACCAGCAACAGGATAGCAATTGTCGATTGGAACAACAGGTTGGTGAAATTGTGCGGTATGAGGATTGTTGAAACCGAGGTGGCATACACCAGATTGGGGTGGGTCTCCCGGTAGATGATTGCCAGTATCGAAAATCCGATTAGTGCCACCAGCTGAATGGTGTTAATGATGATCGCAGTTGTGGTCGAACCGGTTATTCCACGGTACGCGATATAGCCGTTGAGAAGGGCGAACAATATAGCAACAAAGATCTGTTCCGGCACTGACAGGTTAATCCCAAAGAGGCCAAAGATATACACAATCAGGATAGCGGAAAAGGCCACCATGATACCCGGATAAATCCAGTAATACAAGTGAGATATCCAGCCTACCAGGAATTTAGCGACCCGTGCCCATTGTCGATGTCCCGCTTTTTCTTTCTCAAGAAATGAGGCTTCCGCATAATAATAAGAAGAGCCGGAACCGGCTTTGGGATAGATGTTTGCTAATTCTGCGTAGGATATAGCGGTTAAAAACGCAAGAACAAGCGCGGCCAGGAGGCCAGTCCACATCTCTCCGGCAGTTGTTACACCCCCATTGGTCTGTGCTGCCTGTACCTGGAATGTGGTCCAGAGAAATGCCCCGGGCGCAATCAATGCCATCGCATTGACCAGAAGCGAGGTCAGATTCAGCGTGCGTTTCATCGTCCCAGTTTTCGGGGCAGTTGTTGTCAGATTTCCTTCATCTGTCATCGTAATGCATCTCCTTGAAAGGACAAAGATTTTCAATCGAAACTGAAGACCTAATCATCATCTTGACTTAGGACATGGAAAGTATATTCCTTCCAATACTTAAAAATATATCTATTTATACACTTGAGGATTAAAAAAAGGTATGGCGAAAATCTCTTCAGGCTGCAACTGCATTTACTATATCTCGGGATACTATCCGGGAGAAAAGTCTGTGATGAAAATATTTGCCTGGATCACCGATCACCTTATTTATTTGGTATTTGGTGTCGGCATTGTGTCTTCTCTTTTTCCGGGACCTGGTTCCTTATTCGGATGGATTGTTACGCCGGTTTTAGCACTCATGGTCCTTTCCATCAGCATGACGATTAATATTGGAGATTTAGTTCGCGTAAGTAAATATCCGTTAGTTATTGTCTGGAGTGTGATCCTGCAATTTGTAGTGATGGCGCTTTTTTCAATACTTCTTGGAAGAATATTTTTCTCCTCTATGACAGACTTGAACTCCGGTCAGGTTCTCTTGGGAGCCCTTCCCGCTGATATCTCCGCTCCCCTTATGGTTTCTCTTGTTGGAGGTGATACGGCACTTGGCATAGCGATGCTCGTGACTGCCATGGTGCTGACACCCTTTGTCCTGCCCAATATTCTTACATTCTTTGGCGGAATAACCATGACGGTACCAACGGGATATTTGGAAGCTGAATTAGTGGGAATTATTATAATTCCCTTGATTCTTGGTATGGTCTTAAACTTCTATTCAGTGAAAGTCCGGGAAAAACGAGATGCATGGCTAGGATTTGCTGCTCTGTGTTATCTCCTGCTCCTGTTTGTCGTCGTTTCGTCCAACGCTGGTTCAATCATCTCTCTCAAAGCATTTGCTTTTGTCATTATTGTCGTGGAAGTATTGCTTAATCTCGTTGGTTATGGTCTAGCCTATCTGTCAAAGAGGATCTTCAAGCAGACCCGGGCTACATTTCTTTCACTTTTATTCATTACCAGTACCAAGGAATTCGGCATCGCTCCTGCAGCCGTTAGCACAATGGAATTAAAAAATACCGTCACTATACCTTCGGTGTTTTATGCGGTTATCCAGATGATCTCGGCTCCAGTGGTTGTAAAAATAGTAACGTTTTGGGATTCTCATTCGCATGAAGAGACTATTTGATGAATCAGTTTGTATTTGGAGATTATATGTCGGGCCCTCACCGTTAGATCAGAGATTTAATGGCGCGTAGCTGAGCTAAATCAAAAACCGGTTGAGAATATGTTTGGCATTCAACGTCGAATGTAGTTAACTATATAAAACAAAGATCGCACTTTCCTTCCACAATTCTTTTATAATAAAAAATGGAACGCAGCTAATGTGAATGCTTTACAAGCATCTCATGATGAAGGTGTATTCCATTGGGGCGTCGTCAGCTCTTTTGTCGATGATCAAAAAACAGATCAAACCAGCCGTAATCCTGTTTCTTTTACTCACGATTCTCGTGGGCATCGTTTACCCGTTGGTTGTAACCGGTATCGCTCAAGTGATCTTCCCCGCTCAGGCAAACGGGGATCTTATTGTCCACAATGGAAATGTTGTAGGATCTTCTCTCATAGGCCAGCCGTTTTCCTCCCCGGACTATTTCTGGGGGCGTCTTTCAGCTACTTCGCCGGTTCCCTATGATGCAGAAGCTTCCGGTGGCTCAAATTTAGGTCCGCAGAACCCTGCACTCATTACGGAAGTTCAGGCACGTATAGACGCTCTTCAGGCGGTTGATCCAAACAATACACAGCTGATTCCTGTCGATCTTGTCACATCTTCGGGAAGCGGTCTTGACCCGGATATCAGCCCTGCGGCAGCGTATTATCAGGTCCCACGTGTTGCCCGGGTGCGGAATCTCTCCGAAAACGATGTTTCTGCACTGGTGGCGGCCAACACTGAAAACCCGGTACTCGGGCTATTTGGTGAACCAACAGTAAATGTCCTGAATCTGAACTTGGCACTCGATGACCTTAGTGCCCAAACAATTACGGTTTCAAAAGAGGCAATTCCCGTAAACCAGCATGCAAACACCCTGTTTGGGATTACTTCCAACGATTGGGCCTTTCTTATCCTGCTTGGTGTGATTCTTGCGCTCCTTCTCGTTCCGATGGGGGAGTTTATGTTCCGGATTTATACCGGCAAACAAACATTCCTTTCACCGGTATTCATGCCAATAGAAGGGTGGCTCCTTAAGATGTGTGGTGCCGGTAGTGATGCCGAGATGGACTGGAAAGAGTTTACAGTCGCGATGATGGTATTTTCCATCATTGGAATTGCGTTTGTTTTCATCCTTCAGGAGGTCCAGCAGTATCTACCGCTCAACCCACTCGCTGCCGGCCCGGTTTCCTGGGATCTCTCATTAAACACTGCCGTAAGTTTTGCTACGAATACTAACTGGCAGTTCTATGTCCCGGAAACAGCAGTCAGCTACTTGACGCAGATGGTGGGACTTGCGGTCCAGAACTTCATGTCTGCTGCCGTCGGTATGGCAATCCTTGTTGCTTTCATTTACGGGTTCTCACGGCGGTCGACTCTTACTATTGGTAATTTTTGGGTGCTCATAATCCGGGGTATCTGGATACTTCTCCCTATCAGTTTTGTCATAGCCCTAGTCCTCGTCTCGCAAGGGACACCACAAACGTTGGGTGGACCGGTAACAGTACCACTTCTCAACCCTGTGAACGACTCAAATGGTAACCTTGTAACGACGCAATCCATATCAATGGGTCCTGCGGCATCGCAGATTGCCATAAAAATGCTTGGGACAAACGGCGGAGGATTCTTTAATGCCAACTCGGCACATCCCTATGAAAATCCGACGTGGTTGTCGAATCTTATTGAGATAATAGCCATTCTCCTGATACCGATATCCCTGTGTTTCATGTTCGGGAAGATGATAGGATCGGTAAAGAAAGGGATGGCCATTCTGATTGCGATGACCCTTCTCTTCCTACCCCTCCTGGGTCTTGGAATCTATTCGGAAATGGGCGGTAACCCGGCATTTACTCCTCTCGGGATCGACCAGACGCCATCCCATCTCCAACCCGGTGGTAACATGGAGGGGAAGGAAATACGTTTCGGGATTGTCCCATCAGCAGCATTCTCCGTAATAACGACCGTAACCAGTTGCGGTGCGGTAAATTCGATGCATGATTCATTCATGCCGTTGGGGGGTCTGGTCCAGATATTCGACATCCAGTTAGGAGAAATCGTCTACGGCGGTGTTGGTTCCGGCCTGTACTGCATGCTGGTATTCATTATTATTGCCATGTTCATCGCCGGGTTAATGGTGGGCCGGACACCGGAATTGTACGGCAAGAAGATCGAGCCTTACGAGATGAAACTGTCCACCATTCATATTCTCATCCCGATATTTTTGATTCTGATCGGGACAGCGATAGCGGTGTCGATCCCTGCAGGAACTTCCGAGATCTTTAACCCAGGACCGCATGGGTTCTCTGAGGTCCTCTACGCGTTCAGTTCCGTATCCCAGAACAATGGCAGTGCTTTTGCCGGGTTATCATCCAACCTGTTCTACAACATCTCCACAGCGATCTGCATGTTTGTAGGACGTTATGCTATCGCCATAATCACACTCGCTCTCGCCGGGGCTTTTGTTACAAAGAAGATTGTGCCGGCAAGCGAAGGAACGTTGCAGGACCACCGGCCGCTCTTTATTATCTGGGTAGTTTTCACTATCCTCATTATTGGAGCGCTTAGTTTCCTGCCGGCATTGTCCCTTGGTCCTATCGTAGAATTCCTGATCCAGTTGGGAAGAGGTGTTATCCATGTCTGAACATTCAGGGTCCAAAGTCCTGGCAACAGATCAGTATGAACTCTATCGGCGTGCGGTTATCGATTCGTTCATCAAACTCGACCCAAGGACGTTGTATCACAACGTAGTGATGTTTACCGTTGAGATCGGCAGTGTGCTGACAACCTTTCTCTGGATTCAGGCACTTCTGGGGCATGGGGAAGCACCGGCCGGGTTTATCGGCGCTGTTTCAATCTGGCTTTGGTTCACGGTCCTTTTTGCAAACTTTGCCGAAGCACTCGCGGAAGGCAGGGGAAAAGCCCAGGCTGAAGCGTTGCGTAAAATGCGACAGGATACTGCAGGAAAGAAACTGAATCCTGAGTATATTGTCGTAAAAGGAAAAGAGCCGGAATCTTCAGATTATACCGTTGTTTCATCGGCGGTACTGCGTAAAAATGATGTTTTCTATGTCAAAGCTGGCGACACCATCCCGGTGGATGGCGAAGTGATTGAAGGCATCGCATCCATCAACGAAAGCGCCATTACCGGGGAAAGTGCGCCGGTGATCCGTGAATCCGGTGGCGATCGCAGCGCAGTCACGGGAGGAACAAGCATTCTTTCAGACTGGTTGATTGTCAGGGTGAGTGCAGACCCCGGTGAAGGCTTCCTCGATCGTATGATCTCTCTTATTGAAGGAGCTAAACGGCAGAAAACACCCAACGAGATCGCGCTCAATATCCTCCTTGTCGGTCTGACGGCAATCTTTGTTGTCGTATCTGCTACTCTCTATGCATTCTCAGCATACAGTGTCCAGTCTGCCGGGGCAGGGACAACGGTCACAATCACTGTTCTCGTAGCTCTCTTTGTTTGTCTTGCACCGACCACCATTGGGGGGCTCCTCTCAGCCATTGGTATTGCAGGCATGGACCGGTTGATCCGGAAAAACGTGATTACGACTTCCGGGAGAGCGATAGAAGCTGCCGGGGATGTCGATGTCCTTCTTCTTGATAAGACCGGGACAATAACGCTTGGAAACCGGCAGGCCGTGGAATTAATCCCGGTAGACAATGTAGAAATTACGGATCTTGCGGAAAATGCCCAGCTAGCATCGCTTGCTGATGAGACTCCAGAAGGCCGTAGTATAGTAGTTCTGGCAAAAGAGAAGTACGGTCTTCGGGGTAGAACCGTAGGGGACGGTAACGAAATGCAGTTCATCCCGTTTACCAGCCAGACCCGGATGAGCGGCGTCGATTATGGTGATATCCGTATACGCAAAGGTGCGGCGGACGCGATGTATCAGTACATCGAGACTAGCGGTGAGATCGTATCCGAGAACCTTAAAACGGTCGTTGAAATGATTTCCCGGGCCGGAGGCACACCCCTCGTAGTCGCGAAAAACGGAAAAGCCCTCGGTGTTATTCACTTAAAGGATATTGTGAAAGGTGGTATAAAAGAACGGTTTGCCCAGCTGCGGAAGATGGGAATCAAAACAGTGATGATCACAGGAGATAACCGTCTTACCGCCGCGACTATAGCCGCAGAAGCAGGTGTCGATGATTTCCTTGCTGAAGCTACTCCTGAAAGTAAACTGAAGCTGATCCGTGAATATCAGACCGGCGGGAGAATGGTTGCTATGACCGGTGACGGGACGAATGATGCCCCGGCACTCGCCCAGGCCGATGTTGCAGTTGCCATGAACACCGGGACCCAGCCGGCCCGCGAAGCGGCAAACATGGTGGATCTCGATTCCAATCCAACAAAACTGATTGATATTGTTGAGATTGGAAAGCAGCTCCTCATGACCCGGGGAGCCCTGACAACGTTCTCGATTGCAAATGATGTGGCGAAATATTTTGCCATTATTCCTGTCGCCTTTGCCTCGACCTATCCGGCCCTTGGTGCCATGAACATTCTCGGGCTCCATGATGGCATCCTTTCGGCTGTTATCTTTAATGCGATCATAATTGTCATTCTCATTCCCCTAGCGCTTCATGGCGTGAAGTATCGGGCGATGTCAGCTGAGGAATCACTGCGGAACAACATTCTCATCTATGGCGTGGGCGGGCTTATCGCCCCCTTTATCGGGATAAAAATTATCGATATGCTGCTCATGTTTATGGGGGTATGAAAGTCCCGTAAAATAGCTCCGACCGAATAGCGGCCGGTAAATAATCCATTTTTCCTCTCGGTTTTTGTGAATAATGCCGAGAACGCACCTTAATCTGTCCGTTACTGTTTTCGTGTTTTATAAAACCTCATTTCTGGATCATTCCACGAACCGGTGAGTTTTCCGGCAAGGGCAAGTTCTCCGCAGACTTTTTCTGTTTCAGGAAGCAGATGTCGTGCGGTGGTTCCGGCAAGTGGCGTTCCCGGAAGGGGGATAAACTGGTGGACATGGATTTTTCCTATACGTGCCAGTTCACGAATTGCAGACACAGTATTGAGCTGGTCTTCATCGGTTTCGAATGGGAACCCGACGATGAAATCGATAATTGGTGTGATCCCGGCATCATGACAAAGCTCAGCTGCCCTGATAGCATCTTCAACGGTGTGGCCACGATTAAGTTTGGCAAGAATCGTATCGCTTCCTGACTGTGCTCCAAAGTGCAGTTTGGTGTTAGTACAGTAATCAAGGATAAGGTCAATTGACTGTTGGCTGATAAATTCCGGCCTGACTTCACTCGGAAATGTGCCAAAAAAAGTTTCATGAGTAAGTTTTTGCAGAAGATGCTCAATTTTGTCGAACCGTGGATGGATCCCTTCCGATCCGTAGGCAAAAGCGTTGGGACTGACAAACCTGGCCTGACCGTACCGGTTGGCATAGTGTGCGATTTCATCTATAGAACGGTGTCGCATGCAATGCCCGAATATCTGCGGGGTCTGGCAATACCCACAGGAAAAGGGGCATCCACGGGAGATTTCGACATAGCCTTTGACTTCAGAAAATGCAGGATATGCATCAAGCCGGACACTGCTTGATACCGGTTCATACCACGAACTGGTTGCAACACCAGGAATATGCCCGCATCCACCGGCCTTAAGATCATCGAGGAGGCGAGGCAGGGTGAATTCTCCTTCCCCAACGATGACGTAATCCGCATACGAAGTGACATCACGCCAGGAGGCAGTCGCGTGTGGTCCGCCAACAATGGTAATGTAGTCCGCCCCGGCAATTTCATCCCGGTACTGCTGATGGTTGATAGAATTCAGCGAATAACAGGTAACATCGGGTTCAGGGTATGCTACCGGATGCAGGTGCCATCCGCTTGTTTCACATGCAGCCCGGAGGACGGCATATGAATTCCGGGAAGCAGGGATTTCCCGCCAGTTCACCTGCATGTCATGGATCCAAACATAAAAAAAGGGTTTTCCTTATTGGCCGCTTCCGCTTCGGGAACGGTATTGCCGCAGAACATCATCTATTTTATAGGTTTGGCCATTGTTCATCGTGACGTAGACCTCGACACGATCGGATTCCCCGGCGTACGTACCGTTCCCTCTTGTCCCGGCAAGGTTTACGATATCGCCAGCGTTGGAACCAAGGGACTCAGTATCGGTTGTCCCGTCAACCCGGGTTAGGACCACTTTAATTGAATTAACATTGACCTGGCCGTCGCCACCATTGAAGGTTACCGGAATATTACCCAGATAATCCTTTTCGCCGACCGTGACGGTGACCGCAATATCAGCAGGCATCACATCGGTAGGGGTGGTGGTCAGGGCAGAAGTGGGAGCTGTGGTCCCACTGGTACCGGATGTACCGGAAGTGCTCGCCGATGACGAGGGTTGTGAACTCGTACAGCCGCACAGGGCTACTGCGCAACAAACAAGAACAATCAAAAGAATGATCGCGCTGGCTTTCATACCAAAAGATAATAGCTTGCTTTATTTGTCACTTGCGATCTTTGGGTCCGGAAATATGGGGGCAATAATTTTCATTGATAAATGAAACCCGGAAAATCCTGATGTTATCCCCCGATTTTTTTAAGGGCCTCTGCTGCTTCCTGTACAACGCTGCTGTCGGCATGATGAAGCAGTTTCATGAGCGGTGTTGAGGCTTGTATGGAACCAATTTCACCCAGTGCCCAGATCGCGGCATCCCGGATGATCGGTGACCGGTCGAGCAGGGTGATAAGTGTCCCGACAGCATCCCCTGCATGCAATGCCCCGAGGATGAGGGTGACCCGCCATGTTATTCCCTCAGTTGGATCATGCAGTGAGTCAATAAGAAGAGAAGTTGCGTTGGTTTTAGGATCGCACAGTGCATCGAATGCCGCACTTCGTACTGCCCAGTCATCATTTTCGAGTGCACTGATGAGGAGCCGGATGTTCCCGGCATCCGGGGCCCCGGCAAGATTAGCAATGATCCCGAGCCGGACGTGACGTGGTGCGCGACAAATACTCTCTGCCCATTGTTGGCGAAGTGCCGGGTTGGGACCTTCAGACGCCGGGACCGGTGACACCCGCTCTTCTGCTTTGATCGGTGTTGGATCAGCCCGGCCAAGAGCTTCTGCCCAGCTGATGACCGCCCACCGCGCCACCTCACCGGAAAATCCCAGTTCGTCTTCAAGCCGTTTGACGAGAAACGCCTCGGTAAGTGCGAGAGGAAGGGTATGGCGGGGCGTGAGAAGATCGTCAGTCACGCGCTGGCGTACGGCATGGACAAGGACAAAAATCTCGCGTGTGCAGTCGGGACAGGTATCGCGGAGCAGACCCTCGCACCGGTTTGCATCATGGGCTATCGAGACACCGTACAGGGAAACAAGACGGGCGAGTATGGTCCGGGCGGTATCGTTCATGGTAGCTCCGGAAACGGTGGCATTATGGTACATGATATGCCGTCAATGGTTATGGTGGTTTTCGGGTTGAGTGGGACGGCCTTTCCAGAGGGTACACTTGAAGTTGTGCCATCGGGAAAAGCCACCAGCCAGGTGCTGTCGGAAAGATTCCGGATCCCGGCTGCACCCGGGATTGACGGATGGGAAACAACACGGCCGATTTCCTGAGCACCATTCTCGTTACCTGTCCCCGGCGCGATATGGAGCGATCGAAGAGCAACACCAATAGCAAGGGCAAGGCTTGAATTCCCGCCAGGCCTTCTGATCATAAGGAATGGCGGAGCAGGTATCCGGCTTTTGCAGTGCCAGCAGGAAACAGAGGGAAGGTTTTCCGCAATCGCATTTTCAGCCCTGCACCAAGGGCAGGGGACAATGTGGTCCTTTAACGAGAGGAAAAGGTTCTGCCATTCCCCCTCAGTGACCCTGCGTCCCGGATTTTCCAGGCCTTCGGTAAAGGCCCGGATAAATAACGCTTTTAATGCGGGAGGACAGATTGCCCACCGGTCTCGTGCGACAGTGTAATCCGGGTCATCTGGCAACCGGTTTGCCGTTTTGTAAGGATCAAACACAAAGATTGGTGATATCCCGTATACCTGTTTTTTAGCTGGAATGTCCCAGCAGTGGTAACGATACTCCAGTTCACCGTGGAATGGGTGGTGCCAGACCCAGAGATAGAATAGAAGGACAGCAAGCGCGTGAAGATCCGTCTCCGTGGAGGGGTCGCTTTCCTCCCGGATAAGTTCCGGCGCCATATACTCAAGTGTCCCCCACACCTGGCAGTGCGACTGGCGGTTGACGCCAACATTGTCGTTGTCACAGATAAGGACGTCACCGGTTTTGGGGTCGAACATCAGGTTTCCCGCCGAGATATCCCGGTAGCAGTGGCCGGAGAGGTGAAGTGCCCGGTAACTGTTTGCCAGCTGGTACGAGATCTCGCAGAGTGCAGATATCCCCGGAACCGGTTTTAAATGCGCCCAGACCTCGCCAAGCTCAGCAAACCGCTGGGTATCAATCCGGGTCATCAGGTACCCGAATTGTTTGGATCCTTCAGCGGTAACAAGATCAAGCGGCCAGATGAACCGTTTTCCTGCGGTACCGTACGGTGGCCCGGTCCGGACTAGGTAAGCGATGGCGTCCTGCTGGTCCGGAGTAGCCTGCTCGGGTTTGTACCATTTCACGGTCTGGTATCCTTGAGGGCCATCGACAAGATAGACTTCTCCTTGTGTACCTTCACCGATCTTTTTTATCACCTGGAGTGTTGTCTGGAGCTGTCGTGCATGGAGGCGTTGGCCAATAGGCAGTGGCATAGTTACCATCCCTCCCCGGCAGATGCAGGCGTATCGGGGTGCTCTTCCGGTCTGATACAGGCCCAGACAAGGGTCATATCGTCACCGCTCGCAATTGCCGAGAACCGGTCAAGCCATCCCCCCATTGCAGCAGCCACGGCCTCAACCCCGTAGGTGGTTATACGATCGACAAGGCTGTGGACAAAAACGGAAAACTCCTCGCTATCAGCGCCGTTGAAGGAGTCCGAGATACCATCGGTAGCGCCGAGAAGAACGCCACCATTATCCCGGTCAATCGTTGCCGTCCGCCAGAGTAGGTGGGCATCGGTTGACGAGAGGGAATGGGTCTCGTTTCCGGCAAGCACCGGGTCCCGCGGGAGGGGGAACTCAATAGTACCTCCGGGCCGGACCAGGATGAGATCGCCATCTCCGATCTGGGCGAGAAGAATGGTATCAGAAACGACAAGCACTGCAAGGAGGGTAGTCCCATACCGGGTGAATACCTGCTCCGGTGCTTTCGGAGTTCTTCCATCAGGGAAAGGATCCTCCCGGTGTACATCCTGTAGCACCAGTTCCCGCCAGCGCCGGGTGGCAAGCCGGGGAAAATCGATTTTAAATCCGGCGCGGAATTGCAGTCGGGGGATATTGCAGTCAGCGTAGGATCGGTGGAATGTAACCAGTTCGCTAATTGCAGCATCCACGGCAAGGGCGGCACCGGTCCTGCTCAGGTCATGACGGGGATCACCATGACCATCGGCAACGGCAAAGGCTATGCAGGGCTCTGCGCCGGCAGACCCGCTCCAGAGTGCATAGGCATCCTCGCAGGGTTTATGTGCCTGTACATGGGATGCACCGGTCCGGCTGCAGCCAAATGCCCAGCCAAGGCCGGTGTCAGCGGCGCACAAGAACTCTTCCGGTGATGGCATGATCTTTCTAGAAAAGATCGGTATTGGATGTGATCATCTGCGGCGGGGAATCAAGGGCTACATTGGAAACGTCTTCCCCGGATGTCATTCCCCGGCTCCGCCCGCGTGAGGATGCAACTGATGCACTGACAGATGCCCACTTAATGTAAGCCACCAGTTCCTCGGGGGAATGCGCCTTAAGAAGGCCCACCGATTCCTGGTTTGCGAACTTGAGCAGTTCCGGTGCATTATAATCCGATTCATCACCAATTGCAATTGCGAGCCGGACGGCCTTGATGCCCCAGGGAATCTTTCCCAGATCAGCTATGGCTGCATCATACTCCTCACGGGGATCAGTGCAGAAACCATCGGAAATTAGAATGCACACTGGCGGGAGTCCCCGGCGGGGCATGCGTTCGATACTGAGTTCACCGGTAAGGAGCCGGATGGCTTTTGCCGTTGCGGTCAGGCCATTGGTCTCCAGTTCCGGCCAGACAAAATCGCTGATAGGGACAGAATCGGGGCCGACATGCCATGCGGCATCGTTGGAAAATTTTATTGCCCGCATCCGGATATCGACCTGTGGGTACGCGGCGACTGCTTTCTGGATCTCAGGCAGTGCCTCCCGGATAGCCTGGTTGAGGGTCGCAATCTTCTTTCCCCGCATCGAGTCAGAGCAGTCTGCAAGCCAGAAGAAGTGCAGTTGTTTTCGTGCTACCTGACCTTCAGGGATCGGAATCGCATCTTCGATAATAATCCCACCCTATCTCCTGTTTACTCTAATCTATCCGGCAACAATATAAGATCACCGGTCATCCGGGCATGATTCAGGGTTGAAACTCTCTAAAAATCAGGCACAGCATGCGTGCAAAAAAGAAAAAGAGATCCCTTCACTGTGAAGGGGTAGTCGTCGTGGTCGTCGTGCTTGCGGGAGCAGCACTCTTGATCATGTCTTTTACCGGTCCCGGAAGATCCATCCCGTCAACAATTTCGGGGAGGATGCTCATAATGACCTGCTGGCCCTGTGTGGATGAGGCAAAACTTTTGAGAAGGTTCATCCCATCCGGTGTGGCCAGAAAACTCTTTACTGCTGCCTGACCCTGCGGGGTGGCGATAAAACCGGTAAGCGAGCCTTCAAGGCCGCCAAGATTTCCAAAGTCCATTTTTAAAATCTCCTTGTTCTGTTTTCCTACATTTTAGCGGTATTTACTCTTAAATTTGTGGGAGTGTACCGTTATTCCGGAAAAATAGAACTAAAAAAGAGGTGTCTCATAGTTTCTTGAGTGCCTGGACGACTTTCCCCACTGTTTCCTGGGCGTCACCGTAAAGGAGCCGGGTATTGTCCCGGTAGAAGAGATCGTTTTCAATACCGGCAAACCCTTTCCCTTGGCCCCGTTTGAGGACAATAACGTTTTTGGCCTGTTCCACATCAAGGATAGGCATACCAAAAAGTGGGCTTCCTTGGCGGTGTGATGCCGGGTTAACGGTGTCGTTAGCCCCGATAACAAGGACGACATCAGTACTGGGAAACTCCTGGTTGATCTCGTCACGGTCGAAGAGGCGATCGTAGGCTACGCCGGCTTCGGCAAGAAGGACGTTCATGTGCCCCGGCATCCGGCCGGCGACCGGGTGGATCGCGAACTTCACCTGGACGTTCCTGCTTTCCAGAAGGTCGGCAAGCTCCTTGACTTTCTGCTGGGCCTGGGCAACTGCCATACCGTAACCGGGAGCGATGATGACCTTGTCCGCGTAGGCGAGCATTACCGCGACATCGTCAACTTCGATCGGTTTCATGCTGCCTTGGATCTGTACGTCGCTTTCTTCGGTAGCACCAAAGGCACCGAAAAAGACGTTTGATATCGACCGGTTCATTGCTTTTGCCATCTGGAGTGTCAAGAGGGAACCTGCAGCTCCTACGATGATACCTGCAATAACCATCGCATAATTGGGTGTTGCAAACGAGAAACCGTCAAGGGCAACTGCAAGCCCGGTAAACGCGTTATACATTGAGATAACGACCGGCATATCTGCCCCGCCAATGGGCAGCGTCATAAGGACACCAAATACCAGGGACAGGATAAAGAAGAGCGGGAGGTATATCGCGATGCTGAGCGGGATCCATGCCGGGTTCAGGACAATACAGATACCGGAGATAAGGGCAAGCAGGAGGACGCCCATGTTGAGGATCTGCTGGCCCGGAAACGTGATCGGTCTTGGTCGCATCCATCCCTGGAGTTTGAGAAATGCGATGATACTGCCGGCAAAGGAAATGGCACCGATAATACCACCAATTACCGCAAGCGAGCTGGTGGTGTTGATGGTGCCCAGCAGCTCGACTGCCGATATCCCGGCCGCCGCGCCGCCGCCCATGCCATTGAAGAGTGCCACCATCTGAGGCATTCCGGTCATGGCAACCCTTTTTGCGGCTATGTACCCGAAGCCACCGCCGATCACGATACCAATTGCCATTAATGCAAAGTTCGTGAGGTTGGGTGTCAGGAAAGTAACGAGTGTTGCAATAAGCATTGCCGCGCCGGCCCAGACAATACCGCTGCGGGCGGTGAGCGGGTGGCTCATCCGGTACATACCGATGATAAAGAAGAAGATCGTCGCTATGTAAATGGGATCGATAATCCAGGAGAGGTCGATCATTTCAGGCCTCTTTTTTTGGTTTTTTCCCGCTGCGGTCAAACATCTGGAGAATCCGTTCGGTAACAACGTACCCGCCGGTGACGTTAGCTGCCCCGAGGATGACGGCAATAAATCCTATTACCTGTTCGAGCGGTGTTATGGCAAGGCCAAGGGCAACCATCGCGCCGACCAGTACAATCCCGTGGATAAAGTTTGAACCGCTCATCAGGGGCGTGTGGAGAATAACCGGTACCCGGCTAATCACGACATAACCGGTAAACGCGGCAAGCATCGCGATATAGATCGCGGTCCAAAGCATGGTAGTATCAATCATGGTTTATTGTCCCCCCAGAAGATCGCGTGTCGGCTGGTGACAGATGTTCCCTGCATGAACAAGGAGGCTCGCGGTAAGGATTTCATCCGTGAACTCCGGTACCAGTGCCCCGTTCTTATCGATAAGCAGTGAAAGGAACGATTGGAGGTTCTTGGCATACATCTGGCTTGCATGGAACGGTACCCGGGCCGGAAGATTCTGGGGTCCGATAATGACAACGCCATGCTCCCGGATCGTGTGCCCGGCCTTTGTTAACTCGCAGTTACCGCCGGATTCAGCGGCCATATCGATGATGACCGCCCCCGGCTGCATTGTTGCAACTGTCTCTTTTGTGATGAGAACGGGAGCCCTGCGACCGGGAATAGCTGCTGTGGTAATGACAATATCTGCCCGTGCGACTGCTGCTGAAACCATTTCCTGTTCTTTTACTTTTTCTTCAGCGGTGAGCTCACGGGCATACCCGCCCTGGCCTTCAGCATTGATCTCCAGTTCAAGGAACTTTGCGCCAAGGCTCCGCACCTGTTCACCAGCAGCCCGCCGCACATCGTAGGCTTCGACAAGGGCACCAAGTCTCTTTGCCGTCGCGATTGCCATAAGGCCGGCGATACCGGCACCAAGGACAAGCACCGTTGAGGGTCGTATGGTACCGGCAGCGGTTGTCAGCATGGGAAGGAACTTGGGACAGTTTTCCGCGCCGAGGATGGCCGCTACATAGCCACCAGCTGTTGCCTGCGAGCTGAGAGCATCCATGCTCTGGGCACGGGAGATTCGCGGCACCAGTTCGAGGGAAAATGCGGTAATCTTCCGGTCACGCATCTTCTTTATTGCCTCAAGGTTATTTGCCGCGTTCATAAAACCGATAACTATCGTTCCTTCCGCGAGACCCCCGACATCAGCTGCGGTTGGCGGTTGGACACGTAATACAATTTTTGCGCCGTCAAAAAGATCTGTTTTTTCAGCAATAACTTTCGCGCCGGCGGCAGTAAAACTGTTGTCCGGATAGTACGCACTTGCACCTGCATCATGTTCTATCCGTACCTCGCAGCCTACTTTGGTAAGGTTCCGTACGACGTCAGGTACGGTCGCGACCCGCTGTTCTCCGGGTGCGAGTTCCTTTGGGACCGCAATCACAAGGGCCGGTGTCACAATTTCCACCAGGCCTTTCCAGTTGTATTATAGTAAAACAAGTACTTCACTCCAATGGATGATCTGCAATGTATCCTAAAATGTGAACCTACAACTTCTTTATTTTACGCACCCGGACTGCCACGCCGCGTTTCGATCCTTTCATTTCCGCAGCAGACATCGCGGCTTTTCCGGTGGCAAAAGCCTTCGCTCCCACAACAAGGACCTCGTCCCCTTCACGGATAGCAGGATCAGCATCCTCAATGCCTGGGGCCAGTACATCCCCTTCCGGTGTAAAGTCGCTGATTGTTACCCGGTACCCTCCCGGGATAAGGTTCCAGCCATCAAAGGTAGGCCGGAGAAGACCTGAACCGGTATCGATTGAAAAAACCTGCTGGTTGTTTTTGGCATAGAACAGTTCCGGGAAATGACCCCGGGAGAGCATGCCTTTTGTGTCCACTTCGCAGCCGAACTGGTACGATAACATCCCGTGAAGCCGGTCGTCTTTTACCCTCCGTTCCCGGTCAAGTGCCTGGCTGAGTTTGGTAAGCGCTGCATCACCCACCGGGTTTTCCCGGCATGAATACTCAAGGGTGATCCCGCATCGTTCCGCTGCCATCTCCGCAACTTTCAGTGCCCCTCCTTCGAGATGGGCTATTACCCGGTCATATTTATGGACCGCGAAGTACCTGGCGACAATGTCAGAAATATACGCGCATTCTTCTGCGTCCCAGTACCCGGTGACCGGGACATCGTAGTGCATGGCCGGGTACACGCATTCAAGTTCCCGGGGAACAAGACCAAGCGGTGAGGTAACAATCAGCTCGTGGGCTCTACCGGCAATGGCCTGCTGGAACCGTCGATGACTCTGCGAGAGTGAATATGGTTTTTTTGCCGAGCAGGGAAGAAGGACAGCAACAGTAGCGTTTGGTGGCCGGTACCGGGTAAGCAGCCGTTCTGCAAATCTGCGTACCTCAACCCGCTGCATGGACTCTGATGAATTTGCCCGCATCACACCGCTGCGTGCTACTGCTGTATGGGGTTCCAGCCATGCATAATCGGCATCAAGGTGGCGCATGATGGCGACATGGTTGGCATTCATCCTGCACCGGGATTCGACCAGTTCCCGGAGTTTTTCCTGGCCGATAAAATACCTGACAAGCCCTGCTTCATGATCCAAGGCGAGCCGGTTATGCAGGAGCAGGTCACTGTCCTGGCATCCCTCGCAACCGCAGATGCCACCTTTTTGTGCCTCAGCCAGAAACTCGCCTTCAGGAGTGCAGAATATGTTCTGTGCTGATTTGAGATCCACGCCGGTATAATCAAAGATACTGAACCCTGAATAACACAGAATGTGGACAGAAGAAGGAAGTGCAGCGGCAGGCGCATACCAAAGAGTATCCGGTGGAGTGGTGTTTTTGAGCGCCTTGAGCCATGTCACGTACTTACGGGGATTGGTAAATGCCGTATGCCAGTTGGCAGCCATGATTATATCCCCATTTACGGCAGTGTTTTCAAGCGCCGGGTGGATGGTGACCGGTTGGCCGAGTCCTGTGGGCACGTATGTTTTTGCAAATTCCGGCGGGGCAGAAAGGGGAACATTAGTACAGCCCCGTGATGCGAGTGAAGGGAAGAGTACGTCCGCATCGAAGACGGCCGGGAAGAACATCTGTTGGTTTAGCAGTTCATCACCGGTTATTGTTCCGGACCTTGCAAGACCGTCCCGCTTTCTGATATCAAACCGGATCACTCAATCAGCTCCGCAAAATCGCCAACTTCTTCACAGAAGATTTTGTTCCAGTTGCCAAGCCCGGCAACCTGTATCCTGCTTTCCTTATGACTTTCAGCGAGCATCCGTATGCCCCGGCATCCCTGCCGGACCATTGCCGCATTCCAGGGGGGGATCTCGGCTGGGCCGATGGGAAAGGTTTCTTTTAACTCAATGGGGTATGGTCCGAATGGCGGTTTGAAAAAGAGCACATCGTCATAACCCTCGCGGTGCCTTGCATCCCCGGCAACCAGCACGTTTTTCCCAACACGTAACCGGGCCAGCTGCCGTTGGTACCGCAATACCTCAGTACGGGCGCAGCTTTCCTCACCACGGTAGAAAAAACGGCGCTTGGAAGCCCGGTCAAAGGGCTCAAGTTCCATGTTGTGTCCGAGAAGTTCCCAGTAACCGGAGAGGAGCTGCGGGTGGTTCCGGCACCGGTCATCGACCAGTTCCCAGAGCGTCCCGTCGGTAATTGCCTGCCGGATCCGTGCGATCTCTGCAAGAGTAACCGCGAGATTGTGGAGTGCAAGGAGCCGGGTACGGTCCGGTGCAGTTTTTAATTCCCCGGCCGTATGGCTGCGGCATACCGCACAGGCACAGGGAAGATCTGTCAGTTCGTCTACCTTGAAACTGCCATGTGACGTGAGGTACCGGCCTTCTTTTGCATACAGTGCGTACGCCGCCGAATCAAAAAGATCACAACCCATGGCAGCAGCAAGGGCAAACATAGACGGGTGACCGGCACCGAAGAGATGGACGCATGAAGAGCGGGGGATGGTCTGTTTTGCCGCCATCACAACATCAACGAGCTCCCGGTACCGGTATGCTTCCATAAGTGGCACAACGGCGCCGATAGGACAGAAAGAGAACCCAAGATCGCCGACTTCTTTACCAGCCCGTTCACGGAGGTCAGGGAAGATACCACCCTGAACCGGTCCGGCAAGCGGGGCGTCGTTACCGAAAAGTTCCTTTGCTTCACGGAGGCGTTCCATGGTAATGGCGAGTTCGCGTTCGGCCGTCGCACGATCTGCATCCGGTGACGTTGGAATATCCAGCGGTACCCAGATATCGCTGCCGATATCTCTCTGGTAAGAAAGGGTCTGCTCGTTGGTTATGGAGACTTCGCCGTAAACAGAGAGCTGGAATGACCCTGAATCGGTCATAATCAGGCCGTTAAAGTCAAGCAGCCGGTGAAGGCCTTCTTCTTTAACCCGTTCACTGTACTGCTTACTCTGGGAAAAAATATAGGCATTAGTGATGAGGGCCTCAACACCCATAGCCCTGAGCTCCTTGGGGGTTACGAGCATGAGATGGGGGTTAATGACCGGCAGCAGCGCTGGTGTTTTTATTATTTTTTTCCCGGCACCCAGTTTTCCGGTTCTTCCTGCAATATCGTTATCCAGACTCTCGAATGTGATCGCCATGTCCCGGCCAATACTCCTTTCCCTAGATGATTGGCAGTCCCTTTACGTTAAACCGATCCCCCAAACGAACCGGAAAAGATCTGGCCTTCGAAAGTGAGCATTTCCACATCTTTGCGTCGCCAGCAGGAACCCGGCAGCCCGGCCTTTTCACAGGTGTGGTCAAGGAACGTTTTTGTATCCCAGTTATACTCGGTTGCGACTTGGGGGAGCAGTAGACCGCTCGTACCCATTCCCCGGGCAATGAGTCCGTGACGACCGACTTCGATATGCTTGGGGCGGTCATCCGGGTCGCATGCTAGGGGAACGGGAATGGTAAGGACCGTGACTTCAAAATCGAGGTTTACAAGTTCATCTTTTTTTACCCCGGGAAAACGGGGGTCTTCAAGTGCTGCTGCAACGGCGGCATCTTCGATGGCATTTCCCAGTGGCATGACCGGGTAGGGAAAACCGATACATCCCCGGAGCTGGCCGTTTTTTGTAAGGGTTACAAAAACCCCGCGTTTTTCGTCAAAGACCGGGGTCAGGTGGACCATCGGCTTTGGTTTTTTGGTGATCGTATACTCTATGGCTCCCCGGGCAAGCCGGACAGCAAGTATACCTTCTTCTGGTGTCAGGAGCTGCATGACTGGTACCTCATCTGTGACTCTTTTTCGCAAAGGTCGTTTAATTAGTTATGCCTTCCCTGATTACTCAACCGGTCTTTGTCTTCCTATCGGTTCCCTTATTAAGGATCGTCTGCGCATATGTTGAGCGTGAGAGGGAGAGAGCGGCTGACGGTGGCCGTATGAATGGCCGCTGAGGAAAGTCCCCCCACCCACCGGGCACGCAGCCATACGCAAGTATGGGTGGCGAGAGTCACGGCAATGGCACAGAAACGACACGGCCTGTTCCCAGTTATGATGCGGCTGAGCCCCTAAGGGCGAGAAGTGCGGATCTTTTCCGCACGAGTAACCCGCTGAGCGTTTTTACGGAACAGGATACGATGAAACGGCGAATCCCTGCGGGTGCAAGCCAGAACAGGGTAATGGATCGCTCGGTATCCGCCCGGGTTTGGCGCAGAGCTGAATGCCGCATGAACAGAAGGAGGCTTACTCCTCCCACTCACGTTCTTGTTTTAAATGATTTGAATTTTTGATTTTTTACTTTGTGTACTTTATGCGATGAAAGGGATGCAAAGCAGGACTTAAACCAAAATCGGCAATACCTATATTTTTCAGATAAAATATCCTGTTATGCTGTTCAATCATCAGAAATTCACTAAATTATTCCTGTTTCTGGTAATAGTCTCACTCTCACTGATATCATCTGTTTACGCGGCGGATTCCACACTGTCCCTTCTGCCAGCCGTGAACTCTTCTCCCTCAGAGATGCAGGTGGCGGTTTTTGTTAACTCAATCTATAACCTCAATATGGTCCAGGGGACGTACTCAATAGATTGTTACCTAACGTTCCGGTGGACGGATCCCAGCATCGAGATTGCCAACTTCGAGTTAATGAACGGTGCACCCTCTTCCAGCCCGGATTCAGTCGAAAAAATATATGAAAATAAATCCGGTCCGATAAAGGAAGAATCGTACAGGTTGCGGGGTGATTTCCGGGTTACTCCCAATAATGTGGATTACCCCTACGAATCCGGGGTCCTGCCTATCGAGATCGAAAACACTTATTTACAAAGTTCGCAACTCATCTTTGTTCCCCTTACTGATGAAAGTGGCATGGAACCCGGGTTTGTTATCCCCGGCTGGAAATTTGGTACACCTGCATTCTCTGTCACCGAACACTCGTATCCCGGGAACCAGTCTTTTTCCCAGATTTCATACAATATCCCGATAACCAATGATGCATTGGCGTCGCTACTCCAGACCATTGTCCCTCCCCTCATCTTCTGTATCATTGCCAGTCTCTCATTCCTGATTCTGGTCAAGGAACCCGTTCTGGTCAGCCTGAGGTACACCCTTTCAACAACCATGTTTATCTCCGCTGTAATGTACCACTTCGGTCAGCTTGCCTTGATTCCGGGTCTCGGGGTGCTTAAGCTGTTCGACAAATTTATGATAGCCGTGTATCTGTTCCTTGCACTGACCCTTGCGGTTACTACGTTTTGTTATCTCGCCGAGCATCAATGGCAGAGACCCGAACTGGTCAAACCTATCAACCGTTATGGTTTTGTAGTGTCCATCATCATTCCCGTCGTTTCATTCTGGCTGCTCTTTGTTCTGATATAGAACCCTTTTTAGCTCAATCAGTCGAAAGGAAACTGCAACGGGTATACCGGGATCCCTTTTTTCCCAACAGATACGATTTCGTCTGGTGGTTTTTCAACAGGATGCTATGAAACAAAAAAATGGTTGCGGAAATCAATACGACAAGACTCTTGGATCTCCGTAGCATTTAATACAGGTTTATTGATGGCAGATGTGGGACAAAAAATATTTATGAATAATTAATATATTTCATTCTGAATCTGAAAAGAGGATCTGAATGATTACCATTCTCGTAGTTGACGATAATCTCGATGTCACCGAAGTATTTGTGGAGATGCTTACACAAGGAGGGTACGGTGCCTCGGCTGCATACAGCGGTGAAGAATGCCTGAAGATCCTAAAAGAGGTTACACCGGATCTCATCCTGCTCGATATTATGATGGAGCCGATGGATGGATGGGAGACGCTGGAAAAGATCAAAGGAGAAATAACTACGACTCAGATTCCGGTGATTATGCTTACCTCAAAACAAGTGACACCAGGCGAAGTGGAGAAGTATGGCAGATACATCGAAGATTATGTCCTCAAACCCGTAACCCCCAGTCAGCTTTATAGTGTTATCGAGTATGTTTTCCATCGACGGCAGATTATCCAGTCCGATGTAGATCGGGCAATGCGGCGTGGGGTTTATTCTGGTGTTGTTCAAGAATATGCCCTCCTTTCAAGAAGCCTCGATATTAACAAGCGATTCCAGAATATTTTCAAAACAAGGTATATTGTCGATACCTCGAACAAAGACACCATTGACAGGATCGGCCAAGCGCTGGAAAAACTTGATACTACGATCAGGTTCCAGAAGACCCGCCTCCAGCAGATCGAAGAAGAAATTAAAGTAGCATAATGGAGTTAATCGGGAGAAATGCCTTGAACGGACACCTCACCCTTGAAACCTAATCTTCGAATTTCTCTACGTACGTAGCGTTCATCTTCACTGGAGTTTGTTCAACAATCTGTCGTTTTTCCTTATATTTCTCAATAAAGTGAAGCGAACAGGAACATTGCACAGATAATATACAGGATATAGAGGACAACCGGGATGCCCACACACGCTGCCGCATCCCGTAACGTAAGTTGTCGTGCATATTTCATGCCATAAATCCAGCAGAATGTGCTCCAAAGGAGGAAAACGACGGTGACAACCATAGAGATCCGGTAAAACTGAACCATCGCAGGATCACTCATCAGGGCTTTTGTTGCGTTCAGTACGGCCTGGGGATCACTGAGCATATCCTGTGTGATCTTGGGGACTATAACCTGGGGGAGGTACACAAAGGCAAGTACCAGGGTAATAAACGAGCCAATGATTTTTGGTATGAATCCGTACCCGATTATTTCAAGGCTGCGTGAGAAGTCACCGTTGCCTTTGAAAACAATGGAAATGACATAAAATATCCCGGTAATAATAGCCCAGGAAACAAAGACACCGAAAAAGGCAAAAACAACGGCAATACCGATGATAACACCGGGTGCAAAACCGGTTGTCCCGAGCATATTTGCAGTCAAGCTGCTGCTCATATAGGCCGAGACTGCACCGAGAATACCGGCAACCAGGATGATAAGAGCAGGAGGGATAAAGTTTTCTTTTTCCGTCATCAGGTCCTTAAAAAAGGCATCCGGGCGGAAAAGAAGATCTAGGAGGTTCGAAACCATAGATTACCTGAACCCTTTGAGATTAAAAAATTTCGGAAGAACGGGGAATGACAACAAAGAACAAAATTGGTGTTGTTATCAGAAAATCAGATTAAAGATTGACAAGGAAATAGAGAAGAATCAGGGGTATGAAGAAAACTGCCCAAATCGCTTTGTTCCAGTGGTATACATCTTTTCCATCGCATGGATTTATGGGAAGCATCTCAAAGACAGCCTGAAGGAGATTTATAGAGAACCCGATAATACCAGCGGTCGAAAAGAGCCCTCCGAGGGGTATTAACAAAAGACAGGCACATGCGATTATGATACTTAGTACCGGGCCCGCAAGCATAATCCGGCCCAGGCTCTGTTTTTCCAGCGGTACTTTTTCATGTACCAACGTGAGGGTCGGTTGCCCAAAGACACTCCCGAAAAGCCATGATGTCAGAGCCATAATGACGGTACCCATGGCATAGAACTGAATTTCTGTCGTGCTTTGATATTTCCTGTTCATATACCAGTGTGCCATCTCATGGGTCATGAGCGCAATACCGCCCATCACAATATAGATAGCAATATCCACCAGGTTCACCGGCAACCGGGCAGCAAAATAAAACAGGAGCCCGATGACTAATGCACCACTGCCTATGACTATGAGTTCTTTATGGGTAAACCCGAACAGTAATTTTCGATCATAGCCATCAGAAAAAGTCCGCTCCTCCTTATGTTTGTCTGCAATTCTTCCCTGGGTTATCTGACCAAGAGCATTTCCGAGAAATACCATCATCTTTGCAAGCCATGCGGAAATGGCAGTGCCAATCGAGGTCAAACCAAGAGCCGTCACAGCGATACCAATACCGGCGGCCGCAACCGGTGCAAGTTCCTGGGGTATAATGCCCGATAGGGGAAGTGTTGCCTTTCTGCAGGTCTGGGTTGGGGGAGGAGGTGGCGTGGTTTTTGTCTTTTGGAGTGCGTGAGAAACACTTTGGATAATCGTGGTCCGGTCCTGTTCAACACTATAGCCGTCAGGAAAAACAATGGTGGCGTTGACCATCATGTTCAGGGGATACTGGTATCCCCCGGGAAGGACCGCTTTTCCCGCATACTTGTTGAGATCAATGGTGGTGGTAGTAAATGTCGTTTTGTCTATCTGGGCAAAGTGCGGCATGACGAGTTCGGCATCTCCCGGCTCCACGCACACTACCTGCATGTTATTGTTGGAGAGATTGGGTCTCTGACGGCTCTGCATATTCGTAACAAAAGGAGAACTTGCAACAATGAGCCCTTTTGCCCCCAGGTATTCAGCTGGGTTCACATGATACGTCACGTCCATTACGGCGTTACCCTGTTGATCGACCGTGATATAGAACTGGTTAAGCTCGAGTGCACTGGCAGCGGATACGATCAGTAAACAGGATAAAACCCCTGCCAACAGGTAACGGTGATCCATGTATGGCAGTATTATCGTGAGACAATTTTAATTTTATTAAATTATATGCAAAATCTTGGGATTAATACGTGCAAATATCAGCCACTGCCAAAAAACAGTATGGCAGTCGTTTCACCTATCGCCGGTGGGCATATCCGGTTGAACCGTTGAATCCTCAAACAGACGTTCGAGCCCCAAAAGGACATTGATCCAGGAGAGCTCATCACTGAATTCAAAAAGGGTAGCTACCATTAACGTGAAGGGGATCGAGAACAGCATGCCGGCAAAGCCGAGCAGCCATCCCCAGAATATAACCGAAAGGATAACCACCAGTGCCGGTATCTCAAACCGACGGGCGGCAAGGTACGAGAAGACCGGGTTTTCGACAATCAGGTTAAGGATACAAACAAGGGCAATGACGGCAACAACACCCCAGATCCCAAACTGAAGCCAGGCAAAGAAAATCGCCGGAATTGCCGCAAGGATGAGACCGAAGTACGGGATATAGCACAGGAAAAAGGTCAGGATGCCCCAGAGAAGTGCGGCGTGGACACCCATAATGGCAAGTACTCCTCCAAAGAGAACGCCGTGGAAAACATTGGTCTCCGTACGCACGATCATAAAATCGACAACAAAACCACTCATGCGTGCAAGCTTGCGGAGTTTTTCCGGCTCGCCGGCAAGCATTACTTTGATCCGCTCGATTATCGGCGGAGCCTCAAGCAGCATGAAACAGGTGGTAACCGCAATAAAAAAAAGGTCCATAAAATCTCCCCCGATATTCATCAATGAAGAGAACATGGTCTGGATGCTGTCTACCAGGTTGAAATTCTGGGAAACCAGATAGCCGGGATTGATGCCGTGTGCTGAAAGTAATGTGGCGGTGTCTGCGAGCCTGAGTGTCAGGTCGTCGTGGTACTGGGGGAGATCCACTAAAATAACTTCAAACGAGGAAATGGTAAGAAACAGCACAAGGACTATACAGAGTAGTGCAGCGACAATTACTACGCCGACAGAGACCCGGACTGACAGTCCTTTCTTTTGCAACCATGCCGTCGCGGGATAGAGCAGCAGGGAGAGAACAAGAGAAACAAGGAGGATGGTTATAACCGGTGATGTCATCCTGACGCCGTATATGATAATAACAATAAGGGCAAGCCAGAGAAGGATACGTTCGGTGCCTGACCGGGTCGGGGAAAACGTCATTAATCTGCTATTGTCGGCAAATAATACAAAGATTTGCACCGTTTCTGGTTATTAAAAAGGGATTAAAATCCCGGCTGCTCGGCGGCTTCCCATTTTGCAAAACCAAGCCGGGCAAAAAATACGGCAGGTACAAAGAGAATAACAGCGCCAAGGGACGTAAACGGGGAGGCAAACGCGACAGCGGAAAGGGATATAAGCACAATTCCGATGAGGATAAGGTAGGTCATCATCACTTTTACGTTGTACACAAGAACGCTGGGTGAAAGACCGGTGAGCCAGATCGTAACCCCAAGACAATAGAATGATACCGAGAGGCAGATCACAACCGCGGGGATAAGGTACATTACCTGTCCGGAGAGCGTGGCAACAATAGCAACAAAGACCGCCGGGATCAACTGGAGGACCGAGAAACTTGCTATCTTGCTTTTGATGAGGGTGCGGACGCTCACTGGAAGGCATGAATAGGCGCCAAATGTGTCAAACATCGTAAGCCACGTGTACATCGTTGATGCGATTACGCCCGTTACCAGCGCAAATTCGAGCAATACACCGTTCGAAGGGAGGTATCCGTTGAGCAGCGAGAGGAAAAACCAGATAACAACGAGCGGTATGACAAAGGAAAAAAGTGTCTGTCCGATCATACCACCGCTCCGGTACATGTCGATAAGATCTTTTGCAGCAAGCGGTGGTGTAGGAAAAAAGGATAATTTTCTGGTAACCGGTGTCAGCATATCGGCATAATATTTTGTTGTCCCGGAAGTTTCCGGTGAAAATATCCATATTGAAACTGAGAAGAGGAGGACAATTGCCACCAGGGAAAGGATCAGGTTCAGCCACGAAAACGCGTTAAAAAGCATCAGCGGGGGAAAGAACATTGCCGGGTTCTTTCCGGTCAGGAAAGCAAGGGTTCCGGCAGCAATGACAAGAATGCCCAGGATTGCCGCAAGCGCCGGCTTTGAACGTGAATAGATCGACGAGAGGAAAAAAACCGCACAGAGTCCAAACAGGAAAGAAAGGGTTAAGGTAAGAGAAAGGAGCAGCGGAAGGGTCAACGGCACGCTGATAAATGGTGAGGCTAGGAGAAAACCGAGTGCCAGAGGCAGTACCCAGAGAACAAAGTAGTAGAGAGTATCTTTGATGACAAAGTTTGCAAAGATGAATCGTTCGGAGAGCGGAAGACTCCGTGCCGAATACGAAAGCAGGCTTGCCTGCCCGAAACGACGGTTCATGACCTCAGATCCCAGAAGGCCAAACGCACCGACCATAAAACCGAGCATCAGGTAATTTGCGTGGAGGACAAGGGAGAGTTCGCCCGAAGGGAGGCTTTTTCGCATCAACGGGAGAAGGAACGAACCCATAAACGCGATCCAGAAGATGAGGATGGGAAAGAGCGCAAAGGAGAGACTCCCAAACATCGTCGAATGGACCCGCCACTCCTCTTTCACCATCGCAATGAAGAGTTCAAACATTACGGTTCCCCTGCACGAGATCAAGGAAGAAGTCGTCAAGGTGACGGTGTTCTGCGGTGAGGTCGGCAACTTTACCGGTATGGAGAATGTTACCTTTATGCAGGATAGCGAAGTCCGAACAGATTTCCTCGGCAACTTCAAGGATATGGGTCGAAAGGAAGATTGTGTTCCCGGCTTTTATGTAGTTTGTCAGGTAATCCTTGACCACATGCTGCATGATAGGATCGAAATTGATCAGTGGTTCGTCAATAAGAGCAAGTGCCGGTGTATGGATGAACGCCTGGGCAAACATAAGTTTCTGCCGGGTTCCCCGCGAGAGATCCTTGCAGAGTACATCTTTTTTATCCTTAAAATCAAGGAAATCAAACCACCATGCCGCCCGCTCTCTAATATCAGGGATTTTCCGTATCGCACCGACAAACTGCAGGTACTCAGTTGCGGTAAGAAAACTGGGGGGTGTTTCCTGTTCAGGGATAATCCCGACACGTTCCCGGACACCAATGGGATTCTGCTGCACTTCGAGGCCAAGCACCGTGGCTGTGCCGGCCGTGGGTCGGATCTGTCCGGTCAGCATCTTGATCATCGTGGACTTGCCCGATCCGTTAGGGCCAAGCAGGCCAAAAAGCGCTCCTTTTTCGACCGTAAGATTGACACGGTTAACAGCGGTAAGGTCACCGTACACTTTCATCAGGCCTGTGGCCGATATTACAGATGTAGTCATGGAAAATCACCAGATTGTTGATTGATCGGATATTCTGCAGAAATTCTGGGTATAATATTACTCATAATCGTGACACCTTTTTTTCTTTGTCGTGCTTCCGGCATGAGTAAGTTCTGTTTGTGGATGAACACTCAGGCCATGCCATACAATGTCAAGTCCCTGGACTATGAGTTCCTCCCGTTCAGTCAAATCGTCTGTCAGTGACACGCGGTCGACCAACCCGGAAAGTGACGAGGCCAGCATGCAGAAGAGGAGCAGGGGGTCGAGATCACGGATTTCGCCTTTCAGGATCCCTTCCTTCACGAGATCCTGCAGGAAGAGGAAATGGGACATGCCCTCTTCATGGGCAGTAGTGGAGACGAACGGTGAATGGGCGAACTGTTCCATAAACTTCATCTTCGCAGGATACCGGATCCCCCATTCAACTGCATTAAAGCCGAGACGGCGGATCTTGGCCTTTGTCCCCGTCTCGCTTTCCATTCCCCGGCACAGTGCCTGGGCCGCCTCGCTCTTGACCCGGCGGTAGAGTGTATCAATGAGATCCTCCTTTGTCCTGAAATAGAAAAAGAGCGTACCGGTTGCAACGCCCGCCTCTTTCGAGATCATCGATGTCGGCGTGCCAAAGAAACCCCGTTCCGTGAACAGGACAAGGGCAGTGTCCAGGATCGCTTCGCGCTTATCAGTTCCCGGGTCAGTCATGAGACTTTTCTCCTGTGATCGCCCATTTTACCTTTCCGCGTTTGCCAGAGCACCTGAGCAGGCACTCCAGTACCGGGACCATCATGCTCTTCATCACCAGCTCGCTCCTGCGACAGTGCGGTGTCACTCTTTTACCTCTGACGAGAACATCATGCGGACGATGGGCATCAGGATCTTTGTCCGGAGCCCGCCCATTGTGCTGTTCACTTTTTTGAGCTCCTGTGGAATCGCGATATGCTGCGGACAGGCTTTCGCGCACTTCCCACATCCCTTGCAGAGCGACGCATCAGACCGTCCCGCCATGACCCCTCCCATGAGCATCCCGCCATACATCCCGCGGGCAATCAGGTGGCTCGCACCGATATGATAATCATTGTAGATCGAAAAGCACATCGGAATGTTCACGCCAGATGGACAAGGCATGCAATAAGCACAGCCGGTGCAGCCGACCTTCATGAGCCGCTTATAGAGCCCCGCCACCTCAGTGACCGTTGCGAGCTCCGCGTCAGACATCGTATGCGGTAATGCGGTCTGGCATGTTTTGATGTTCTCGTCAATGTGCCCCTCGTCGTTCATGCCGGAGAGTACGACAGTCACTTCGGGGTGGTTCCAGACCCAGCGGAGTGCCCATTCAGCCGCGGACCGCTGAACGGGCGCCTTGGCATACACCTGTTTTACTTCCGCGGGAAGATGGGTAGAAAGCATCCCGCCCCGTAGGGGTTCCATCACCATAACTGCGATATTCTTCGAGCCGGCGTACTGGAGCCCTTCAGTACCGGCCTGGTTATTCTCGTCAAGGAAATTGTACTGGATCTGGCAGAAGGTCCAGTCGTACCGGTCAATGATCTCCCGAAACGTCTTCCGGTCCCCGTGGAACGAGAACCCCGCGTTCCTGATCTTTCCGGAAGATTTTGCTTTTTCGAGGAACTCAAGGACCCCGAGATCGCATAATTTCTTCCACGACTCTGCCCCGAGCCCGTGGAGGAGGTAGTAGTCGATATTGTCGGTCTTGAGCTTCTTTAACTGGATGTCGAGGATCCGGTCCATGTCCTCCCGGGTGTGCACGCTCTGGGGAGGCAGCTTGGTGGCGAGTTTTACCTTCTCCCGATATCCCTCCTGCAGGGCACGGCCGAGAAACCGCTCACTGTCACCGCCATGGTAGGGAAGGGCTGTATCGATATAGTTGACCCCTTGGTCGATCGCCCCGCGAATCTGCTTTGTTGCACGTTCTTCATCTATCTTTCCCATACGGGTCGGAAGACGCATGGCGCCAAAACCCAGGATGGAGAGTTTTTCGCCGGTTTTTGGGACAGTTCGGTATAACATAGAAGCACCCGATAAATTGACTAGTCAGTCAATATATGTTATTACCCTTCATAAATATTCGCTACGAAAGAGAAACTCACAAGAAATGATGATTATAAAAAAAGGGGAATCTGGTTAATGGGTAGCTGGAGAACTTGCTTTAACCTCGGATGTTTTACGATCAACTAAAAAGGCATATTTCCGGTAGAACCACACTTTGCCTAGTTCTACCAGGAGCACATAGCCGAGAACGAGGCATACCAGCATACCAAAGAATGCCAGCGGGGGCGTAACAAAGCCAAAGATGCTGCCCAGTATCGTTAAGGGCAGGATGCATCCTACGAGTGTTATTCCTACTGCACACACCACCAACTGCCGGCTTGGTTTACTCTTATAGAAGGGTACAATCCGGGTCCTGATGACAAAGACGATCAATGTCTGGGTACAGATTGATTCGATAAACCATGAGGTCTGGAAAAGGGCGGGACTGGCATTGAAAACGTACAGTAGGATGGCGAATGTGATGAAATCAAAGATGGAGCTTAACGGGCCAAACAATATAGTAAAGTCCTTGATGAACCTGATGTCCCAGGTTTTGGGACTGTCAGTATATGAGGGGTCTACATTGTCGGTCGGGATGGCTACCTGCGATACGCTATAGAGGAGGTTGTTGAGCAGGATCTGGATAGGAAGCATCGGAAGGAACGGCAGGAATAGTGAGGCCCCGGCAACGCTGAACATATTCCCGAAGTTGGAGCTGGTATTCATCAGGATATACTTCATAGTATTCCCGACGGTTTTTCTTCCCTCGATGACCCCATCGTGAAGAATGCGGAGATCGTTTTTTAAGAGAATAATATCGGCGGATTCCTTTGCGATATCCACTGCGTTTGCAACAGAGATACCAACGTCCGCTTCCCGGATCGATGGGGCATCATTAATGCCGTCACCCATAAACCCGACAACATGGCCGTTGCGTTTGAGGGCATTCATCACCCGGTTCTTCTGGACCGGAGTCATGCGTGAGAAAATTGTCGCACCATCAACAACCCGGCCAAGCGCCTCAAGATCGAGGTGTTCGACATCAGCCCCGGTGAGGACACCTTTGACCGGAAGGCCAATCAGCTCGCACGTCTTGCGGGCTACCAGTTCGTTGTCCCCGGTAAGAATCTTGAGTTCGATGCCGGACTCTGCGAGAAGCTGGATCGATTCCCGGGCACTTTCTTTTGGGGGATCGATGAACGTGATAAGGCCGGACAGTACCATCTCTTTTTCATCGGCCACAGAAAAACTGGTCTGGGCTGTTTTAAGGAACCGGTAACTGACCGCAAGTGTCCGGAATCCTTGGGCACTCTGGTCCTCGTAAATATTCTGGACACGGCTGCGAGCTTGGTCATCAAATGGTTGGACCGTACCGCCACGTTCTTCAGCGGTACAGATACTGAGTATCTCTTCCGGGGCTCCTTTGGAGATGATGATCGTTCCTTCTTTCCTGGCAGCGACCACCGATTCCCTTTTACGGATAAAATCGAACGGGATCTCGTCAACCTTCGTGCACTCACTGGTATCAATATGCCGGAACCGGAGAACAGCTTCGTCGAGAGGGCTTTTGATCCCAGTACTGAAAATACTGTTGATATAGGAATAATTGAGCACAACCTCGCTGTCATTTCCCTCAGTATCGAGATGGCGGACAAGGGTAATCTGGTTCTCGGTTAACGTCCCGGTTTTATCGGTACACAGGACATCCATACTCCCGAAGTTCTGGATAGACGCAGGATGTTTGACGATAGCTCCCTTCTCTGACATGGCAATAGAGCCTTTTGAAAGGTTGAGGGAAAGTATCATCGGGAGCAGTTCAGGTACCATACCGACTGCAAGAGCTACCGAAAATAACAGAGAATCAAGAATACCCTGCTTGAAGAGAGCATTGACAAAGAATACGAAAACGACAAGGGAGAAGACAAATTTAGTCATTAAATAGCTGAAACTCTTCAGGCCCCGTTCAAACTCTGTCTCGGGGGGCCGTGCGACCAGTGTTTTTGCTACACTACCAAATTCTGTATCGGGGCCGGTCTTTGTTACGACCGCTGTCGCAGTACCGCTGACAACGGATGTGCCAAGAAAGATATAGTCCTCTGCCTCGTTCAATGCTTTTACAGGATCGGAAACAGCAGCTGTTTTCTCAACAGGGTAGGGTTCACCCGTTAAAGCTGACTGGTTGACAAACAGGTCCCGGCCGGAAAGCATCCGAGCATCGGCAGGGACAATATCCCCGGCTGACAGGGAAATAATATCACCGGGGACCAGATCGAAAATAGGCAGTTCCTGTTCCTTACCGTCACGGAGCACGGTTGCTTTTGTTATAATTTTCTGCCTGAGCAGTTCAGCTGCACGCCCGGCTTTGTACTCCTGGAAAAAATCAAGGGTGACGCTGATGAGAACGATGATGAAAATTATTATTGCGCTGATAAGACCGCCGGTGAATGCTGAGAGCAGTGCGGCAATTAAAAGGATAATCACAAGAAAATTTTTGAAATGATCAAGGAACTGGAGTATGATTGGCCGCTGATGGATCCGGGCGACGTCATTTGGTCCGAACTTTTCCAGCCGTGCGGAAGCTTCTGCAGAAGTAAGACCCTGTCTTGTAGTCCCAAGGACCGTCATGACCTCTGCTTCCGTTGCTGAATGGAACGGGAATGGTGCGGTTTTCTGGTCACCGTCCTGTTTATCTTTTTGTTTTTTATTCATTTCCTATAGAATCTCCTGTAAGGTAGGGTTGCCTGTCGCTATTAAAGAGTCCTTCGGTCATATGCTAAAAAGAAGATATTTTCATGAAACCTATCCGGAAATACCTTTCGCCGTAACCGGTTGGTGGCAGCGTGAATCTTCAGTGCTGGCAACAATACGTTTTTCTGGTTCTGGTACATTCGTGACATTATAGGTAAACGGGAAATATAACCAAAATATGAGAATGCATTTAAGCATATTAAAACAGTAATTACAGGGACAGGACGGAAGATGTAAATGCATACAATTCTTGTGGTAGATGACAGCCTCTTTGTCGTTGATGTATTTGTTACGATGCTCGAACGGGGGGGATACAGCAGTTTTGCCGCTTATGGCGGTGAAGAATGTCTTGAGATCCTCAAGACCTTAAAACCGGATCTTGTTCTTCTTGATATTATGATGGAGCCCATGGATGGCTGGAAGACGTTAGAGAAAATCAAGGAAAACCCTGCCACAAAAGATATCCCGGTACTTATGCTGACCGCAAAACCGCTGACACCGACCGAAGCGGAGAAATATGGTGCCTACATCGAAGATTACGTCCTTAAACCTATCACCGATCGCGAGCTCTACAACGCGGTTGAACATGTATTTAGCCGGCGGGAAACGATCCGGTCTGACATGGACAAGGCCCGCCAGTCGGGTGTCGATTTTGCTATTGTCAATGAATATGCCCTTCTTTCCACAAGCGTCGATGTCAATAAGAAACTGCTGAAAATTCTTGAAACGACGTATAATGTCAAGAATGCTAAGGGCACGGCAAGTAACAATATTGCAAAGGCACTGAAAAATATTGGTGCCACTATCAAGTTCCAGGAGACCCGACTCCAGGAGCTCAAAGACCACATAAAATGACGTAGAACGGGTTTATGCGAAAGCGGATATGCGAGGGCATGCATTGGCACCAGTCATGGCGAAGAAAAGATCTTTGATCTTTTCTTTTTGTGGTACCGTCAGTGATTTTTTAAGAAGGTACCTCACAGGTACTAAAGAGTCCGGCAGCGACAGGGAGCGGTAATCATGTTAAGGGGTCCCCGGGCAATTTTCAAACGAGATTTCATAAAATTTCTCAACAGCCCTTTTATCATCGTATCGTCGCTTCTTATCCCAGTTATGTATCTCATAGTTTTCGGGAGTGCAATTGGCGGAACGCTTACCCATGTACCGGTTGGCGTTGTCCAAGAAGTCCCCCCGTATAATGATACACCCCTTTTTACCAGTGCTGTCTATCAGCTCAATCATATCAGCCAGGGTTCCGAAAATGACGCAGAAAAACAGCTTGATGTAACGGTATACCCGGATGAAACGTCGGCGTTACAGGCTCTTAAAGATGGTAAGATTGCTGCCGTTATTGTATTTCCATCGTCAGTATCAAACGACAATGCCGTCAGGATTTATGAAGACAGCTCGGATTCCGTAACACCTCCTGTTGTCGAAGGAGCAGTGGATCAGGTTCTCCGGACGCTTGGGGCACATACCCCGGTGTATGTTGATAAAATCTATGGGGATATTACTTATATCCAGTTCTTTGGCATCGGGGTCATCATGATGGCTATCTTTACCTCCACCTCGTTTGGTGGCGGTATTGCGCTCATCAAAGACCGGGAGAACGGTATCCATGAAGGCTATCTTGTTACACCGGTAAAACGATCCAGTATCGTTCTTGGGATTATCTCCAGTGGTACCGTCCGGGCATTTGTCGCGGGTTTTGTTATATTTTGGATTGATTTGCTGGCTACCGGAATTACGATCCAGAGTTTCCAGGATTTTTTCCTTGTCCTTCTTGTGATCTTTATTGCAAGTGCCGGCGTTACCAGTTTTGTCGTCTCCTTTGCTACCCGGTTTTCGTCTCAGCAGGAATACGGGCCGGTTATTGCCTTTTTCAACCTTATCCTCTTTATGACATCTGGCGCGTTTTACCCGGTAATTGGTATGCCGGGCTGGTTACGCTGGATTACGGTCATCAACCCGGAATATTATGGCATCCATGCCCTGCGGAGCATCATCCTGAAAAACCAGGGTCTCAATGTGATTGGTATCGACATTGTTGCCCTCATGATTTTCTCGTCGATAATGATTATTATCGGTATTACCACATTCCGGCGGACGCTTGAATAAAAAACCAGAGTGTTATCGTAATTACTCGTTATGAGAGCAAACAAGTGAACATGAGCTTTAAAGTTGTTGGCCATGGGTTATTGAAGAAAAAATATTTGGATGCTGACAACAATTGAGCTGATATGGACAGACCTAAATTGTTGGTGACCAGTGCGGAGGCTGAGACCTATGCCGGGTATACGTACCATCTTGACGGTGAACTGGTTCCTGCACTTACAGTAGAATTAAAACCGGGACAAGTGATCTTCTTCGAACATCACATTCTTTTATGGAAAGATACGGGAATTGCCATCAGTGTTCGTCCCATGAAGGGTGCCATGAAGCGGATGATCGCCGGAATGCAGATATTTGTAACCGATGCAACCGGGCCTGGACAGATCGCTTTCAGCCGTGATGGTCCCGGGCATGTTTTTGGTTTTCATATGAAACCCGGCCAGGAGATCGATGTGCGTGAACACCAGTTCCTCGCCGCAACGTCAAACCTTGAGTACAGTTACACCCGGGTGAAAGGGTTTGCAAATATGATGTTTGGGGGTACCGGGTTTTTCATTGACAAGTTCCGTTGTGCAACTACTGATGGAATCCTCTGGATGCACGGCTATGGAAACGTATTCGAAAAGGTACTGGGTCCGGGTGAACAGATTGATGTCGAACCGGGCGGATGGCTCTACAAAGACGCAAGTGTTACGATGGAAACAAACATCCAGTCGTTATCGACCGGCCTCTTGGCAAGCATGAACATTATTACGAACCGGTTCACCGGCCCGGGTCGCATCGCGTTGCAGTCTATGTATATGCACTACCCTTCCGGGGAATAGACGGATCATCCGATATTTTTTATATTGATAAAAAAGTCCGATTAGGCACTTTCAAGTTATCGACATCTTGGCTTCCAATACAGAAGCGACAAAGTTCAACAACTACCGACAATATTACAGAACCTCTGTCATTATGCGAAATTACTTAAATGCGGATACTCCATGCGAAATAATGGACATCAGGTAACCTGATTGGCCCGTTTAATCCTGGAGGATCCAGAAATGGCACAAGACAAATACTATACTCTTCCCGCATTGCCGTATGACTACGCGGCCCTAAAACCGATCATCTCGGAAGAACAGCTCAAACTGCATCACCAGAAGCACCATCAGGCATATGTCAATGGTGCCAATGCTATCTACGAGCGACTGGACACAGTTCGAAAGGAGAATACCGATATTGACATGAAGGCGACCCTCAAAGAACTCGCCTTCCACATCGGGGGTTTCGAACTCCACAGCCTTTTCTGGCAGATCCTTGCTCCCGCAGGAAAAGGTGGCGGTGGCGTACCCAAAGGAGCCTTTGCAGATGCTATTAACGCAGAATTCGGATCATTTGAACGGTTCAAAAAGGAGTTTACCCAAGCCGCCACAAGCGTTGAAGGTTCGGGATGGGCTGCGCTTATCTACTGTAAAAAATGCAACCGGCTGCTTGTGATGCAGATCGAAAAACACAGTGTCAATATCTTCCCCGGCTTCCCTATTATTATGGTTCTGGATGTCTGGGAGCACGCGTATTATCTCGATTACAAAAACGACCGGGCAAAATTTGTTGACGGCTTTTGGAACATTGCAAACTGGGATGAGATCGGCAAACGGTTTGACAAGCTTAACAAGTAAATAGCCTAAAGCCTGCGTCAGCTGGAAAGATTCATCTCTCCCCCTTTTTTTTAATCCCCTTTTGACAATTGACCTTTTGTCTTTACAGGTGCTGCCTTACGGAAGATAGGTTTATTTTATGTTGGAGATATGTGTGTCTCCAACTTGACAGAGCTCTCAAAGCAGTTCGGTTTCGTTGTAACGAATGCATCTCAAATTCTAAGGCAATAGATTTCGAGAAATTGGTTATTGGCTAATGACAGAACAAACAAGAAAAGTGCGAGGGATGGGATTCGAACCCAAGAACTCCTGCGAGACTAGGCCCTCAACCTAGCGCCGTTGACCTGGCTTGGCTACCCTCGCCCAGATAAGAATTGCACTGCGACAGCCGCCTTTGAGGCCGGCGAACCCCGCTTCTGTGCCATAACAAAAAGGTTGTCTATCTAAAAGAATGTTATGGCTGATTCTTCGTGATCCACGTCAGAATATTAGTTCCGGAATCAGTTTTGCCCGTAATCACCGGTTATTCTCTGGCAAAATACCTTCTGCTTATATTATGTATACGCTGATGACAGGCAGGAAGCATACATGTATATTTATCTACGTTATACCCGGTGAACATATGTGGTCAGATATTATCCACGAATTTGCCGACTCGCCGTCCCAAGGTCGCGTGGTCCGGTTCCTTCTTGAAAACGGTTTTGGGGTTAACGAGGAAGGAAGGATCTGCAGCAATGGTATAGAGATCCCGGCAACGTCGGTAGCAAAAGCAATCGGTTCGGACCGCCGTGTCGTGGATTCTACCGCCAGACGCATACTGGATCGCCCTTCCCTGCGGGAGATCTTTCTCAATATGCGGGTGACTCCGGACCTGAGCCGGGTTGCAGAATCCCTGGGGTTTTCGGTCATCATCGTCATGCCTAAGGATGCAAACGAACGCGGGATCATCGGCGCTGCTATCCGTGTTATTGCTGACCACTCCCTGGCTATCAGGCAGATATTTGTCACTGATCCTCAGCTATCCGAAGACCCGAAACTAGTAATTATTGTCGAGGATCCGTTACCCGCCGGCGTGGTGAACGAGATCCGCGCCCTTCCACAGGTGCGGCAGGTCATCATTTAAAAAGGTGTTATTGGGTAAGCAGTTCCACATCGTTTGCTAGCCGGTACATCCGTTTCCGGATCTTGCGGGGGAGATGGACAGCAGCGGCGATTTCTTCATCTATACTTACCCGGGTAGAACCGGCGATCAGGTTATCACAGTGCGTAACAATTTTTTGTTCAATAGTGCAAGGTATGCAGTCACGGGGTAAAAGTCCTAGAAGTGTACATTCGTCGGCCGTTAAACCAGCACCGGTATGACATTCTACGATTCTTGCTACTTCTTCAGGAAATCCCTTTTCACGGAGATAATCTGCACCACGTTGTGCATGGCCGATTGAATGTGTATTTCCGCGACCGATATCGTGGAGCATTGCCCCGATAGTTACGAGCGTCGTATCAGCAAGATCGGTATGCTTCGCATATTCATCTGCGCAGGCACATACCGCTTTACAATGGGCGATTACCTTCGGTCTGACACCTGCTTTACGGAGCAAAGCAGTGCAACGAACCCGGGTATCAGGCATGTCCCAGAGTTTTCTTCATGGTTTCGATGCGTTCCCGTAATGCTTTTACCAGCATTTCGTTTTCGAAATGGGAAAGCGGGACATCGCAGTTCGGGCACTTGAAATCGTTACCAATCGCGACGGTAAAGGTGTAAATGTCGTGGCACTCCTTGCAGATGTAGAAATCGTTCTCTTCTTCAAAGACAATCCTGCGTTCTAGTTTATGGAGCACCATCTCCATCTCTTCACGGATTGCGTCATGGATATGATCGATCCGCAGCTGCCAGAGATAGGTCAGCCATCCGGTCTCGTTGTTTTTGATCCTGTGGTATTCTGCAAGCCGTTTCTCGTACAGCGTGTACAGGGTGTGCCGCACGGAGTTCAGGTTGATTCCGGTTTTAGCGGCAAGATCTTCGTCGCTGTGCTCACCTTCTTTAGGGAATTTTTCAAGAAGGTTGAGCCCCTCGTCACCCACCAGCCGGTAGATATATGCCCGCATTGCCGGATTATTGAGTACTTCTTCCACTGGATCCATCAGCGCATATATTGTCGAACAGTGCTAATATTCTTATCCAGCGTACCAAGTGCAACATCGCGGGTCGGACCGGTGCCAGAGACACTGGTGATTGCCTGACCCTCTTCAAAAAAGGTTCCCGGCCATGGGATATCAGAAACCACCGGGGCAAGTGCTTTTAAATCCGCATCAAGGGTCAGATCCCGGTTGGCAAAAAGAATCCGGCGTGCCGCATACTGATGAGGCAGGAGTGGTTCCGGGAGTGTTCCCGCGCAGGCATTGACATGGAACCGGAACAGGTTGCAGTTATATGCCGTCTCTATTGTGTCAAGGGTACCCTGGAATCTGGGATTCACTTCAATAACCCGGGGAGTATCATTGCCAACGACAAAATCGATGCCCAAGCACCCCAGACAGCCGCTCGCTGCTGCAACTTTTTCCGCAATCGCAATCATTTCCTCTGCTAACGGATGGTCAAAGGGAGTTATCGATCCGGAGAAACCAAATGCCGATTCACCGGTTTCCCGGAGGATCTGTTCATTTATGGCAACAGCCTTTGCCGCATGGCCGTTTGCAATGCAGCAGACGCTTGCCGGGACTCCAGCGGCAACCTCCTGACGGATATAGGGAATGTCCGGGAATAGCGCTGCCCATGCCGTTTCTGCCGCAGCGTCGTGCAGTATGGAATTACGCCAACCTCCGGCACCCCGGCGCGGTTTTGCCATTACCGGATAGTGACCTTCTCCGGCAATACGGGGAACCGGGACACCGAGTTCCTCAAAAAAATGTTGCATTTCGAGTTTGTCAAGGAAACGTTCAACACGATCCCGGGGTGTCCCGCAAAAGGGGACGGGAAAAGCAAGGTCTTCAGCACCAGACGCAGCCACACCGAAATCAAAGGAGTACCGGTCGCACAACAGGGAAATTGCATCGGGAATGTCGCTGAGTTCTTCAAACCGGATCCGGTCCCGGGTATACCAGGAAAGGTCCTGGTCACAGAAATGATCAACGGCACAGACTTCGTACCCGGCAAGAGCAGCAGACTGCGCTATATGACGTGTTGCAAAACCGACGATAAGAACCCGTCCTTTCACAATTCCTCCGTCTGTTTCCCGGCCCGTGATGGCACAATGCGGATCTTCGCATCAGGAAATGTGCTGTAGAACTCTGATCCATCATAGAAACGGTCAAGAAACAGCGCAAGACTTGCAATCTCTGAATGGGGCTGACCGGTGACGGCAACATTGTAATCGGCTAGGCCATACATCTCGCCGGGCACTTTCTCGGCGCCAACAACTACCAGCAGTTTCTCACATGGTCGGATTTCACCAATGATATCTGGAAGGTTAATGCCGTACATCGTGAGATGGACCACTTTGCCGCCGGATGCTTTCCATTCCTTTACACAGGTACGCCACTTGACATCATCCGTACAGAAAAAATTCCCCCCCCACCGGTCTGCAACATCAGCAACACTCTGCACTACACCTTTGTCGCGGGTCGCAAGGAACATACCTCGTGCACCAAGTGCCCGGCCGGTCAATGCCACATGGGTAGTTACCCGCTGGTCGCGTTCCGGCCGGTGGCCTATCCTGAGTATGGCTACTTCTTTTTCTGTCATGGTTCTTTTTTCCGTGCCTTTATCACTCCATCTTCAAAGGTATACGGCAGTGAATTATCATATTTTGCCTGGCATTTTATAAGAGCCTCGCCAACAGAAAGGGCCTTTATCGTGCCATCTTTACGATCAATCAGTAACGATCGTTCGAGCCGATTCAGTGAACCGGTAATCTCTGCTTCAGTAAGCCCGCTTTTTTCTGCGAGCCCTTTTGCAATTATTGACGATTCCTGCGCGATGATATGATAGACCAGCCAGTCCATATCCGCTTCTTTCACCTTTACACATTCCCACGCACTTCCATTATAATTTTTTGCCATTACAGATTTCTGTCCTTACACGCACTCTTTTTGCCCAGCAGGGCGTATCAGATCTTATGGATGACGAAGATCCCTCCTTTACCGAACTTGTCCGTATCGCGGATTGCCTCCTCGAAGAAAGTGGGGATGATGAAGATGCACTGGTCAGGAGGCTCCAGACCCTGCCTGTTTCAGTCCTTCACGAACTGATAATCTCGGATCTTCTTAATGCGTGGCAAGTTTTTTATTATTTTTTCCGTACCACGCCGGACGAATTAATTCGGGAGCGGCTTGAACTTGAACCTGCATCGTCACTTGTTGATGGCATCGAGATAGATGAGATCGATCTTTTAGTCCGGGTATTCAGGGTAAAAAACGGTATACCGGAGATCTTAGTTACTGACGGTAAAGAAACCCTAAAAACGTTTTCCGGCGTGAGTTCAATTGACGACAGTTTTACCTATATCGAATCGACGCTATAGACGATCACCGGCAGTAATCAGCTGTTCATCGACCCGAGCCGGAACAACCGGGGGAACTTTCCCCCACTTAATAAGCGTTTCTCCTATAATGGCATAGACCCCCTTGACTTTTGTGGGATCGAGGTTATGAAGAATCCGCCGGTCATCCGGCCGCAGTTCATTGCAGACTGCTGTCGCCCAGGCATCAGCGGCAAACGGATCTTGTGCAAAGATCGTGACTGCATCGGCGATACCAAATGATATAGAGGGACCGACCGTTGCAGATGACGTACAAATCCCAAACGTTTCTTTTTGTGGTGGAATAACAAAGGCGATCCGGTCTGATAACGGGGCTGTTCCTGCATGCACACCTACCGTTACTTCACGGTCGCTCACCAGAGCAATATCCCCGCCGTTATCAATGACCCCGAATGAAGCCCCGGCTTGTATCATGGCGTCGATACCGGCCGAAGCTATGGCGCCTGCCACCGTTGCCATCGGCCCCACACCGGCATCTGCCGCTGCTGCTGCCATATGGCGGATAAAGGGGTCGTCACTCTCCGGTTCATACGGGAAAAACGTACTGGCAAAAAAAGGGTCTCGGGCGATGTACGTCTCAAGCACCATCCGGGCAGCAATCATACCCTCTTTTGCGGCAGCAACATGTGCCGGTGAATCTGCTAGGATTGCGGCGAAAGTTTCCCGGTACCGGAATGGTTCACGGATCATAGGGGAAGTGAAAGCGCCTGGTGGGGGCATGCCGGGACGCATTTGCCGCAGAGGATACACTTGTCTTCAGTGATTACCAGTTTCCACTCCTTATCAAACGAGAAAACTTCCCGGGGACAGAGAGCGATGCAGGCACCGCAGTCCACACATTCACTGAGATCGAGACTTATCCCGTGTTCGAGCAGTCTTACCGTTGCCCCGAGCCCGGTCAGGCTGTCGCGCACAAGTTTGCACTGTTCATTGGGGACTTCAATAAGTGCTTCACCTTCGGAAGTATCGATGACAGCCCGTTCTACATTGATAAGTACCCCGGTATCCTTTACAGCCTGGGCAATAATGGGGGCGTTTTTCCGTCCCTTGGAGAAATTTACCAGTAGCTTCATTTCAGCCACCTCCCGCCAAAGAGTTTCCCAAGATTTATTGCCGTGAGCATACCGATGACATGTCCATCGTGATCGAGAACCGGTAACGCACTGATATTATTCTGTTCAAGTTTCCGGACTGCAATATCAACAGCTTCATCAGTTGTCGTTGTCACGACTTTCTTTTTCATGATATCATGGACCGTGATTGCATTGCCCGGGTTTGCGACCGCTTTTGAAATATCAAATGTGGTCACGATCCCGACAAGCCGTTTGTCGCTCCCAATGACCGGAAGGTGATTGGTCTCTCCTTTGAGGAGTTTCTGTGCGGCAGTACGAATTTCCTCGTTTTCGCCAACGCTGACAACCTGTCGGTCCATAATGTCCATCACGCGGGGGCCTTTTTTACTTTCATGCATCGGGTGCACTTTTTTTGTTGGATCAATAGGCCGGGTTGGCAGCGCCAGCTGCATTTTTCCCTGTTCAACCCATGCCTTGAGTTCTCCGGCAACTTTCCGTGCCCTGCGGAAGCTTGAAAGGGATGAAGTCCGGACCTGTTCTCCGTTAACCTCTACCGAGCCGGACCTGAGTTCGGCATAGGTTACGCTCCTGACCTGAGGACGGGATCTGCTTGGTACGCCATAGTCAAGCAGGTCAACCGAGATATCTTCATCCCGTATAGCGGTTGCGCGAACGACATCAATATCAAGGACCGGAAGCGGTACACCGAGCCCGACATACAGGGTAACTCCATAACCGGTCATGATTGCGGCGCGGAGGTAATCCGGGGACATTTCTTTCAGGTTTCCGGTTACCATGAGTGTCCCAAAACCTCCTGCCGGAGAATGCTGTGTCCCTTCACCTATTACCATACCCTGCGCCCCGCATAAAAAGATGGGAACTCCACTGCCGATGAGCCGGAGTTTAGGGTCGTTTGTGATCGGGTTGAGGAGTCCGGCACCAGAGTATGTGATATTCCCGGTATTGGGGAGGAGCGTCCCCATGTAGGTATGGAGAAGCCTGTCAGTAGTATTGGTTGCTGCATTATACCGCTGGTAGGCGTTCCGCGGGTTGCACATGATTGCCTGGTTGAGGTTTTCCAGCAGAAGTTCGGTAGTAATAGTCCTGCGCGGGTAACAGTCGGTGCCCCGGGACGCAGCCCGCAGTTCCACGGATTTACCCGAGACCAGATCTTCCAGGACATGTGCGCCGCCATATTTTTCTTCCAGCGTATCAGACTGCTGGGTAGCTCCGATATAAGTATCGACAGCGGCAAGACCGCCGTATGCCTCAACGCCGTTAAGCCAGATCCGCTCCATCCGGATGGGAGGCTCAGAATGCCCGAAATTTAAAAATGCCCCGGAGGAACACATTGCCCCGAATGTACCTGTGGTAACAACATCCACTTCTCTTAACGTGCCTTCTTCGCCAAGCTCGTCAACGATACCCGGCATCTCTTCTGCGGTGACGACATGGGCGTTACCGTCACGGATGCGCTCGTTGATCTGCCCGATGGACTTATGCATATTCCGGTATGTCGTTCCGTGAATATTAAAAGTTATTGTAATTACTGATAGTAATATATGGTATATAACCCCGTCCGGCTATATTCCTGTATATGCAACTGCGTGCCTTTGCAGAAGAGATGGAATTGCTTGCCCCCCCGTCACTTGCCGAGGAGTTTGATACCGGAAAGATTGGGCTTGTGATTGAAGGTAAACCGGAGATAGAGAAGGTTTGTTGTGCACTTGATGTGACCCCGGCTGTGATCCAGCGGGCAGTTACCGCGGGCGCTGATATGCTGGTCGTCCACCATACGCCGCTCTGGACACCGGTGACTTCCCTCACCGGACATACCGCATCACTGATACGTGAGATCCTCGCCGGGGAGTTGAATGTGTATGTCATGCACACGAATTTCGACCACGCTGTTGGTGGGGTTAATGATGTGCTTGCTGATCTTCTCGGTCTCCAGAATTGCCAACCGATGTCCTTGGGTCTGGTAGGATCCTGCGTAATTTCCCTTCATGAGATCTCACAGCGGCTGGGGGGAAGCCTCCGGATCTGGGGAGCCCTCGATTCTCCCTGGCAGCTTGCCATTGTCGCCGGCAGCGGTTTTGATCTTTCTCTCATGGAAGAAGCGAAGGCTCTCGGGGCTGACGCCTTCTTGTCCGCCGAGATGAAATTATCCGTTGCACGCGCTGCTCCACTTCCCTGTATCGAGTCAACGCACTATGCCTTGGAATCGCCGGCAATGAGACATCTTGCTGAACTGAAAGGCTGGCAGTACATTGACGATCCCCCGCTCCTTTCCGTGTACCCATGAGTGATACTTGGCAGATAATGAGCGAAAGAAAGGTCCTTGACGATGAGAGCCGGGCCGCCCTTATCGCGCAGTACGGTACGCGGGGGAAAAAGGCAATTGACGCTATCGATTCCCACCTCGTCAAAAAATATCTCGACTTTTTTGTAGTAACCGGTTCTTCTGCCGCATATGTTGTCTGCGAAGAAGTCTGTACCTGCCGGGATTTTGCGTACCGGCAAAAACCCTGTTGGCACCTTATCGCTGTGAGGATAGCCGAAATAACCGGGAAGTATGAAACAATCGAAGCTTGGTACCAGGAAAAGGGGAAGATCTGAACAATGCAGCGGGGCATTCATCCAAATGGCATATTTCTTGTTTTCCGACCGTGATCCTTACCGAAAATCTACTTTTAATCGCAAACCCTTTTTCCCATCACGGTCAAATTATGAATAAATGAGTAGAGAACCAGTGCACCGGAAAGAGAATCTATCTGTGTCTGACGGTGGACTTGGTATTGTCTGTTACCGTAACTTCCTGATGTATATGCCATGGACGTGCGTTTAATGCTCGAAGAAGAATATCAGCTCGACTATTTCAAGGATCAGGGGTTGACACGGAAGATCTGTAAGTCCTGTGGCTCTGCCTTCTGGACGCGGGACAGTTCCCGCGAGGTCTGCGGTGACGCACCCTGTGAACCCTATTCATTTATTGGAAATCCCGTATTCACCTGCCATACGGTCGATGAGATGCGTGAAGCATATCTTTCCTTTTTTGAAAAAAACGGTCATACTAGGATTGAACGGTACCCGGTTGCCGCACGGTGGCGGGATGACATTTACCTGACCATTGCATCCATTGCTGATTTCCAGCCGTTTGTAACCGGGGGTATTGTGCCACCTCCGGCAAACCCTCTTACTATTTCCCAACCCTGTATACGGCTTAATGATCTTGACTCAGTAGGACGGTCGGGGCGGCACCTGACTACCTTTGAGATGCTTGCCCATCATGCGTTTAACACTCCTGACGAGGAGATCTACTGGAAAGACCGTACGGTTGAGCTGTGTGACCAGTTCCTTGCCTCTATTGGTGGCGATTTGAATAAAGTCACGTACAAGGAGCATCCATGGATTGGTGGCGGGAACGCTGGCCCGAGCGTTGAGGTCATGATTGGCGGCCTTGAGGTTGCAACTCTTGTTTTCATGAGCCTTGGCCGCCAGAAGACCGATCACCCCGGCTATGATCTTAATGGCGAGAAATATTACCCGATGAAGCTCCGTATTGTCGATACCGGATACGGGCTTGAAAGGCTTGTCTGGGCATCGAAAGGCTCCCCGACCATCTACGACGCCGTCTTCCCCAATATGGTCAGCCGGGTCATGAGCTCAGCAGGTATCTCCCACCTTCTTGAAAACAAGGATTATACAAAGATCCTTTCATTGAACGCCAAATTTGCTGGCTTAATGGATATATCAGGTTCTAATCTTTTCAACCTGCGAAAGAAAGTTGCAGCGGCAATCGAGATTTCTCCGGAAAAACTCGACCGTATGATCACGCCCATCGAGAAGGTGTACGCGATTGTCGATCATACACGGTGCCTTGCGTATATGCTCGGTGATTGCATCGTGCCCTCAAATGTCCGGGAAGGTTACCTTGCACGGCTCGTCATACGCCGGACCCTCCGAATGATGAACGAGTTTAAGATGCGGGATACCCTTGCTGATCTTATCGAAGAACAGATGAAGATCATCGGTTTAAACAAGTTCCAGCAGGATATCGCGATCGTCCGGGAAATAGTTGACCGGGAAGTGGAAAAGTACGCGGTGACACTTGACCGTGGGAGCCGGATTGTCCAGAAGGTCGCAAAGTCCTATAAGGCAAAGAGCGAGCGGGTACCTCTTTCTGAGATTATCACATTATATGATTCTCATGGGATCCCACCGGAGATGATTAAGGATATCGCCACAAAGGAAGGTGCAGTTATCGATCTACCGGACAACTTCTATTCCCAGATTGCCGACATGCACTCTGAATCAAAGAAAGAGGTAGTAGTCGATAAGACCGCGGTATATACTGACCGCGTCCGGGCACTTCCGCCAACGAAGAAACTGTATTATGATCAGCCCGGGGACACCGAGTTTGAAGCGATGGTCATCGACTTCTTTGACGAGTACGCAGTACTTGATCAAACCCTTTTCTATCCTGAAGGTGGCGGCCAGCCGGCAGATACCGGCAGTCTTGTCGGGCCGGAAAGTATGGCACGGGTCGACGATGTCATAAAAGACGGCGAAGTGATCCTTCATCATATCAGCGGAGGTGTCCTGCAGCGCGGTGAACGGGTGAAAGGTATGGTTGATGAAGAACGACGCTTCTCACTCATGCGCCACCACACGGCCACCCATATCCTTCTCCATGCAGCAAAAGAGATCCTTGGTGTCCACATCCACCAGTCAGGGGCACAGAAAGGACCCGAAACTTCACGTATCGATATACGGCATTTCAAACATATCACTCCCGATGAACTGCGAAAGATCGAAATCGCAGCAAACCGTATGGTGATGGCCAACCAGCGCGTTGACATCTCTATCGAGAACCGAACAAAAGCCGAACAGGAATACGGCTTTTCCCTGTACCAGGGAGGCGTTCCCCCCGGTAAAGACCTCCGCATAGTAAAAGTGGCCGGTGATATCGAGGCCTGTGCAGGCACCCACTGCCGGAGTACCGGTGAGATTGGTGTGATCAAGATTATCCGGGTCGAACATATCCAGGACGGGATTGAGCGGATCGAGTTTGCAGCCGGGACAGCGGCGGTCTATTATATGCAGCACCTAGAGCAGATTGCCGCTTCATCGGCTGAGGTACTTTCTGTCCAGCTCGAGAACCTTCAACCCACGGTACTGCGGTTCTTTTCTGAATGGAAAGACCAGAGAAAAGATCTCGATCGCTTAAGCCAGAAACTCGTCGACCTTGAGATCAAGACAGTCCTTGCCGAATCCATCTGCGGCGTTCCAGTCACCGTAAAACGTATTGATCTCCCGCCCCGGGAACTCTCGATGATTGCATCGGCACTCGCTGAGAAAGGTGCTGTTGCCCTTCTTGCAACGTCAGGTGAAACTGCCCGGGTAGTCCTTGCTTCCGGGGATACACGGGTTAATGCCGGAGAGATTATCGGGCAGGTATGTAGCCTTCTCGGTGGTAAAGGCGGCGGAAAACCTCAGATGGCTCAGGGTGGCGGACCAGATACGGATAAATTGGATCTTGCACTCAACGTCGGCCGCGAGCGTGTCATTGCCGCACTTCAGAAGAAATGACCGGAACTGTCACCGTACTGGAACCTGGCGATGAACGGGCCCAGAAGATAGCAAAAGCCATGGCAAGCCAGACGGCAAATGATATCCTCTCGCTTCTTTCTTCCGGCGCAATCAGTCTTTCGGATATTACAGAAAAACTCAAGATTCCGCTTACGACTGCAAAGTATCATATTGAAAATATGCTTGATGCCGGTCTGATTACGGTATCCGAAACACGTTACAGCGTAAAGGGACGGGAAGTGAAGATGTACGCGCTCACCGATCAGCTCCTTATTGTTGCCCCAAAAAAGACCAATATCCAGGATCTCCTCCTGAAGTACAGCTCTCTGTTTGGCATTGTTATTGCGGGTACGCTTGTTGTTTTTGCCCTTGCCCCTCTGCTCTCTTCACCTGTTGCACCAGAGGCGGCAGCATTAATGACTTCTAACGGCGCAGAGGTTGGGGCAGTCCCTAGTGTCATGAGGCAAAATATTATGGTTCAGGTAACATCCCTTGACCCTGTCCTTACATTCTTCCTTGGTGGATTGCTTGTTATCGGTGCCCTGTTCTGCTATGAACTATATCTCTGGAAAAAGAGACTGTAGAATCGTGTGGTAAAAATAAACGAATGGAGCTACCGTATTTTTGTTAAAATGAAGATCGTTTATAAAATAAATTTCGCGGTCTTAACAAAATTACCAAAATTTCCATATTTTTTTAAAAGCCGGTACGATACAAAAAAACCGGAAACAAAAAAAAATATTGAGGTTACTCTTTTCGTGTCCTACCAATTACCACCATGACGATTCCCAGTGCACCGATAACCACTACCGGGGAAAGGGGTGATTTGGTAGGTGTTGGGTGAATAAAGGGTGTGTAGGTAACCATTGGGGTGGTTGTAACGGGAGGAGGCGTTATGGTCGTCGGGATAGTTGCAGTTGCAGTCGGAGAAACAACATGATAGACAACTGAGGTAATTAATCCGTTTTCATCAGAAAATTTCACGGTATAGTCATCTGGCTGGGTAACTGGCACGGTTTGGGAGAAAACACCGTCTCCGGTCTGGAGATTGGAAACGGTCTGGATATATTGCGGGCCAAATACCCGTCCTGACGATGCTCCATCCACCTGGATTTGGATACCACTGTTCCCGGCGTTTTTGTGTGAACCGGAAATAACAAGTGCGTCGGCAAGATCCTGGGTTGTGGAAGAAGTAAGGGTAAGCTCAGCAGAACGATCGGTCAGTATAATTATCTGACTTGCAACAGAGTCAGAGCGCATTGCAGGAACTGCGCCGTTCCATTCAATCTCTACATCGTACTGGCCGCCTTTGAGCCCGGTTGTATCAAAAAGTGCATATTGAGTCTGCTGGCTTGGCTGGATTGTCATAATCTGGTTGGAAATTTGTGTTGCCGTATACTGTTTCTGGTAAAAAACCAGGTTAAAACTTGTCCCCGGGGGAAAGTCAGAATCAATCGCACATTTCACGGTTTGGCCGAGGGGAATTGTTGTCGGGGAACAGTTAAGATAAATGCCGTACGCTGATGCTGAACCAAAGAGAAGCAGGGAGAGTAAGATTACGAAACAGAGAATCTTCTTCATGCCTAATTGGTCGAATGCGCAGACATTAAAAGGTTCCCAAAATGTTGGTGGGATTTTTCCTTTGCTTGGGAAAAACGGTTTTGTAATCCTTTACACCAAATCAATAAAATTTTTAAGGAGACACAAACCTACTGACCCACTCTTTTCCGGGTGGAACTGGACCCCATAGACCATGTCCCGGACCACAGAAGAGGCAAAGGGAACAATATATTCTGTTGATGTAAGCGTGTATTGGGGTATTGTATCGGCATAATAGGAATGAACAAAATATACATGCGCTTCCCGGGGAAGTCCCGCAAAAAGGGGGCAATCTTCTTTTTCTAGTCTTATAGTATTCCAGCCCATATGCGGTACCTTGATACCGGGGACAACCGGGAAGCGGCGCACGCGGCCCGGGATAAGGCCAAGGCCCTTATGCAGACCGTGTTCTTCGCTTGAGTCCATCAGCATCTGCATGCCTAGGCAGATACCCAGTAAAGGAACATCTTTTATTGCAGCACAGACCGTCTCCCTGAGCATGCCAAGCTGTTCCATACCTTCGTGAAAAGCGCCGACACCAGGAAGCACAATGCCATCAGCTGCTGCGATCTCTTCAGCGTTACCGGTGATAACTGCCTGTGCTCCTGCAGCCTCAATCCCCCGCATGACACTGCGCAGGTTTCCCAAGCCATAATCAATGATGGTGATGTTTTTCCCCATGAATATCGTCCCGGATTCTCCATGCCCCGCTGTCAATCCACATCGCGGTCAGACCCTGTTCCCTGAACCAACCTTCGAGGTGCACACCAGCCTTTCCAGAGATCGGCAAAATCGGTCTCGATCATATGGATCAATGCCATATCACTTGACTGGCACATGAAACATCCGATCCGATCCAGCCGGTGTTTGTAAAGTCGGTTGTACGGTGCTTCTTCCCGGAAGAAGTAAAGCCATACATAAAGCGCCGTCCATCCCTGAATGAGCACATTCCTACATCTGTACGAGCTTGTTTGTATAAAAATGATAGGCGCACATTCCGTTTATGAAGGAAAAATCTGGTATTCTTTGTTATATATCAGATCAAGACCGGTAGGTTTGATATGGACTGCCTCTCCACACTGATACTACGATATCCAACTACCGGAAAACCAGGTTCACTGGGCCATCCGGAGTGTGATTGATCATGAGTATTGATATCTGGCTCTTTACAGCGATTGTTTTTTTTATCCTTACTATCTGTGCCGTCCTGCGCATTATCCCCGGCCCAACATTAAATGACCGGCTGATTGCCATCAACGTGGCAGTTACGCTTGCCTGTGCTGGGTCTCTTGCTCTTACCGTAGCGGCTGGAAGTCTTCTCATTGCACTGATTTCAGGGCTGCTCGCATGCATAGTTTTCGCTATTACGATACGATGCTCCCAGACTCACAAGAGGTCACCGGTATGAGTGCATTGATCCTCGATGTAATCCTGTATCTCCTGCTGCTTGCTGCACTCGGTTTTGGTGCCATCAGCGTAATTGGTCTTCTGCTTTTTCCCGATATCAGAAGCCGATCCTTTACCGGCCTCAGAGCCGGCATTCTTGCTATTACTCTTGTAACTGTCGCTGGAATGAGCTATGGTATCTATGAATGGATCACCAGCGGCAGTATCCAGTACCTGTTGTATGCTATTGGTTCAATCATGATGCTTATCCTTGTATTAGTTCTCAACCGGATTGCTACTGATATCGTTTGCCGGTCATCGGTTCCGGTATTTGTCCCTTCTTCTGACGAAGAAGAAAAAGAATAAATCGGATTTTCTCTTTTTTGTAATCCATGTTTCAGATCATAGCAGGTCAGGATGTATGTTCCAGATCTGCTGTATCATCTTTTTCCGGTTCAATAAAACAGAGAAAAGACGCTACGCCAAGGAAAATGATAGCCGGCAAATACAATGTAATCAGGGAAAATGTTCCTGCAAGAGGAACCGAACATATGATACAAACAGCAGATGACAGAAGCATCCACCCGGCAAACCTTGTATCCGTATTTGCAATCGCTGCACCCATCAGGCCGAGACTGGAGAAGAGAGCGGCTTGTATTCCTGAGAGTGTTACATCGGATGATGTTGAAGAAAAAAGTACCAGTGCTGCTGATGCAATACCCAGGAATCCCCCTATCACACCAAGAATAAACTGTTTTTTCATCAGTGATACATGGAATAACAAATGCCTTTAATGTTCCTTTTATATTTCAAAACAAAATATACTGTCTTGGATGAACGCGCCGCAGTCATTGTTTCAAAAATTTCCCTCAAATTCCCGTTTTTGGCAAAATTCATGAGACCTTCAACATCTCAAATTGACCTCTTTCCAGTCTTTTTTTGGCAATCAAAACGATATTTTCATGATTGCGCATTTTGCTCCTTATCCTTCTAAATATCAGTTGTATTCCGGAGTCTCGCTTATTGAGCGGGACAAAAGTTCGGTTTATACCGATTCTATGCAGGAAAACACCATTTCGACCAAAATATTTATTTATTCAAAGATTAATGAGAATTATAACCCTTTCCGGTGGGAGGTGGATCGAAAATGGTTGCAGCAAAGAAACCGGCCGCAAAAAAGGCCCCAGCAAAAAAACCCGCCGTAAAGAAGGCAGCCCCTAAGAAGAAGTAATTTAGGGTTCTAATTATTGTTTTCTCTCTATTTTTTAAGATTCTTCCAGGATTAAAATAATATATCGATTGAACTTTATTCAAGCCAGGTAGTTACTTCCTTTAATGAAGGCCTGATGGAAGGCGATAACGTTTCTGCCGGGTATCCGGTGGCACATCCCATAAGTGCCCAGTTCCCGGTTTCAATCCCAAGAATACTACAAAACCGGGCATTGTCTGCCATCTGTGCTGTAATTGAGACAATCTGGAAACCAAGATCAAGTGCCGTTGCCTTTAACCACATGTTCTCCAGACAGTGGGCAAGGGATTGCAATTCTACCGGGGGGAATCCTCTCTTTTCCGCGACAATGATATAGAACGGTGCAGTTCCAATGCCAGGTACCATGCCCAAGGATTTGATGGTGTCAAGTCGGTTCATGAACGGTGCTGCCCGGTTTTTCAGGTCAGCATTTGTTTTCATTTTCTTTGCAAGATTATCCCTCATCGTGAGAACTTCAGAATACACAAGCGGGATAAGCTCTTTCATAGCCTTTGAATCCTTCCTGACAACAATAAACCTCCGGAAATAATCATCCTGGTTGCCAATCGCCGATGCAGCGAACGGGGCATGAAGTCCTGCATGGATGATACGTTCGATCATATCATCCGGGGGAATCTTTTCAGTAAATTTACGATGGGAGCGTCGTTCCCCGATAATCCTGTCAAGGGTAGCATTAACCTGATCATTTTTTCTGGTCATAGTTTCTCAACTTAGCATCACATCATTGCAGAAAATATTTTAATGTATATCTCATGGTACTCCCCAAGTTCTTTCATCGATCCCATTTACAAAAGATCTAAAGATCTAAAAAATTTACAAAAATGATCATCGCTTCAGGTAACGGACACATCATCAGATCGGTTTCATGTTTTTTTATTGATAGTAATTGTTGAACATGAGTTGAGGATTGATGCAAACACGGTCAATAAGGAAAGTACCGGAAAACTTACCCGTTTTTTTATATGTCATCCCGTTAAATCCCTGACATATGACACCGGGGATACTTTTGAAAGCGAGCGAGTTCCTCATCCAACCGCTGGAAGCGTTCAAAAAATCACGGGAGGATGAGACGCAATCGGTTACCAGGTATTATATAACATTCCTGCTGGTAAATGCTGTCCTTACAGACCTTGTTTCTTTGATGGGCCTTGGGATTTTAGGATTAATACGGCGGACTTCATTTCTTCACCACCCGTTAATAATTTTTTTCCTCATCCTTCTTGGGGGTATCCTGGGTGCTCCCCTCTTGAGTGTGTGGCTTCATCTGTGGGTCTATATCGTTGGTGGTCGCAAGGGATTCTCTCACACCTTTAAAGCCGTGATGTATGGATCAACACCTGTCCTTCTCTTTAGCTGGATTCCCTTTATAGGGATCATTTTTTATTTTTGGAGCATGGTCCTTACTATCTTCGGGGTACATGAACTTCAAGAGATTGATGGTGACCAGGCTGCTTTTGCGGTAATCGTGGCATCTATCATCGTTGTCGTTATATTGGTGCTTCTCATGGCACACTTGTTCCTTACAGGTGTCTTTACTAGTATGCCTCTGGCACGTACCGGATTTCTGTGATTGTGGTACTAAAAATGTGCAATGCCCCACAGAACCGGCATGAAACCCAGTGGACAAATGTTGTGCCGGTGAGGTACGTGAAACCAGCATCCTTTAACTAACAAATAAAAATGGGTACTGGATGCCGGAAGCAAGAGATTCTCATGGAACCAATGGCGACTATAAAGACATGGGAATTGACGAACTGGTGGCCAGCCTCGCGACGGATGTCAAATCCGGGTTATCTTCTGAAGAGCATACAAAAAGAATTACTTTTGAAGGCTACAACGAAGTCACTGACAAAAAAGCCAATCAGTATATCAATTTTGCAAAAAAATTCTCCGGGCCGACTGCGTGGATGCTTGAAGCCGTCATTGTACTCTCGCTTATCCTCGGGAATTATGCTGACGTTTATGTGGTCATAGCACTGCTCGTTTTAAATGCTGTCCTTGGTTATTTCCAGGAACAAAAAGCATCGAAGGCCGTTGATGCATTAAAAAAGCAGTTGCAGATCAATGCTCGTGTGTTACGGGACGGAACATGGCATTTTATGCCATCACGGGAGCTTGTTCCCGGTGACATAGTACGGATACGTGCTGGAGACTTCGTCCCGGCCGATATTAAAATTCTTGATGGACGACTCGATGTTGACCAGTCTGCCCTGACCGGTGAATCACTTTCCGTGCCAAAAGAGCATGCACATATGCTTTTTTCAGGATCCATAACAAAATCCGGCGAAGCGACAGGTCTCGTCGTCCTTACGGGTGCCAAGACCTATTTTGGGAAAACTACCGAACTCGTGCAGTTTGCGCGTCCACGGCTCCAGGTTGAGGAAGTGGTCTCACAGATCGTAAAATGGCTTCTTGTCATTGTCGGTTTGGCTCTCGTTATTACTTTTGCCGTGTCGTCACTTGCCGGTATGAATATACTTGATATACTGCCCTTGGCTCTCGTACTTCTTGCCTCATCTATTCCTGTGGCATTACCGGCAATGTTTACCATAACCATGGCTCTTGGATCGATGGAACTCGCTAAACGCGGTGTTCTGGTAACACGACTGAGTGCATCAGAAGATGCTGCAACCATGGATACCCTTTGCCTGGATAAGACCGGCACTATAACGATGAACCGGCTTACTGTCGCTGGTATTGTTACGGAAAATGGCATGAGCGAAGAGGATGTCCTTATGTTCGGGGCACTTGCGTCCGAAGTGGCAAATCACGATCCCATTGATAATGCCTTTATTATTTCTGCAAACGATCGGAAAATTTCAATAGATGGATTCATTCGGCTATCATTTATCCCGTTTGACCCCGCGACCCGGAGAACTGAAACGATTGTTGAAAAAAATGGTGAACGTTATCGTATTGTCAAAGGTGCCATCAGTGCCATTGTTGAACTTACCGGAACTGATCCGGCCAGTCTCAGGACCCGATCCGCCGGATTTGCTGCCAAAGGGTACCGTACGCTTGCCGTTGCCTTGGGTGTAAATGAAAAACCCCTATCCGTCATTGGGTTGGTTGCTCTGTCCGATATGCCACGAGCTGACGCCGGGAAACTGATTAGCGATCTCCAGAATCTCGGGATATCGGTCAGGATGCTGACCGGCGATGCTCTTCCCATCGCTCAGGAAACAGCACGGCAGGTTGGTTTGTCCGGGACTATTTCGGGCACAGAAGAACTGGACTCACTTCAACAAACTGATCCTGCAAAGGCTTCATGTATTATCGAAGAAAGCATCGGTTTTGCGAGAATCTATCCCCAAGATAAATATAGGATCGTAAAAAGCCTGCAGGAATCCGGCCATATCGTTGGTATGACCGGAGATGGTATTAACGATGCGCCGTCTCTCCGGCAGGCAGAAGTGGGCATTGCAGTCAGTAACGCGACCGATGTTGCAAAAGGAGCGGCAAGTGCTGTCCTGACTCGTGAAGGACTGGGAAATATCGTCGATCTTATCCGGGTAGGACGGATGATCCATCAGCGGATGCTGACCTGGATCTTCAATAAAGTAGTAAAGACATTCCAAATCGTTGTCTTTGTGGTCGTAGCATTTCTCCTGACCGGACAATTTATCGTTTCGGTATTTGATGTTGTGCTCCTGCTCTTTGTTATCGATTTTGTTACACTATCACTCTCAACTGACAATGTGCGGGGATCGCAAAAACCGGACAGCTGGGATATATCGGAGCTGGTGAGATCATCGCTCGTTCTTGGTGTCCTTGTGATTCTCGAATCACTTGTGATCCTTGCCGTCGGACTTGGACCACTTGGCCTCACCGGAAAAACAACGGCAATCCAGACGTTTTCCTTTGCCATTCTATTCTACTTTGGCATGCTCACCGTGTTTGTAGTACGGGAGCGGGGGCATTTCTGGGATTCTTTCCCGAGCAGGTCGCTTTTTCTTATCATGCTCGCGGACATGTGCGTGGTGGCTGTACTGGTGACCGTGGGGATTCCCGGGCTTACCGCAATTCCACCGGTTGATACCCTGACGGTTATCAGTATGTCGGTGTTCTTCTCGTTTGTTATCAATGACTTTGTCAAATATTTTATGCTCATGCCGGGAAAAAACAAGAAAACAGATAATATTACTAGTTAAGATCCGCAATCCAGTCACGGGTCATCATTACCGTTGAAAACCGCATAGCCTGAGTCACACAGATTGCCCGGTGCAATTCTTCAGCTTTTACCGTTCCAGCATTGTTGGTGATATCGAGTGTTCCTGTGGCGTCTGCAATGAACTGAACGGTAAATCCCCTTTGGAATGCCTGACGTGCCGTGGTGTCGCAGCACATCTGGGTCATATAACCAACAATAGTTATTTTGACTATCTCGTGCTGTTTGAGCCACGCGTCAAGCTCGGTGCCAGTGAAACTGCCAGGCAGGGTCTTTTCTATGCGTACATCATAAGGATGATTCCTTATTTCATCGAGAAGTTCAAATCCGGGTGTTCCCCTACGAAATGTCTTGGCATCCGGCGCAGTGTTCTCATGTTGGATCACGACAATGGGTATATGATGGTCATGTGCCGCATCCATGATTGAAAGGATTCTATTGATGCTGCCCTGTGGATAGGTAACCGGAAGGTTGCCAGTGAAATACTCGTTCTGAACATCGATGACAAGCACGGCTTCCTTTCCATCAGTTTTCCGGGATGCCGAAGATTTATCCGCCGCGAAAAACAGATCGCGGCTGATGATCATCTGGTAGAACTCCACCGGTTTTCCCTGGATCTCTTCCGTGCATTCTCCAACAACCTGAAAAGAGAGTGAGGTATAGAGATTTTGCGCCCGGAGATTTGTTTTTCGGACGATTAACCGGATTGACCAGATGTCCGGATGGGAAAAACCCTGCCGGAGTGTAAGGCGGGTGATTGTCTTACCTAGTCCATGTCCGACCCATTCAGGGTGTAACGCAATCCGGAACTCCGCACTTCCGCCTTTTTCACACGTGAGAATGGAAAAGCCAACAAGAGTCCCGGAATCTTCGGCAACAAATATCTCGGTTCCCTTTTTACCCACATACTCATCGAGCCAGCCTCGGTCACGCAGGGCATAATCAAGCCCGGAAAATTCTGCAGGATAAGAAGGCCATGATTTGATGATGCTTATATCAGGTTCTTGCAAGGGACGCAGGGATATCATGCATACTATTTTTAGTGAAGATATTGAAAAGAGGTTTTGTTTTTATCCCCAATTGGCATGCGGTTGCGTCAACTGAGACCCTGCCGGTATCAGTATAACCTTTTTTTAAAACATTCCTAAAAGGCGTTTTTCTGTTTTTTAGATAATCATTTTATTTTCTCCTTAACCCTCTGCCATTATGGTATGTTTGCAACAATGAGATTTGTTTTCAGGTATTGTCATGGCACAGACTCTATTATAGGGAAAAACAGAAACAATTCCCATATTGAGGTAATCAATCATGAAAATCTTTAACAGCGCATTTCTGGGAAGGACGTATTATAAATTTACCTTAGGATGGCAGATTATCAATCTTCCTCTCGCATTTATCGGGTATTTAACGTTTGCAAAAGTCTGGCAACCTACTATTGAATATTACAACATACCGTTTCTTCCAGTGCTTATTGGATTTCCCATCCTGCTCGCATTGATTGGTTTTGTAATCGGCGATCTGATGATCAAAAAGAAAGTGCAGGCTGAAATAAACAGTTTGGTCAACCGTGAGGCCAATCCACAGTTTTTTGAGTTGTGTGCCGATGTGAAAGACATTAAGGAAAAGCTACGGACTAAAGAATAAAAATTCTGCTCCGGTATCACACTGGATTGCTGTACGCAATCAAGTTTTGGTATGTATGGGAACAAGAAGCGTTCAGACAAGTAGGTTATTGGAAAAAAGATTATTGAGATTCAGTAGTATTTGGGACAATGCATTGTAGATCGGGCGGTGTGTTTTTACATTGACTAGTGTTTTCGCCACCATTCTGACAGGCATACCGGTTAACATTTGAATAATAGAAACTCCTTTCCTGAATCTGTTCTGCATCACATGTCGGCCAAACGATCGGCGTCGTCAGTGTCGGTAATGCCGTCACTTCCGTATATCCTCCAGTCGCTGCATTGTAATAATACCCCTGTTTTATCGTTGTTGGTAGCGGTGCAGTAGTTACCGTTGTATTGGGTGGTGCTGTTACAATCGTTGCTACAGACTGTCCGTTGTCACTGATACACCCGGCTACCAGAATCCCCGTAATGAGAAAAATAAAAATAATGTTATTTTGCATATTTCATCGATTATATTATAAGATGATAAAAGTATGACTTCACCATGGTTCTGATGATTTAATAACCGGGCCTTTTGGCAAATTTTCTACAAGAGGGAATTCATATGTATCAAACAAAAAGAAAACACATTTTTTAGGGATTAAGAAATTATTATTGTGAAAGTTCATACCAAAAAAGGAGGTGTAAGATCACACCACCTTTGTTATGATGCGCCGACCGGGACTCGAACCCGGGTTTAGGCGTTGGCAACGCCTAGTGATAACCACTACACTATCGGCGCAGTGTGCTCTAAAGTGTGGTCATTCATAGAATTTAAGTATATCGACCTTTGGGGCATAAAATAGGCTTATTTACCTGTCAGTTTCCTCGTAAGACGGATTCTTATAATATGAGGCATCTTTCAGATTCAAATGCCATATCTTAAAGTAACGTAATCACTCTATCTATTGATCAATGATTCCGCTCTTCGTGGAATGCACGGGAAAACGCGTGGTCATTTTCGGGGGAGGAGAGGTAGCAGTACGGAAAGCCGGGCATTTTGCACGTGAAGCCGATGTCCTTATGGTCAGCCGGACATTCAGGCCAGCCTGCCGAATGCTCCCGGTTCAGCTGCAGACGCTCATTACCCGAACCGCCCCGGATGCGGAGCTCGGGCTTATCATCGCACCTGCATTTCTTGTTATAGGCGCGCTTTCCGATCAGACCGAGAACGATAGAATTGGAGCGATATGCAAGGAACACGGAGTCCTTTTCAACAATGCCGATGGAAAACCCGGTGATGTCGTTATCCCGGCCATGACTGCCGGAACGCATTACACCGTTGCGGTTAGTACCGGAAGCGGAAGCCCGGCGGTCTCCCGGTTCATACGGGAGGAGATAGAAAAGAATTATCCTGCTATGGATGCCATGATTGCGCTTCAGCACCGGCTGCGGGCGGTGTTAAAAGAGCGCATGACAACCCCGGAAGTACGCAAAAAAATTCTCTGGTCAGTCCTTCGTGACAAAACTATCTGGACAACTCTTGACAAATCCCCGGAACGGGCATGGGAACGGGTAGAGGAAAAGTATCTGTCATGAATAAGCATAGTTCGCGGATTGCGATCGCCGGCGTCAGTCACCATACCGCTAATGTAATGGCGCTTGAATCATTCCGATTTCCTGACGAGCCGGCATTCCTTGCTGCAGCCAAAAAGAGATTCGGCGGCGTACTCCTTCTTCAAACTTGCAACCGGGTCGAGATCATTATCGAAGGCGACGCGCATTCACTACGGGATTTTCTTGAAAGCCAGCTGAGGTCGGATTTCTTCCTTCTTGAAGGCCGCGAGGCGCTGCACCACCTTTTCTCACTCGCTTCCGGTATCGAATCAATGATTGTTGGTGAAGACCAGATCATCGGACAATTAAAAAAAGCGGTCGCGGATGGCGAAGTTGCCGGTACGGCAAGCCCGTTTCTTACGCTCTGCATCAACAAAGCCGTTCATGTCGGTGTCGGTGTCAGGAAAAATACACGGATAAACCGCGGGGCTGTCTCTGTTGGGTCCGCTGCAGTACTGCTTGCCGAAGCTGAAATAGGATCACTTGAAGGTCGCCATATCCTTGTTGTGGGGAGCGGGGAGATGGGTCTTCTTGTTGCCCAGGCACTTGCGGCAAAGCAACTGACCGCTATGTATGTTGCAAACCGGACATTCGGGCGTGCAGTCAAACTTGCGGAAAAGATTGGCGGAAAGGCGGTCAGGATGAACGAATTATATCATTACATAACGCTCTCTGACGTGGTGATATCCTGCACGTCGGCACCACATCCGGTCATCCATAAGGAAGCGTTAAAAGAGGCTATGCAGGCACGGTGTTGGCCGGTCGAAGGTCATCCCCGGCCGCTAATCCTGATCGATATTGCCCAGCCCCGGGATGTCGAAGAAGGTGCAGGAACTATAGATGGTGTCAGGCTCTTTACAATCGATGATCTGCGGCAGGTCAATGAACAGACCATGAGCACGAGGAAGGTAGAAGCTGAACGGGCAGCGACCTATGTTAGTGAAGAACTGGATCTTTTCATCCGCCAGCTGCACCGGAAATCTGCCGATGATTGTATCGCCGCCCTTCACAGCTGGGCTGAGGCAGTCCGCTTACGCGAACGAAATAAGGCACTGGCACGACTTGGCGATACTGATGAACGCACTACAGAAATAATTGATGATCTCTCCAGGGTACTTACAAAAAAGATCCTTACTGATGCCACAGCCTCTATCCGGGCATGTGCGGAAGAAGGCGATCACAACTCAGCAGAGGCTCTTGTCCATGCTCTTACCCGGGGCATGCCCACTACAGAACCTCCTAAAAATGAAGGCTCGACAGAATAAGTAACTGGATAGACTCGGTAAAAATCACCGGGGTTATTAGCATTTTTAAAGAACATTCAGAAAAAATAATTTTTCCTCTAATTATTCAAATTTATTGTATGCCGTTTCCGCAAGGGACTTAAGGGTAGAGTACTGCGCGTCGGGGCCACTCATGCGTATCACTTCGAGAATGTTACCCTTGCCAAAGATCGTTTCGATGTATCCTTGCGGTGGGACACTTGTGCTGGTGGGCGAAGAGAATGGACCAAGAGCATTATTCCCGGTAGGAACCGTATTTACTTTTGGTGTGGCCGAGAAAGAATAGGTTTCAGGTCCAGTATTGGGCATCGGTAGATCCGTATAGATAAGCTCGGTTCCCTGACGATCAATAGAATTTGCAATGGTAACAATTTTGGGAATGTTTACTGTTGGATATACGGTGATGGTCTGGGTTATCAGCGTCGGACCTGATGTCCCGTTCCCCGGTAAGGAATACATGGCAACGTAGCCCTCCTCCCAGCCGAGATTTTGTGCATCTTGACCAAGTTCACTGATTGATTTCTGGCGGCCTGATACTTGTGTATAATTTGCGGGGAGATCTGCTAACGTAAATGAGAGCGGTGAGAGCGCTATCATGTTTGTTGTAGTAACGGTGACCTGAGTTGAACTGGTATTACCTTGTGCACCAGGAGAAGAAACACAACCTGCACACAGAACAATGGCACATACAATAAGGACAGGAACGAAAAATACAAGTTTCTGCATAAGATGTGATGAAACCGGAAACGCAATATAAGTTACGTCGTGGTCGCATTCTTACTAAAAAAGAGGGATTCTCCAGATAATATAACCATAAATACCATGCATCTGCAATCTGTACCTGATAACGTCCAAGGTCTGGTGCCTATGTTCCTTCAGCGACGAATGCGACGAGTAAGGTCCCGTAATGTCCAACCTCTCTTGCGTGAAACAACCCTGACAAAAAATGACTTTGTCGCCCCCCTTTTTGTGGATGAAACGGCTGCGGCCCCGGTACCTATTACCTCCATGCCCGGTCAGTTCCGGTATCCTGTTGGTTCTATTACCCCGGTAGCCGGAAAATTATGGGAACGGGGTATCCGGGCGGTGCTCCTTTTTGGGATTCCTGCCCATAAGGATGAAGCGGCTACCGGCGCCTATGACCCTGAAGGGATCGTGCAGCAGGCAGTACGCCGGATAAAATCTGCATATCCTGACATGGTGGTTATTACCGATGTCTGTGCCTGCGAATATACAGACCATGGCCATTGCGGGATTGTTGGCGGGACGAGGTGTGGTGGAAAAGACCTTTTAAACGACGAGTCCCTTCTGCTCATGAACCGGATTGCCGTAAGTCATGCTGAGGCCGGTGCTGATATTGTCGCTCCGTCCTGCATGCTTGACGGGATGGTAGCATCGATCCGGGCGGCACTGGATGATAGCGGGTATGAGGATGTCCTGATTATGTCATATTCGACCAAATTCTCTTCAGCCTTGTATGGTCCGTTCCGGGAAGCAGCGGAATCCGGGTTCTCTTTTGGAGACCGGACCACGTACCAGATGAACCCGGCAAACGCCCGTGAGGCATTCCTCGAATCGCAGCTTGATATGGAGGAAGGGGCCGATATCCTCATGGTTAAACCGGCCGGGCCCTATCTTGATGTGCTCGCCGATGTCGCAAAACTTGGTCTTCCGGTAGCTGGATACCAGGTTAGCGGCGAATACTCAATGATAAAGGCGGCCGCGGAACGGGGATGGATCAAGGAAAAAGAGACAGTACTAGAGATCCTTACCTGTATCAAACGTGCCGGTGCCGACCTCATTATCACCTATTTTGCATACGATGCCTGCGGGTGGCTGGAATGAAAAGCCAGGAGCTGTTTGACAAAGCCCGTACCCTGATACCTGGTGGGGTATCAAGCCCTGTCCGAGCAATTAAACCGTACCCGTTTTATACGGCACATGCACAGGATGCCCATCTTTCGACCGTTGATGGCACAACACTCATCGACTGCTGTATGGCATACGGCCCCCTGCTTCTTGGTCATGCACATCCTGATATCAAAAGGGCGATTGCTGCCCAGCTCGAAAAAGGCTGGCTGTATGGCACGCCGATACCGTATGAACCGGAGTTTGCCCGTCTCATTACTAATGACCACCCTGGCATGGACATGGCCCGGTTTGTATCGAGCGGTTCGGAAGCTACCATGGCCGCCATCAGGTTGGCCCGGGGTTTTACCGGAAAATCTGATATAATAAAAATTGAGGGGGGGTTTCATGGCGCTCATGATGGAGTCCTGGTAAAGGCCGGATCGGGAGCCACAACCATGGGTGTACCTGATTCGGCAGGTGTGCCTTCGTCCGTAGTTGCCCATACCCGGCAGCTTCCCTATAATGATGCAGTGGCGCTAGAATCACTCCTTGCACGGGATCATGATATTGCCGCCCTTATTATCGAACCGGTACTCGGGAATATCGGTCCCGTGCTCCCGGAAGATCATTACCTGAAAGATATTCGTGAGATAACCAAAGCCTACGGCGTTCTTTTGATCTTCGATGAAGTTATTACCGGCTATCGCCTCGGTATCGGTGGAGCTCAGGTAATGTTTGGGGTAAAACCGGATATTACGACGTTTGGGAAGATTATTGGCGGGGGTCTTCCGATTGGCGCATTTTGCGGGCAGCGGGAGATAATGTCACTTGTAGCACCACAAGGGCCGGTGTACCAAGCCGGAACGTTCTCGGGAAACCCCCTTTCGCTCGCGGCCGGGCTTGCAACAATCCGCTGGATCCATAATCACCCTGAAATATATCAAGATCTTGATGAAAAGACCCGGACTCTGGAAGAATCCTTGGGTAAAGGAACGGGATCGTTTGTGCGCATTGGTTCAATGTTCAAGTATTTCTTCCGGGAAAAAGTCCCAACGAATTACACCGAAGTAAAGGAATGTGATACCACTGCTTTTGGCAGGTTCTGGCAGAACATGCTTTCCCGTGAGATCTTCCTGCCCCCATCTCAGTTTGAGACCAACTTCATTTCGGTGGCACATTCATGCAAAGACCTTGAATCAATCGCCGGGGGGTACGCTGCGTGTCTATAAGGGTTGGAACCCGGGGCAGCAGACTTGCGCTTGCCCAAACGGCGACGGTTATTAAAAAGATCCAGTCTTTAGGCATTGAAGTCGAACAAAAAATCATCAGCACACAGGGTGATGAAATCACCGGTGTTCCTCTTCACGCTATCGGAAAACAGGGGGTCTTTGTCCGTGCCCTTGACGATGCGATCCTCAATAACGAGATTGATTGTGCAGTCCATAGTATGAAGGATATCCCTGCCATCCGTCCTTCAGGGGTAATTACGTCCGCGATTCTTCCCCGGGACTCCCCTGCGGATTTTCTTGCCTATTCCGGTCCTGTTTCGGCAGTAAGGATAATTGGTACATCGAGTACACGGCGCCGGGCCCAGCTCCTGCGCCATGATCCGGGTCTTGAAATTAAAGACCTCCGGGGGAATGTCGATACAAGAGTCAGAAAACTCAGTGAAGGCCAGTTCCACGCTGTTGTCCTTGCAGAAGCCGGCCTTTCCCGGCTTGGTATCCGGATCCCGGGTGAGCGGCTACCCCCAGAAACATTTGTTCCAACGGCAAATCAGGGAACGATTGCTGTTGTAAGCCGGGCAGATCCCTCCCTTATGGAGGTGCTCTCAGCTCTCGACCATTCCGTTACCCGGAAAGATGTCGCTATTGAACGTGCTGTTATGGAACAGATCGGTGCAGGGTGCTTTACCCCTATGGGCATTTACTGCAAAAACGGCCACCTTATCGCTGAGGTTCTTTCACTCGACGGTAAACGAACAGAACGTATCGAAAAAAATGTCGGGACACTTGATGAAGCACGGGCAGAGGGAACTGCGCTTCGATCAAAGGCAAACGAGCTGATTGCGGATGCATATCATACCCTTGGGATCTCCTTATGAACGGTAAAGTCTATCTTGTTGGTTCAGGACCTGGCGGTACAGGACTTCTTGCGCAGCATGCTGCTGAAGTTATTGAAATGGCAGATGTCATTTTTTATGACCAGCTGCCCGGAGAAGAGATCCTTTCCTCCCTCCCGGAACATGCTGAAAAGATTGATTGCGGGAAATACGGGGGCCGGCATACGCTTGAGCAACAGGACATTGAGTCCCTTATGGTCGAACGTGCACAAAAAGGCAAAATTATTGTCCGGCTTAAGGGTGGTGATCCCTTCCTGTTCGGGCGTGGCGGTGAAGAACTTGAGACGGTCCGGGCAGCCGGTATCGCAGTTGAGATGGTACCGGGGATTTCCAGTGCACTTGCGGTGCCGGCATCGGTAGGTATCCCGGTTACGCACCGGAAATATGCCTCGCAGGTTACTATACTCACCGGTCACGAGGACCCGACAAAACCCGCACCGGCACTAGACTGGCAGTTGCTTGCCCGGAGCCGGGGGACAATAGTAATCCTTATGGGTGTCGCAAATCTTGGTAATATTGCAAAGGCCCTTCTTGAGAATGGCAAAGACAGCAGCACGCCTGTTGCCATTATTGAGCGGGGTCTGCGAAAAGATCGCCGGGTGACAACAGGCCCGCTTTCAGCCATTGGAAAAATTGCCATTCAGGCTGAAGTAAAACCCCCGGCAGTCATTGTCATAGGCGATGTTGTCCGGTTATATGATCCACAGCAACCAGATCTGATTCCTCCGGGGGAGAGAAAATGATTGAACAGATTGACAGGTTTGAACGCATTATTTATATAATCCTCATCGTCCTTCTCGGTTTTGTCCTTATCTTCGCATTGATAGATATGCTTTACTTGATCATCACAAGTATCATTACACCGCCTGCAGGGCTTTTGACCAATCCCAGTATTGTTGCCATTCTCGGCGCATTTTTACTCGTCCTTATCACCGTTGAACTGCTGGATACAATGAAGGCTTACATAGCTGACAATGTGGTTCACGTTGAGGTGGTTGTGCTCCTGGCAATCATCGCCATCGCACGGAAAGTAATTCTGCTTGATCCGGCATCAGCTGACACTGGCGAATTAATCGGTATCGGTGTGATTATTGTCGGGCTTGCTGCTGCTTATTATCTCATTAAAAAAGCGGGTGTCCAGATTGGCCATGGCCTCCACACACCACCTCATGAAAAGATTCCAGGTAAAGAGTAAAATATATCCGGAATATTCCCGACCGGTTACCCTTTTTTCAGCGTTATGTTCTTCCGGGATAAATCAGGTGTTTTCCTGCGTTGCGTTTGCAAAAAAACAGTTCTATTTCCTGAAACAATGCAGAGTGATTGGTCCAAATGGTTTTTCAGGTCATGGATTTTCCAGCAAACCGGTAGCAGTCTTCCGGAACATCTATCTCAAAACGCACACCCGTGCCAAAGTGCCCGCATTCTCTAATTGAAAGCCCGGTAATTGCGAGGATCTCCCGGCTGATAAACAACCCGAGACCGGTGTTTTTGCCAAAACCTTTTTCAAAAATTTTCTTTTTATCTGTTTCAAGAACGCCTGCTCCATCATCCTCATAAATGAGCAGCAGTCCTGAGCCTGATTTTTCGTATCTAACCGTAATATGGCGGACATGTTCACCATGACGTATAGAGTTATCAAACATATTCTCGAAAACTTTTTCAAGGAGTGGATCGGCAAATATTTCGAGATTCCCGGTTAAGATCCGAATCTCAATACCAGCTCGTTCCAGCACCGGTGAAATTAAAGCAATGAGCTGGTCGACATGATGCCATTGAGCGGCTTTTACCCCAATATCCTCGTATGTCCTGGTAAACTCTATCTGACGTAAGATATTATTTGCGACAATTTCCTCTTTGTCAATGGTTGTTTTCATTTCACCGGATTGATCCATCATCTTTGCAAGCTCAATGTATGCTAAAAGAGCAGTCAACTGGTTCTTGATATCATGCCGGGTTATACTTGAGAGCAGGTTTAGTTTTTTATTGGCGGTGACAAAAGCTTTCTGAGTAATATCGAGCTGGGCATTCAGGTTAGTTAATTCACGATTCTTGATGAGCGCCTTTTCCTCATATCTTTTAATTTCCTCTATAAGTTTCCAGATAACGATTGCAACAACCAGAAGGATAAGGGCGCGGAGAATCGGTTCGTAGGGGATTATTTCCGGCTCAAGCACCAGGCTTATAATTATCTGGAGACCGCCAAAGAACAGGGCGACGGCTATTGCCACTCTTCCGTACCAGAGCCCGGCAACAGCGACAATCAGGTAATAAAACTGTGTATATACTACCGTTATCCCAAAGAGAAAATGAACTATACCTTCGAGCAGAATGCCCAAAAGAATGAGGAGGATAAAGACTATCCGTTTCAGGTTCTCTTGTCCCCGAGGTATTTCTTCAGATGAACTGCTGTAGTTCAACACTTCTGCTCCAGCAATAATTCTCACAGGTTATACTATGATATCCCATATATATCTCACCAAATAAGTCAAAGGAATTTTTATCCGGTGTATTGCATTATTGCTGAAAGAATGGATTATCGATGGTTTTCCTGATTTTCTAAGCTACCTTTAGTTGAGAATAAAAGGGGATTCAGCTCAGTGATCTCATCTATCCAATCCAGATCTTCATACTTGGCCTGTTGTGGAGAATCGGTTTTACTACTGTTTTTCAGATCAGTACCTGATATCAGGTCATGTGGATGCAGTTTTTGGGAATTCAGTGGTTCATCTCCGATTTTAACCGGGGAAGGAGCATGGCGTGCGGTAGTGTTACCATGCCAGTGTGCATCGTTCCGGTCGAAATACCAAGATCGTAGCTGCCGGATATATTCATCGGAAGCGGGCTGACAGAGATATTCCGGAATATCAAATTCTGATTGCTGGACTCTTCGCTTAACTTTTGACCTACTGAGTATGGCCGGGATAATAACGAGCAGGAATTCAAGGGCTGTAAATAATACGATAAAGAAAAAAAGTACTAAATAGCCTGGATTTACCGCCATAATTATATTATTATACTTCATCTCCAAGTAAGGACTTTTCGGTCACTTTTGGAAACGATTCTTCTTTCGAACCGAGATCGGGATTTATCTCTAATGAGCGATTGATAGCACTGAACCGGCTTTTTGCTAGATATATTTTTATTATTCAATATCTTATTCAAAGAATTCATAAAATGTAACCTGTAAAAATCAATTTGTAGATCATTCCAAGTGATCATTAAAAAAAGCATCAAATAGTATGTTTAGGAATTATTGGTAAAATTCCCTGATAAAACAAGCATTAATACCTTAACACAACAAAATTTTGGAAGATGGCCGACGCAATTCCAGCCGGTGGTCCGACTCAGGACGAAGTGATGGCACTTTCGATATTCAAGATGGGTCTGGGACAAACTGACACCATATTGGATCTCGGATGTGGCACCGGCAAAGTCTCAATCGCTGTTGCGGAACAGGTTAACAAAGTCTGGGCAGTTGATAGGCGTCCAGAAGCGATTGCCTATGCAGAATCTGCAGCAAAAGATGCCGGTCGGGAAAATATTGCATTTTTTTGTGGGGAAGGGCTTGAATTTCTTAAAACCGCGCCAGTGTTCGACTGCGCATTTGTGGGGGGTTCGCAGCGGATTGAAGAGATCCTCCCTATTCTCTCGAAGAAAGTCCGACGGGTTATTGTCGTAAATGCAGTCCTTGTTAGTACCCTTGCGACAGTGATAACTACGATGCAGTCGCTTGGAATCTTCCAGGAGGTAGTGCATGTTCAGGTATCCCGTTCACACATACTCGGGAAAAGTCTGATGTTCAAACCAATCGATCCGGTTTATATTATCGTGGGAAAAGGTGCTGCATGCTCGTAGGTCTTGGACTTGGACCGGGAAACCCGGAACTCCTGACGCTCCGTGCGGTCCGGCTTCTCAAAGAGGCCGATACCGTTTTTGTTCCGGGTCGAATTGCGGCTGATCTTGTCGCACCATACCGTGAACCGGTTATGCTTGATTTCCCCATGACCGATGACGAGCACCGTATCCGGGAATGCCTGGAATCAAATGCTGAAAAAATAGCTCCTGTTGCGCTGAAGGGACTTGCTGTTTTTGGCATTCTTGGTGACCCCAACTTTTTCTCCACGTTCTCGCGACTCTGTGAGATTATAGCCAAACACCATCCCGGCATTGAGTTCCGGACAGAACCCGGGATCAGCTCTATCACGGCATTTGCTGCCGCTGCCGGCATTCCTGTTGGAGGTGGATTTGAAGTGACAGACGGGGCAAACTCCTCTTCCCTGATCCGACTTAAAGCTCGTCACCCGAAAAAGATTATCGCCAATCTCCAATCCGAAGGGTACCGGGAATTTGTTCTTGTCGAGCGGATGTTTTTTCCTGATATGAAGGTATACCGGGGCGACGAGATCCCGGAGAAGAGCGATTACATGAGTGTCCTTTATGCGAGGCGGTAACGATGGTAGTCACACCCAAAGTCTGGTTTGTCGGTGCGGGACCGGGTGATCCTGAGCTTATCACGGTTAAAGGAAAGGTGCTGGTGAATACTGCCGACGTCCTTATCTACGCGGGGTCGCTCGTTAATCCGGCACTTGTGGAAGAGTCGGGTGCCCGGATAAAACACGACAGCTGGGGTATGCATCTCAACGAAATGGTTGATGAAATGGTGCAGTATGCCCTAGCCGGCAAAAAAGTGGTGAGGCTCCATTCCGGCGATCCCTCACTTTACGGCGCTATCGTAGAACAGATCGAAAAACTTGAAAAGCATGGCATCGCTGTGGAGATTATTCCTGGTGTATCCTCTTTATTTGCGGCCGCAGCAGCCCTCAAAACCCAGCTGACGCTCCGTGGTGTTTCAGAATCTGTCATTGTCACAAGGCCTGCAGGAAAAACTCTTGAAAAAGACCAGATAGAGGCATTTTCGCAGCTCGGTACAACCCTTGTGATCTTTCTTGGCACAGATAAACTCGATGAGATCACGGCAAAACTGGCGTGCCCCAAGAATACACCGGCTGCCGTTGTCTATCATGCATCGTGGCCTGACCAGAAAATTATACGGGGAACTGTAGCTGATATTGCAGCTAAAGCACATGATGCCGGTATTGAACACACTGCGTTGCTCCTTATCGGCGGCGTTGTGGGCACACGAAAAGAGGGGCATATTACCTCATATCTTTACTCATGAATGACACTGTCGTGATTTCACTGTCCCGGTTCCTGCCGGATGCCCGACGGATAGCGGTATTCATTGATGCTGACGTTCGGGAATACCATACCGGTATTTTTGCTGAAGTTTTCCCGGAGTTCCGGAGAATCATTGCATTGATGTCCATGGGCATTGTGGTCCGCAGTATTGCTCCGTACCTCAAAGATAAATGGGTCGATCCGGCAGTTGTTGTTATAACACCTGACTTTTTATACGCGATCCCGGTACTCGGGGGCCATCATGGGGCAAACGATCTTGCAAAAGAACTTTCCGGGCTCGGACTTATACCGGTGATCTCAACGGCGACTGAGGCTACCGGAAAGGATTCAGTTGAATCTATTGCCAGTCGCACCGGAAAAGATATTGTCAACCGTGACTCGACCCGGGCGGTGAATGCCGGGATACTTGACGGGAAGACAAAAATCTATGCAATACCCGGCCCTGGGATTGTCCTCGCAGGTCCTGATGTTTCGCTGCTTGTCCATAAGGGTGAATATGCCATCGGGATTGGTTGCCGGAAAGACGTAACAACTGAAGAGGTGACAACGGCAATACAGGAAGCTTTGTCTCTTGCCGGTATTGCCGTAAATGATGTCATGATCTTTGCAACCACAGCGAAAAAATGCAATGAAACCGGTCTCTGCGAAGCTATTGCCGCAATCCCTGCCAATTTAATATTCCTAGACGATGACACTATTAATGCAGAAGTGCCCTCAACACCTTCGAAGGCAAAAAAGATCGGCCTTGTCGGTGTTGCAGAGCCGTGTGCACTCGCAGTTTCCAAACATCGGGATATTATCATGAAAAAGAAAGTTTTCGGGAAGGTGACAATTGCCATCGCCCGCTAAATCCAATGGTCTGTATATTGTCGGGTTAGGCCCTGGAAAAGCAGAGTATATGACCGGCCGGGCTGTTGAGGTACTCGCTGACGTTGATTACGTGATTGGTAACGATAGTTATCTCGATGCTATTACACCGCTACTAGAAGGAAAGCAGGTCATCCGGAGTTCTATGGGTAAAGAAGTGGAGCGGGCCAAAAAAGCTATCGAACTTGCTCAGATTCATTCAGTTGCTATCGTTTCCGGTGGTGATGCCGGTGTTTACGGGATGGCCGGTATTGTTCTTGAGGTCCTTGAACATGCTGGAGCAACAATCCCGGTTGAGATTGTTCCTGGTGTTACTGCAGCAAATGCAGCCGCCTCCGTTGTTGGGGCTCCCTTGTCCGGCGATTTTGCGGTAATAAGCCTTTCTGACCTGCTTACACCTCTTGAGGTGATTGAAAAAAGGCTTGACGCCGTTTTTTCAATCGGTATTCCGGTGGTTATTTATAATCCACGAAGCCACGGCAGACCGGATAATTTCGCGCTTGCCATGGAACATGCCAGAAAATATTATCCACTAACTGTCCCGATCGCTATTATAAAAAATGCTCTTCGTAATGATGGTACCAACCCGGTTATCACGACACTGGGAGCTATCGAGAAATCAATTGACGAAATCGATATGCATACGACTGTCATTATCGGCGGGACAGAGAGCAGGATTTGGAGGATGGAAAACAATGTCAAAGGAATCATCACACCACGCGGGTACCACCGAAAATACCTATATTGATCCGGGTGCGACTACCCCGGAAGCATACGAGATATCAAAAACCTCCCGTACACTTGCCCGGAAAATGGTTGGCAATGTGACCTCTGAAGACCGGGTACGCCAGCGATGTTCTGTAGCCGTAGGCGATTTTGCTATGGCAGACTTACTCAGATTCAATGTCGATCCGGTGGAGGCAACCCTAAAGGCGCTCAGGAATGGTGCACCTATCATCACTGATATCCGGATGGTTCAGGTTGGTATCCAGAAAAAAGGTCACCGTTCTGAGATAGTGTGTGCACTTGATCATGGTGGTGATATCGCAAAGGAGAGGGGCATTACGAGAAGTTCTGCTGGTTTTATATCACTCCGTGACCGGGTACCCGGATCCATTGTGATTATTGGCAACGCACCCTCTGCCCTGCTTACTGTCTGCGAGATGATAAAAGAAGGTAATCGTCCAGCTGTTGTTATCGGCGCACCTGTCGGTTTTGTCAACGCGGCGGAATCAAAAACACTGTTAAGAACCCTGAATATTCCTTCTGTTTCCACGGAAGGAACCCGGGGAGGGACACCGGTGGCGGTCGCGGCGATCAATGAATGCATTACCCTTTTTATCGAGGAATCTACGACATGAGGGACCCGGTCACCGGTTTTATCTATCCAAAAGGCTGGGTGGAGAAGGTCACCGATCCTCAATCGCTCACTCTTGTTGAACAGGGATTTGCGGTGTTGACTGCATCAGGGACCATTCTCCGTCGAGGTTTTACCACCGGGACCACTGCTGCCGCCGCATGCAAAGCCTCTATCCTTTCCTTATCAGGTACTGTTTCACAAGTTACCGTGAAACTTCCCTGTGGTCTTGAAACAAATCTTCCAGTTTCCGCCCGTGATGGGTGGGCATCGTTAAGGAAATATGCCGGAGATTATCCTTCAGATGTCACTGCCGGTATTGAGTTTTTTGCAGATGCTGTAATCAACGAAAATGGCCTCACTCTTGTTCCGGGCTCTGGTATCGGCAGGTTTGTCCGGGACACACCCAGGTACCCTAAAGGAGCACCGGCGATAAGTGAAATCCCTCTTGCCTGTATTCTAACTTCTATGCAGGAAGCACTCAGGGACACTGGTCTCACCGGTGCCTCAGTTACCCTTTCGATCCCCGAAGGCGAACGTATCGCAAAAAAGACCCTTAATCCCCGTATTGGTATCGAAGGAGGAATCTCGGTGCTGGGATCGACCGGGCTTGTCGAACCCTGGGATGATCATCTTGAAGAGTCAGTCCTTACAAGGATAACCGCAGCGTCCCGCGTTGTTATTACTACCGGCCGGATCGGGCTTCGGTATGCACGTCTTCTTTTCCCGGATTCTGAAGTTGTGCTTTCCGGGGGAAGAATTGGAGAAGCATTATCAGTTGCGAAAGGTGATGTCATCCTGTGTGGTCTTCCAGCCCTTCTCTTAAAATATATCGAACCCCATATCTTGGATGGGACAGGGTACGAAACGGTGGAGGAACTGGCAGCATCGGCAGATTTTCTGCAGGTTGCGGATCCAATTCTTGCGGCATACCGGAAAAAACATCCCCAAATCCGGGTGGTCCTAGTTAACCGGGACGGAAAGGTTATCGTGGAGAGTCCATGAAAATTGTTGGTGTCGGGTGCGGACCAGGTATGCTTACCGAACAAGCTGCACAGGTCATCAAGTCAGCCAGGTTTATCTACGGTTCTGGCCGGGCTATCGATATGGTCCAAAAAATCATCCCGAAAAACTGCACCGTGCGGTCTATCACGGATTACCGGAACCTCTCCCAGTTTCCTGAAAATGCGGTGATCCTTTCTACGGGCGATCCCATGCTTGCCGGTCTTGGCTATCTGACCGGGGAAGTGATACCCGGTATCTCGTCACTTCAGGTAGCAGCCGCCCGGTTGCATATCCCGCTTTCCCGTGTTGCAGTCATTGTTGCCCATGGCAGGGGACATGACCGGGCTATGCAGGAAACCATTGAGGAACTCCGGCGGGAAAAAATTGTTTTTCTTATCGCAGATCCCAAATTTGACGTACGAGAACTCTATCGGCGTCTTGGTTCGATGGGACTTTCTATCCCGGTCAGGATTGCAATCTGCGAAAATCTCGGCTATCCTGACGAACAGATATTAACTGGCGATATTGTCTCTCCTCCTTATCCTGATGCGGATCTCTATTCACTGGTTCTTGGCCAGTTTGATGTGTCCGTAAAGCAGTGATTATAAAGCAATCACGATTTAGCAGTGATGACTATTTATCTTTAATACGAATAAGAAAAGGTATGAACGTTCAGAACCTTAAAAGTCCACAGGTGAAAGGAATACTGCTTGGAATCATCGTCGCGTTCATTGTGACCGTAGTTGGTACACCCCTCGGGTTTGCCCTGGTTGTAGGCATCATCTTTGGTGTGATAGCCTATGTTATCTTAAATGATGCAAATATTGTAAAAAAATTTGGGAAAAAAGCGACGTGAAATCGACATTTTTTTTATATATCATGATCATTCACCGGTGTGAAGTTAGATATCTGGATTTCTTTACTATCCTGAATACATCAAATCGGTTTGTAAATCAAAAGCTAAAAATTCTTTTACAGGCAGACATCAAATGGTAAATTTAAGGAGATTTTGATGAGTTCACAAAAATCGTCATCTTCGATCTATAAATCGTAGTTAAAGTAACCAAATGGCGGAAAAATTCGTAATGTTCCCATTTATTTGTTCATAAATTGGGTGGACATTCTTGCAACGTTGCAAGAGATCTAAAAACCAGATAAAATTTTGATTTAATCTAGGGTGTGTTCGAATATCTCTTTTCCACCGTCATTGGCAGTATGTCAATACCAGAGACGTCCCCTTTTGATATTCGTTCTTTTGCTTCATCGCACCCTGTTTTTCCCCAACCCTTAGTTTAATCGTTCTTTTGCTAGTCCTGATTACAGTTTTGGATAATAAACTGCATTCCTTCCTAGACAAATCTATCCTCAAGCCTCATTCTGCTCCTGAAGATGTTCTGTAAAACCCAGTTTTTTGTTCAACTCTTGAAGCCTCTCCTCCAGTTTTTTTAAGGGAATCTGGTCTATGCATTGGCGGTCGTTGAGCCGTTTTTCGAGGTTCTTTGTGACGTTTACGAGCCGAATGAGACTCGCATATTCGGTCAGAAGCCCCGTATCCTGTTCCCTGTTCCATATCCGGTCAATTTCCCGAACTAATTCCCGGTCATTTTCAATGATGCGATGAAAGGACTCACAAATAATTTTAAAATCAACGGGCTTTACGATAAAATCCTCAATGAGTCCACCATACTGTAAAATATCTTCAGAGGTCGGCTGTTTTCCCGTGATGATTATCACCGGAATTTGACTTGAGGGAGGGTATTGCCGAATCCCTAAGAGTGTCTCCCAACCATCCATAGGTTCCATCATCAAATCCAACAAGATAAGATCGGGTGTCTGTGTTTTTAACAGATCCAGACATTCCAATCCCCCTGAAGCCGCGTGGGGCTTGAATCCCTTCCTTTCCAGATATAAAGTGAAAATTTCTCGTATTGCTGATTCATCATCTACTATCAGGACGGTATCCATCAGCTGCATCCACCGCAATTCTCTCTTGATTTTGGATTTGGCAGATCATCGGGATTATCCAAATAGTGCCGGAGAAGGAACTGCTTGACTTTTCCAGACTCCACCCAGCCGCGATCTAAGCGGTTCACAAGGCTGTCAATCTGCTTAACCTGGTTCAGAATATGCTCTCGGTACAGGAGACCATCGAGGTTCACATATCCCATGATTGCTTGGAGAGGGTTTCTGATCTGGTCGTTCAAGGTCTGGAACTGCTCCATATTCTTCTCGATCTGAGTTATTCCCTCTTTTTTTAGTGACCCCTCAAATCTTTTATGGTCCGTGATATCATGATATTGAACAAATATACAGGAGTTCTGTTCATCCGATCTGGAAATAGGGATAAGGGAAATCTCAAACCATTTATCCAGGTTCTGCTCCTCGAAACGGATAGGCAGACCAGAACTGATAAGGTCTTTAAACCGCGATTCCAGTGAAGTGAACATGCCGTCCCGGTCAATATTGACGGCAGAATCCCTTTGTATCCCGGTATAATTATATCCGAGCCGGCAAGCCATAGCATTGTTCAAAGCTATTACCTGCCTATTGTGATCCAAAAGCATGACCGCATCGGGGATAGCATTTGCAAGGGTTCGAATTGTGATTTCGTTTTCGTTTACCCGCTCCTCCAGTTCGTTGTTGTAGAGAGCAATCTCAATAGCGGTCTGGATTTGTCGCTCATTGAATGGTTTTAGGATATAACCTGAAGGATGGGTTTTTTTCGCCCGGTCAATAATTGCCTGTGTGGCAAATGAAGTGACATAAATGATCGGAATGCCCCGGCGCAAACGGATATCCCTTCCGGCCGTTATCCCATCCATCGCACTGGCAAGGTTGATATCCATGAGAACAAGGTTTGGGTGTTTTTCATCCACAAGGGCAATCGCCATCTCACCGGTGTCTGCTATACCCGAAACTTCGTACCCGAATCCCAGTAGCATCTCCTTTAAATCTTCTGCAACCAATAATTCGTCCTCAACAATGAGGATCCTGATCTTCTCTGTCATACTTCACTTACTCTCTATTATATGGATTTTTCATCCCGCGGAACAGTAATGCAACCAATTTTTCCTTTCCCACGGATCCACTGACGCAAAGGACTTCGGATCTTCTCTGCAATGAGACGTTTGTAGGCAACGCCGTTAGGTGAGACTTAACCCGGAACATATCTCCGGCGTTCCCTCTCATGTCCATTGAATTCCCGGCAGTTTTCCAGAGGATATCGAACCATGGGCACATCTTTCCTGCTGTATCTGCCGGTTTAATCGGTCGAGGGACATAATGCTCCGTAACTTCCTAATATAAATAGGGAATCAACAGGGAATTTTATAGAATCATTGTCAGAAAACAGATTTTGGAACAAATTTTGCAATAACAGAACAGATTTATCCGTTGTCCTGACGGATAGTCGCTGACTCGGGTAGAGGTTGAAATTACCAAAACCGGGAATTATCAGACACGAGGAATTTTCATGTTGAAATCACAGGGTGCTGTGGCTCATAACGATGTAACCACTCTTCTTAAAAAAATTCAATGGATACAGATACCGGAAGGTGAAAGAGGTGGCCCGGCAATCGCACCCTCTCCAGAAAAAAAGCCGGTACGGGAAGAATCAGAACCGGACGGGACTGGTGATCTTAATGCATTTATACAAAAACCTGAAATAAACAAAAACGGAAACCTGTCCAGTGTAACTCCTGAAAAGATCGATGGAGCAGAAATAACGTCACCCGGTGACACTCCCCCACAAAACAGTGATACATATGCTTTTTACGGCATGCTGGATGACATTCTTTTACCTGAAACGATCCTGCAGACACCCGACATAAGCGGAAACGATAAGCGCACAGTGCTTGTAAAGTTACCGGTACAATCCGAGACTATACCCACCCCTGCAAAACAGCCCAAGGAAAAATCCATTCCACTGGCGGTCAAAACACAGCAGGCGACGGCTGTCGAAATTATTGAAGAAGATTCGCGAGATCACAGGACCTCATCAGGTTTCAAGGAGAAAAAAACAACAAAGGAATGGATCTCATCAAAAACGTCTGCTGATATAGGTGGGAGTGATACAGATGGAGGGATCATCTCTGCGGATCAGATTTCCGAATTCTCGGGACTCATCCTCCCAAAAGGTGCGACATTCCGGATAGACGAGATCAAATTAAAGGGGAAGTTTAATTCCTTTCAGAATACCGGGATCAGAAGAATGCCCCCGGAAATTGCAGATTTCTGGAAGCGGGAATTTTCAACCGCAGGGTTCAAGGATCTCGAAACGGAACTTGCCATTGAACCGGAATTGTTTCAAAAGCCATTGGCAAAGAAATCCAGATTTGCCTCTCTTTTCAGTTCCATACGATCGGAGAGCTTGGACTATGATCCTAAAGTGCATGGGTTTTTAGTAGATCTTTCATTTGAGTTAAAACCCGGCGTTGAAGTAATGGAAATGTATCCAATCAATGAGCCATACGCATATGTCCGGGTTATCTATGACAACGCCACGCATGAATACACCTACCAGATACTCGAACCCCTGCTTTCCGAATCTGAAAAAGAACAGTTAAAAGAATTAAAAGAACGCCTCTATGATACTGTCGATATTAACACCGAGGTTATATCAAAAGAGGAAACACAGCGCCAGTTCAGGAATGCAATGGATAATATTATTTTAGATTACGGGATCAAGTTAAGCCCCGTCCAACGTGAAAAGATCATATATTACCTGCATAAGGATTTTCTGGGAAACGGTCTGATCGATGCAATTATGCATGACAAATACATCGAGGATATCTCCTGCGACGGTGTCAACATTCCCTTATTTGCATTCCATGCCAATTACGAATCGATGCAGACGACATTGATGTACCACAATGCTGAGGAACTGGATTCATTTGTCACCAAACTCGCCCAGCGTGCAGGCAAATATATCTCCATTGCGGATCCGATCCTCGATGCGACCATGAGCGATGGTTCCCGTATCCAGATGACACTCGGACAGGAAGTAACCGCTCACGGCTCTACATTTACCATCCGTAAGTTCAAGGATGAGCCGATAACCCCAATCGATCTTCTCGAATGGCATACATTCTCCCCTCTCTCGCTTGCTTATATTTGGCTTGCCGTCGAAAACGGCAAATCAGGGCTCTTTGCCGGGGGAACGGCGTCCGGGAAGACCACGTCATTAAACGCGATCTCACTTTTCATTCCACCGATGGCAAAGATCATCAGTCTCGAAGACACCCAGGAAGTGAAACTTCCCCATCCCAATTGGATCCCGAGTATTACGCGGACCTCATTTGATACGAAAGGACGCGGGGAGATTAACATGTACGAACTCCTGCGTGCCGCCATGCGGCAGCGGCCCGAATACATCATCGTCGGAGAAGTCCGTGGAAAAGAATGCCAGACGCTCTTCCAGGCAATGAGCACCGGCCATGTCACATACTCCACCATCCACGCGGACTCGGTATCGAGTATCGTCCACCGGATCGAAAATCCACCTATGGATGTGCCGAGGAACATGTTCTCTGCTCTTGATTTTGTCTGCATCCAGGTGCAATCCCTGATTGGTGGCAAACGTATCCGCCGGAACAAGCAGATCGTTGAGATCCTCAATATCGACCCACGGACCAACGAATTGATCACAAACGAGGTCTTCAAATGGCGGTCGGCAACCGATGAGATTACCTATTCGGGAAAATCTTTCATCCTCGAGGAGATCATGGAGGCCCGGGATTGGGGTGAGAAAAGGATGCGGGAAGAACTAAAATGCCGCCAGGAAGTGCTGGAGTGGATGCGCATCAAAAAGATCCGGCATTACAAGGAAGTTGCGATAATCCTTATCTCCTATTACCGGGATCCCGAAGTCGTTATGGAACGAATAAGGAAGGACCTGTATGAATATCTTTGAATGGTTTAGCTTTAATCACCCCGATACTTGGATAAAGGTATGGCAGGAGCAATACTCCCGGCTTCACAACAACATCAAATCGACCCTGCGTGAAGTTCATAAAATGGTCATTTTTTATATCTACCCCGAAGACCGGGCTATGGCAGATTGGGAACCGGAAATATGGTTCCCAAAAATCATGGATCATGATACCCAGAAACATCGTCAGGATCTGCATATTATCGATAGCCGGGGGAATTGCATTTCAGATAATGACCATATCAAGTAAGATTTTCTGTACTTGAACATGGTGCCAGTAGTTTCTGTGAACTTTTATCATAAAATAGGTATATAATAAATGATTATGCAGGATTTACTGGCGGAATGTTAACGGACACTTAAAAAGTGTGCATATACTCATGGACCTGCTTTTTGCACAGGCTTACCTGCTCATTGTGTGCCGTAAATTTCCTCCCGGAGCACAAAGACCCGGTTTTTAAGCCGTTTCTCTTCAAATACCGGAGAGCCTTTGAGGAGGAACGACAGGTTCAACCCGTATTTGTTTCGGGCTATGAATTTACCTGTCCATACCGATTTCTGGTCACTGAGGAATTCTTCGATGTGACGAACATACAGGTTCTCTGGTGCCGCGAGCGTGTCCATGTGTTTTCCCTCCACTTGCTCCAGAGTATAACCGAATCGTTTTGTAAACACATCGTTCACGTACGTAATCGTTCCCGTTGGGTTTGTGATAATGACCGGGTCATCCATGCTGTCAAGAGCTGCAGTGAGTACAGAGAGCCGGTTCCGTTCTGCTATGAGCTGATCGTTAGCTGCCTTCAACTGCATCTCCGCTCCTTTGAGGAGAGTAATATCTGTGCAGAATATCGCAACGGACTGCACCGCACCATGGGAATCCAGGACAGGGATGATCGCATTATCATACACTACCCCATTCTGTTCTTCTTCAAACCGGCTCACCTTCCCGGAAGCAGCCTGCTGGACAGCCTCGATAAGGCTCGCGGTAATGTATCCTCCGGGCAGCAGTTCCATAAACGGCGTACCTCTGAGTTGTTCTGGAGTTTTTCCTGCCTTTTTTGCAACTTCCTCGTTCACTGCCTTGATAATACCCTGCCGGTCAATGAGAATGAGCGGGTTTGAGGTTGCGTTGATGAGGGTGTTAATGGTTGCATCGTGCTCCTTCAACTGTTGCTCCAGCACATAATTATATAGTGCAATCTCAATAGCGGTCTGGATTTGTCGTTCGTTGAAAGGTTTTAAGATGTAGCCGGAAGGGTTGGTTTTTTTCGCCCGGTTAATAATTGTCTGCGTTGCAAATGCTGTGACATAGATGATCGGAATGCCCCATCGTGAACGGATCTCCCCCCCGGTAGTTATCCCGTCCATTGCACTGGCGAGATTGATGTCCATGAGGACAAGGTTCGGGGATTGTTCATCCACAAGGGCAATCGCTGTCTCACCGGTGTCTGCTATACCGGAAACTTCGTACCCGAATCCCTGTAGCATTTCCCTTAAATCTTCTGCAACCAATGATTCGTCCTCAACAATGAGAATCCTGATCTTTTCTGTCATACTTCACTCACTTCTGATTTGTTAAATTCCTCATCTCGCGGAACTGTAAACGCAACCTTCGCGTCATCCGTATGGTCAATCGCCACTGAACCGTGAGGCTGGCCTGTTAGCATGTTTACGGACGGTTCCTTTCCCGGGATTTCCGCCGGTTTTGGTATATTAAATACAAACTTCGTTCCCTCAGTACGCTCTATCACGACCGTGCCGTGCAGCTGGCCAGTAAGTGTTTTTACAAGCCGTAGTCCCAGTGACATCTGGTTCTCCAGCGTGATGCCCTCCGGCATTCCGACGCCATTGTCTGCAACGATGAGCGTAAGAGCCTTGGGACCTTCAGTGGCTGAAATGGTGAGTTTTCCGTCTTTCCTGCCTTTAAATGCATACTTTAAGCTGTTGGTAATCAATTCGTTGATGATGAGACCGAGTGGAATTGCGGTATTGATATCTACATAAATGTCAGGTATGCTCTGATCGAACCGGACAATCTCGTTCGCGGTTCCGTACGACTGCGAAACCTGCATTTCCAGCGAATGGATATAATTTTTCAGATCGATACTGGAGAAGTCCTTGCCTTTGTAGAGGTGTTCGTGGACAAGTGCCATAGACAGCACTCTGGCTTGGCAGTCTCTTAAAACTTCAATAGTCCTGAGATCGTCAATCTTACGGATCTGCAGGTTGATAATGCTCGATATAATTTGGAGATTGTTCTTGACCCGGTGGTGAATCTCCCTGAGTAGGGTCTCTTTCTCGGCAAGCGACGTTTCGACCAAATCGGACATCTTCTTGCGTTCCGTAAAATCCCGTGCTGATGCATAAATGAGGTTCCGTGCGGAAAACAACCGCCACTCAATCCATCGATATGATCCGTCCCTGTGGCGATAGCGGTTCGTGAATTGTAGGACTTTTTTACCTGCTCTCAGTTCAGACATTGCATTAAGAGAAACCTCCATATCGTCGGGGTGGACAAAATCGAAGAGCCGTTTCCCCTCCAGTTCGGCAGGACTGTACCCAAGAGCCGATTCCCATTCCTTATTAAGGCGCCGGAAATGCCCATCTGTGTCTGCGATACAGATCAGGTCGAGTGTGTTGGTAAAGTACCCGTCCAGTTCTTCGTTTTTCTGGCGCAGCGCCTCTTCCGCAAGCTTGCGTTCAGTGATATCCCGGATATTGCACTGGATGACCTTCTTATCATTCACCATGTAGAGATTACTGACAAACTCAACGGCAATGTTCCGCCCATCGGCGGTTTCGAGCGGCATATCTTCGTACCGGATATATTCTTTCCACTGCAGTTCTTCGAAGTTGTCTTTATTGGCAACAATGTCCTTGAACAACCCGATCTCCCAGATTTTCTTTCCCAGGAACTGTTCGCGAGAGAAGCCCAGCATAGCAATCAAAAAGGGATTCACTTCGACGATCTGGCCGGTGTCGGCGTCGAGGATAAGGATGCCGTCCTGAGCCGTCTCAAATAGCCGCCTGTATCGGGTTTCAGTAGCATTCAGTGCCACTTCGATTTTTTTCCGTTCAGTGATATCCCGGATATTGCACTGGATGACCTTCTTATCATTCACCATGTAGAGATTACTGACAAACTCAACGGCAATGTTCCGCCCATCGGCGGTTTCGAGCGGCATATCTTCGTACCGGATATATTCTTTCCACTGCAGTTCTTCGAAGTTGTCTTTATTGGCAACAATGTCCTTGAACAACCCGATCTCCCAGATTTTCTTTCCCAGGAACTGTTCGCGAGAGAAGCCCAGCATAGCAATCAAAAAGGGATTCACTTCGACGATCTGGCCGGTGTCGGCGTCGAGGATAAGGATGCCGTCCTGAGCCGTCTCAAATAGCCGCCTGTATCGGGTTTCAGTAGCATTCAGTGCCACTTCGATTTTTTTCCGTTCAGTGATATCCCGGATATTGCACTGGATGACCTTCTTATCATTCACCATGTAGAGGTTACTGACAAACTCAACGGCAATGTTCCGCCCATCGGCGGTTTCGAGTGGTAGGTTTTCATAACGAAGGGATTCCTTTCGTTGCAGTTCTTCGAAGTTGTCTTTATTGGCAACAATGTCCTTGAACAGCCCGATCTCCCACAGTTTCTTTCCTAGGAACTGTTCGCGAGAGAAGCCTAGCATGGCAATCAAAAAGGGATTCACTTCGACGATTTGGCCGGTGTCAGCGTCGAGGATAAGGATGCCGTCCTGAGCCGTCTCAAATAGCCGCCTGTACCGCATCTCTGAAGCAATCTTCGCCTCTTCCGCAAGCTTGCGGTCGGTACTGTTCCGGATATTGCACTGGATGACCTTCTTGTCATTCACCATATAGAGGTTACTGACAAACTCAACAGCTATATGCCGCCCATCAGCGGTTTCGAGTGGCATATCTTCGTACCGGATATATTCCTTCCGTTGCAGTTCTTCGAAGTTGTCTTTATTGGCAACGATATCCTTGAACAGCCCGATCTCCCAGATTTTCTTTCCCTGGAACTGTTCCCGCGAGAAGCCCAGCATGTTGATTAAAAACGGGTTCACTTCGACGATCTGGCCGGTGTCGGCGTCAAGGATAAGGATGCCGTCCTGAGCCGTCTCAAAAAGCCGCCGGTAGCGCATCTCTGATTCATGCATCGCATCTTCCGCCAGTTTGCGCTGGGTAACATCATGAGCAATACTGAAAACACCAATAAGATTATTTTGTCCATCTCTAATCTGAGATATAGTTAATACAACGTTGATCAGCCCACCATCTTTCTTCCTGCGCAGGGTTTCGTAACGGAGTACCTGTTCACCGCTCCTGATCCGATCAAGAATTAACTGAGTGTCATCCGGCATATCAGGAGGCGCCAGCAGTGAGATGCTCTTCCCGATCACCTCTTGTGCAGAATACCCATAGATTCGTTCAGCACCAGCATTCCAGCTCGTGATAATCCCATCGAGAGTTTTACCGATTACAGCATCCTCTAAATACTCCATAACCGCTTTAAAATGTTCCCGGTTGTCTTCCGCAGATTTGCATCCGGTAATGTCGCTGCTGCAATCTTTCGTGATAATCTCATTCTGTTTCATTTTTCACCTGCGAATGCCTCTGACCAACATATCCTCATGGTTCTTTGTCGTTTTTCTGGGATCTTTAAAAAAGAGAGAGAGTTACCACCTCTTTTATTCATTATGTTTAAACTCCCTCCAGCGATCTGCCATACTGCCGGAGGGGTGATCATTTGAGTTTCCAGACAATTGATGGTTATACGATATGGTGTTTCACGATTAGTTTGTCACCGTATTCGCGTCCAGGGTAACCGCTGACTGTGCCAGTGCCCTGCCGTTTAAGGTTGCACCAGTCTGCAGCACAATTGCTGTCTGGTCGAGGATATTCCCGTTAAATACAGATCCTGTATCAAGCGTCGTTTGGCCGGCAACCACCCAATAGACGTTCTTTGCCTGTGCACCGCCACTGAGGATAACGTGCGTATTAGAACTGATAACGAGATTTTGTGCGATCTCGAGGATCCATACATCATTCGGACCTCCAGAGAGAGTGACATCGGTGGGGATGAGCACGCCAGTACTCCATTTATAGACTCCGGGGGCGATGGTCATTCCGCCGATATTCCCGGCGCCCAGTTCGGTTGCATCAGGAGCACGTCCGGCACCATCAGTATATGCTGCCTGCATATCGCTAACAGCGGTAGTCAGTGTAGCGGGAGTGGGAACCGCATAGTCGGCTGCATATATCTTTCCATTAACCAGGGACGATTTCGAAAATTGATTCGAGGGGTCGGCTACCAGGCCAAATCCGGTGATGTATGTCGCAGCGGCGGGACTCACGCCAATATTTCCAATAATTGAAGTGGTTCCTGTTGTCGAAATGCCTGTTTTTGTTAAAATCGCGAAATTACCAGCAGTTCCAAGATTCACGGCAGTTGCTGAGCCGCTGTTACTGGGGGCTGACGGTACCGTTGGAATCGTCACCTTGTTCGCGTCCAAGGTAACCGCTGATTGTGCCAGTGCCCTGCCGTTTAAGGTTGCACCAGTGTTCATCACAATCGCTGTCTGGTCGAGGATATTTCCATTGAATACTGAGCCTGTTCCCAGCGTTGTCTGGCCAGCAACTATCCAGTAGACGTTCTTTGCCTGTGCACCGCCACTGAGGATTACATGCTGACCGGAGCTGACATCGAGATTTTGTGCAATCTCGAAGATCCATACATCATTCGGACCTCCAGAGAGAGTGACATCGGTGGGGATAGTCACGCCGGTGCTCCACTTGTAGACACCGGGAGCGATAGTCATTCCGCCGATATTTCCGGCACCAACTTCTGTTGCATCGGGAGCTCGTCCGGCACCGTCAGTGTATGCTGCCTGCATATCGCTAACAGCGGTAGACATTGTAGCGGGAGTAGGAACCGCATAATCGGATGCATAAACATTCCCGTTAACCAGTGACGATGTAGAAAACTGACCAGAGTGGTCTATTATAAGGCCAAATCCAGTAATGTATGTCGCAGCGGAAGGACTCACGCCAATATTTCCAATAATTGAAGTGGTTCCTGTCGTCGAAATGCCTGTTTTTGTTAAAATCGCGAAATTACCTGCAGTTCCAAGATTCACGGCAGTTGCTGAGCCGCTGTTACTGGGGGCTGACGGTACCGATGGGATTGTTACCATATTTGCATCCAGGGTAACCGCTGATTGTGCCAGTGCCCTGCCGTTTAAGGTTGCACCAGTGTTCAGTACGATCGCTGTCTGGTCAAGGATATTTCCATAGAACACTGATCCTGTTCCCAGTGTGGTCTGGCCGGCAACGACCCAGTAGACGTTCTTTGCCTGCGCTCCGCCACTAAGAATAACTTGCTGACCGGAGCTGACATCGAGATTTTGTGCAATCTCGAAGATCCAGACGGCATTTGGATTGCCCTGTGCATCCAAAGTGATATCGGTGGGGATGATCACACGAGTACTCCATTTGTAGACCCCGGGAGCGATGGTCATTCCGCCGATATTCCCGGCGCCCAGTTCGGTTGCATCAGGAGCACGTCCGGCACCATCAGTGTATGCTGCCTGCATATCGCTAACCGCGGTAGTCATGGTAGCGGGAGTAGGAGCCGCATAATTGGCTGCATATACATTCCCGTTAACCTGGGATGAGGTCGAAAACTGATTCGAGGGGTCGGCTACAAGGCCAAATCCGGTGATGTATGTAGCTGCGGCGGGACTCACGCCAATATTTCCAATAATTGAAGTGGTTCCGGTCGTCGAAATGCCTGTTTTTGTCAAAATCGCGAAATTACCTGCAGTTCCAAGATTCACGGCCATTGCTGAGCCGCTGTTACTGGGGGCTGATGGTACCGATGGGATTGTTACCATATTTGCATCCAGGGTAACCGCGGTTTGTGCCAGTGCCCTACCGTTTAAGCTTGCACCGGTGTTCAGTACGATCGCCGTCTGGTCTAGGATATTCCCATTGAATGAAGAGTATGTTCCCAGTGTGGTCTGGCCGGCAACGACCCAGTAGACGTTCTTTGCCTGTGCTCCGCCACTAAGTATAACGTGCGTACTAGATCTGGTAGTAAGACCTTGTGCTATCTGGAAGATCCAAACATCATTCGGACCTCCTGACAGGGTAACATCGGTGGGGATGGTCACTCCAGTACTCCATTTGTAGACACCGGGAGCGATGGTCATACCACCGATATTTCCGGCGCCAAGTTCGGTTACCGTGGGTGACCAGGTAATGGCGTCATTGTACGCTGTCTGCATATCGCTAACGGCGGTAGTCATTGTAGCAGGAGTAGGAACCGCATAATCGGCTGCATATACATTCCCGTTAACCAATGACGATGTCGAAAATTGACTCGATTTATCCATCACGAGTCCAAATCCTGTTATGGCAGTCGCATGTAGTGGACTCACGCCAATATTGCCATTAATCTGCGTAGTTCCGGTAGTTGAGATTCCGGATTCGGACAGAATCACATAATTGCCTGCCGATCCAAGATTAACGTTTGCTGAAGAACCCATTACACCAGGGATTATCACGGCAGTAATCAGGACAAGTAACGCCATGCAGAATACAAGGGAGAAATGTTTCTCTCCACTTTTTTTCATAATTCTCATTTTTAACCTCCTTGATAATCATCGTAAATGCCTGTTTGGGTAATAGGATCTATGTCAAAAAGCAGATTTTGGAGCAAATTTTGGAAGAATAAAAATACTGTTTTTTCGAGAGGATGTCTCTATGATCTGAAGTTCAGAGTGTGTTAGCGTTGTTTTTGAGATAAGTTTAAGGATTTCATCGAAAGGCTACCTTTTTCTTTTACCGGGAACGGAAATTGCTTATTTACACTGTTTCATGGTAATTTTCAGAAAATCGATCTCATAAAAAAAACACCAACCATTCATTGGAATCTGATCATGCCATCATAAACCCAAGTCATCTCCGATTTTATCTGCTTTTAGGGACATGTTGCCTATCACCGGATAAATATCCTTATTACATTGGTTTTACCATCCATCAATACGCATGGACCGGGCTTGCAAAAACCGGTAATAAAAATGAAATGATAGATAGCATCTAAAATTGCGGTGATTTTGATCAAACGAAAGAAACTCTGGCTGATCGCCCTTATTATACTTATTATTGCAACCGGAGGCTGGGCCGGGTACACGATCTTTCATGCACTTACTCCCATCCGGATAGGTGTCCTCCTTCCCATAACCGGTGGGATTGATCTTAAAGAACCGCTTGAATGGGCAAAAGATAACATCAACCAACAGGGTGGTATCGGGGGGAGACCGGTCGAACTCGTATACATGGACACTAGCACGGGCAACATCACGCAGATGGCCGAAGAACTCCTTGCTGATAATTCCATACAGATTGTCATCGGACCCCGAAACAGCGATGATGTCTATAAGTTAGCCCCGGAATTTATTGAAAAGAATAAACTCCTTATCAGTCCGATGGCCACTGCAGGAAGTATTACCCTTGCATTCGAAAACCAAGGTTACTTCTGGCGGACTACGCAGAGCGATGTGGCGCAGGCACAAGTGATCACGACCCTCATGAATGAAAAAGGAGTTCATCGTATTTCCGTCCTTGCTGATAACACCATGTATGGGGAGACATTCTATCAGTGGAGCGGGTTCTTTGCGACAGAGTACGGTCTCGATCTCGTCTCGATACAGCAGTTTGAACAGAACAGCAGTACACTCGATGCAGATGTTGACGCAGCCCTGCAGGCAAATCCAGAATATATCATCGCAGCCTGCGACAATCCGTCTGACGCAGCCGCGATAAAAAGGGAGATCGACCGGTCCGGAAAACCGGTAAAACTCTTCCTCACCGATGGAGCAGTCTCCCCGACGCTCATCAGTTCACTAGGATTGGAGGCTGAAGGACTTGAAGGGACTTCCCCCACAGCAGATCCTTCCACCAATTTCTCGATAGAATATGAAGAGAAATTCGGCCACACCCCCACGGACTTCGCAGCACCGACCTACGATGCCCTCCTTCTTGCCGCATATACTTCAGCCCGGCAGGATGCGACCCTTACTGAGTCCCCGGCAGACTCGATACAGCATGTAGTGTCCGGCAACGGTACTTCACTAGGTTGGGATGCACAGGCAGTCCATGAGAACATTCTTGCGATCCTTAACGGACAGACCCCCAGAATCAGCGGTGCAAGTGGACCGCTTATCTATGACAGGGAAGTTGGCGTGGACCCGTTGGATACCTATTATTCCTATTGGGTCATCAGGAATGGGAGTTTCCAAACGGTCAGAGTTTTTTCGGCAAACGCCACCGCAACCGGCATATCTATTGCACGAAGCCGACCCTCGGAAAGCCTTATGTCGCCGGTAATCCTTACGATGGGAAAAAATATCCCTCTCGTGGCAAAAACAGGATTTGAAGCAGTTATTATTGCGCCCACTAATGGATGGATTAATTACCGGCACCAGGCAGATGGGCTGACCCTGTATACCCTGCTCCGGGATAACGGGGTCCCTGACGACAACATCATCCTCATGCTGTATGATGATATCCCCACCCTCCCGGTAAATCCCATCCCCGGAAATGTCCACCATCTCCCCGGAGGGCCGAATATCCGGCTCGGGGCCAATGTAGTGTATACTGGTTCTCAGGTGACCGCTGCCACGCTCCAAAATGTCCTGACTGGCACAAAGACTAATTCGACTCCGGTGGTCCTTGACAGCAACGCAAGTACCGATGTATTTGTCTATATCGTCGGTCACGGAATTCCGGGAACGATCGACTTTTGGAACGATAATGATATATTTACGACAGATGATTTTACCAATGTAACGAATACGATGAGCCGGGAACAGAAATACCGGCAGCTTGTTTTCATGGACGACACCTGTTTTGGCGAGAGTATTGCCATAAATGCAACAGCTCCAGGCCTCCTCTACCTTACAGGATCCTCCAGTGTCGAGCCATCTTTTGCCGCGATCTACGATATAAGTATCCAACAATGGCTCTCGGATCAGTTCACTGCCGAAGCGGTGAGCCTTATCCAGGAAAACCCGAATATCACCTTCCAGGAACTCTATAATGAGTCATATACGAACGTGACCGGTTCGCATGTTCAGCTGATCACTACAGGAAACGTCAGTACGCTTGGAGAATCCGTCCTGGAATTCTTAAAGCCGTGAACCGGAAAAGTATCTCCTTATCGGAGCCGTAGTCGGAGATATCGCTTTTTTGTTATAGTCGTAGTAGTTTGTGTGCATGATTCCGCATGATCCCACGCTTCCTGTGTCGCGCATATTATGTATACGACAGCGAAAAGGCCCTAACTTTCCCTTTACCGACCGTTCCTAACGGGGCTTTTTGCCGCACAGGTGGCAATGCCGCTTAATAACAAGGCATATGTATTGCTCAACCATACACAGTCTCCGGTCTGCCTGGCGGCACCAACAATGGGAAATTTATGATGATATAAAAGGTTGTGTTGTCTGGAAGCAGATTTTAGAGTGAAATTTGCAAATACCGTATAGCAGTTTTTTTAAAATCGGGGCGAATTTTTTGACCGACGAGAAAAGAGTATCCGGATTATTTTTTTCCCAAGGTCAACTCAAGAACGCCGTCAGAAAATCGTTTATAGTTAAATTTTACTTCGCTAGGGATATTAATCACTTTTTTATACTGTCTCTCAGTATCTGATGCTACAATCGTAAGCAAAGTTGAGGATGAATCAAGATCGATTCTGATTTTCTCCTCAGCAATCCCAGGCAGCTCTGTAAGGATGCGGAGGACTTTTCCATCCTCAAAAAAAGTCGTCACAGGTTCGATAGTTTTCATTGGTTCAGTCATTTTAGAATTTCCAGTATAGGCATCATTTGGGGGTTTAATACACGGAGTTTTTTCATGTATTTTTTCCTTAGAGGAACTATTCTTATGGAGGTTACCCTGTGAAATCCCGTCTCTGATTTTCGATATTTCATCAGATACTACCTCATGCGTGGCATTGAGGCAGTTCTTTTCAGTCATATCCACGCTCTTAAATACGGTATTCTTTTTCTTCAAGATAACGCTCCACCTCCTGGGTAATACTCTACTTGCTAATTACTATCTAGTGAAAGCAGATAAAGCAGACCGGATTTTGCAAATATTGTTTTGTTTTTTGCTTTGTAGAACCGGTTCTGTTAAATTTTTTTAGGATAGCAAATATTCTCTGAACAATCTTCAGGGAAAGGGTCAGAATGGCTGATTAGAAACAACCTCGGGAGCCATCTCTCATATGCATCAGGATCCCGGGAATACGAATACTTCAACCAAGTACCCATGCTGCCTGGCTCTGATATTCGAGACTGCTTACCACATATGTTGAGTTGGGAGAAAACGAGGCGGGTATATCATAAATAAGATAGCCATCTATCGCATTACTTTCGCCGGGTTGAACGTAACCGGAGGTTCCTCCTGGCCCGAACTGGTAATCATATTGTGTCCCGGAGATTGAGTTAATAACCACATCGGAACTGTGGGTGGATGTATAATTGTATGTATTCCCGTTACTGAACACTACAAACTGCTTTGCTGAAGGAACATACACTTCACCACTACCGGTATTACGGACACGAACATAAACGAACAGGAAGATGTCGCCATCCTCCGGCCGCGCGGTATAGTAACCATTCTCAGGGCCTGTTGCACCGGATGATCCGACTGCTTCTGCCACCTCGTTGGCACTGTTTCCTGATGGTGACGTCCAGTTGTAGTTGGGTCTTACCTCGTACCGGTACACGGTTGCTTCGCCCTGTTCATCTCCGCTCCCGTAAGTGGCGTACACATTGAGGGGCAGAGCGTTCGGTATTAGTACTGCGGTTGGTGTTTGCAATGGAGGTAATGAAAGATCTACGCTCCATGGACCGGACGCCGTTATATCAAGATAATATATCCCGGGCCCCAGTTGGACGGGTATCATGCCGTTATAGGATCCGGTTTCATTAATCAACAAATCAATATTATTTCCCTGCTCATCCTTTAACCAGATTGTAAAATTATTGTCACCGTAATAGGATATGTTGAAAATATGTATCTCTGCACCGACTGTGGTGAATGGTTGAACATAATCCCCGCTACCGTTAAATGACGTTCCTTCATTAGATACCTGGGGGGTTTGTGATGCTGCTTCGCCACCAAACTGGCTATGACATGCCATGACAGAATTCTCATATTCCTGAAGTGTATCATTGAATTTCATCAAAATCTCCAAAGTTCTGTTCGGGGCTGCTGTCAAGGGAGTAGTAGTCTGACAAAATGTGGTTGCGAGTTGCAGATATTCCCGTGCCTGGACCAGATCCGGCGTAATGGGTAATGGACTATTATCGATCCATTGATTAACTTGTTCCGCCGCGACCAAATTGCAGCCGTTTGGGGTAGTAAGCGCAACAGCGCCACTGGTGATATTGGAATTATTCAAAAAATTCAGGAAAGGTCCGTCCATTTTTGATGCTGCATTCAAATCATAGCATGTTGCTGATAGTGTTGGCACAGGCACGGGCATCTGAGAAGAGTTGGAGGTCAAAGCAATATCGGTATTTTGGGAGTATACCCCATCTTCCTTGAAAAGTTTGATGTCCCCGGGGGGGTTATTTTCATCGATTATTGTTATTGATGCAGGGTCTGGTATGTGGGTATCAATCACGGTAAAATTAGCCTCGATGGCAGTCCGGTTATCAGTCTGGGGGCCGTATTGAGTTGCGTAATATCCCCACGAACCGTTGGTTTTTTGCAGGACAAGCCGGTCCGTATACATGTTGTCGGACTGGTTGTAACTTAAAATTATGATGCCTACCGGGACCGTATAATTCACCGCAATTATATCACCGGCCTGGTATTCCGGAGTATTGCCGACTACACTCGCGCATCCGGCAGCCAGGATCACGCCGACGCAGACAATCAGGAGCCCGAATATTATACCTTTCCTCATAAAATCAGCACCATTCAGTCCTTTGTATGTTGTTCTGCCGGTGCGGGAATCGTAAACACATACTTCGTTCCCCCAGTACAGCCAAATACCACCGTGCCGTGAAGCTGGCCAGTAAGCGTATTCACGAGTCTGAGTCCCAGTGACGTCGGGTTCTCCAGTGTGATACCCTCCGACATTCCGACACCGTTGTCTGCAACAATGAGCGTAAGGGCCTGAAGATCTTCAGTAGCAGTAATAGTGAGTTTCCCGTCCTTCCTGCCTTTAAATGCATACTTTAAGCTGTTGGTGATTAGTTCGTTGATGATGAGACCGAGCGGAATTGCAGTATTGATACCTACCTTGATCTCCGGGACGTTAAGATCGAACAGGACTCTGGTGTTGGGGGTTCCGTACAACTGGAAGAGATTCGTTCCCAGCGTACGGATGTACTTTTTCAGGTCGATACGAGAGAAGTCTTTGCTCTCGTAGAGATGTTCGTGGACAAGTGCCATAGAAAGTACCCGGGCCTGGCTGTCTTTTAAGATTTCAATGATTTTGGGGTCATCGGTCTTACGGATCTGCAGGTTAAGGAGGCTCGATATAATCTGAAGGTTGTTCTTGACCCGGTGATGGATCTCTTTGAGCAGGGTCTCTTTGTCGGCAAGAGACGCTTCTATGATCTTTGCCAACTTCTTCCGGTCGGTGATGTCACGAATATTGCACTGAATGACTTTTTTGTTGTTCACAACATAGACGTTACTGACGAACTCCACGGCAATATATCGCCCATCGGCGGTTTCAAGTGGCATATCTTCGTACCGGATATATTCTTTCCGTTGCAGTTCTTCGAAATTGTCTTTGTTGGCAACAATGTCCTTAAAGAGCCCAATCTCCCATATTTTCTTTCCAAGGAACTGTTCACGCGAGAATCCTAATAAGTCAATCAAAAAGGGATTTGCATCGACGATTTGGCCGGTTTCGGCATCGAGGATAAGTATCCCATCCTGGGCCGTCTCAAAAAGACGCCGGTACCGAATCTCCGAAGCAATCTTCGCTTCTTCCGCAAGCTTGCGGTCGGTGATGTCTTGGATCAGACCAAGCATACGTATTGGTTCCTTATCAGGGCCATATATGATCCTACCTCTTGCCCATATCCAACGGACTTCACCATTAGCACGTAGTATGCGGCATTCAAATTCCCAGTCATGGTGCTGAGAGATCGCATCGTTAAACCCTCGGTCCACTTCAGGCCGATCCTCAGTCACGACGTGGTCGAGGAGCATTCCATAAGTCCACTCGGGTAACAGAGAAGCGTACCCAAAAATCTGGTCATGACGAAGTGATCGCCAGGTCTTTTTATTTCTCAGGTTGAGATCCCAGGTTCCCATTTGCGATGCACTAAGAGCAAGTCCGAGACGTTCCTCGCTCTCGCCCAGCAGTTTGTCCCGCTCTGCCAGTTCATCGAACTGCTTACGCAGTTCTTCCTTGGCATTTTTCAGGTCAGTGTTGGCTGTCTGGAGTTCGCTTGTCCGTTCCTCTATATGTTTTTCAAGACCTTCGCTGAATGCTTTAAGGGAGAGGGCTTGGTCATCCAGTTGTGCGTACAGTGCCACAACACCCCGGTTAGTGTTATCGAGTTCCGCGTTGATATTGAACAGTTCCACATGCTTCAGATCCAGCTCCTCCAGCATACGGATGAGGTTCTGGTTCTGGACCCGGATCTCTTCGAACGGATTCTGGACGGCAGTTTTTACCAGCATATCAGCGATGCGGGTGAGGAGCGCCGGGGTCACCTGAGGGGAAGTGGGCGGAACGTTCTTGCCTAAAAAAACGGTGCAGCCTGTCGGATGAGTGTCGATGTGGAAATGATCCATTAATCTTTTGGCATCGATGATACCCTTTCCCATCCCGGTTTCCGAGGCAATCCCACCCTCGGGTACTTCAAGCCTGGCGATACCCTTCCCGTGGTTCCTGAAAGTGATGCCAAAGACACGGGGTTCCCTACCAGTATCGATGAAAAATTCGATCTCCCCTTCGCCGGCATACTGCAACGCGTTTCTCGCAATCTCTGAGACTGCGGTACTGATTCGGGTCTGGTCGTCCTTATCAAACCCGAGTTGTTCTGCAATGATGCGTGCCCGATACCCGGCTGATACAATGTCCTGGACATTTTGCAATTCTACATTTGTGATTACGGGGTTCATACATTCATCTCAACCTGTTTTACGGCAAGAACCGTCACATCATCTCCTCCCCGCTTGTAATCCCGATATAGGACACCTGCGATGAGCGCCGGATGCTTTCGCGTAAGTCCTGGGTAGTTTTCCAGGTCCCATTGCATGGTGAGCCCGTCGGAATGCAGGATTAAGAGAGACTCTGACCCCCAAGGGTAGGAGTCCTCCAGGAACTTCCGGATCTCGATACCCGCTGTCCCGTTTAACGATACCATGCCCCGTGAATCAGGACCGGTGATGATCCGTCCTGATATATTGCCTGCGCCAGCGAACGTGATCTTGCCTTTCATGTCATCGATCACGGCAACGGCTACCGCTCCCCCTCGGGTGTCCTTGAGTGCGGCATGCAGGATCCTGAGAATTTCTGCCGGTTCGCCGGTCGGGTTTTTCCGAAAAACCCTGATTGCTTTTTCCTGAACCTTCGAGGCCTCGAGCCCGTGGCCCAGCCCGTCGACAACAAGGATGACGGTCCGGCCCGGTAACCGGATTATCTCCCATCCGTCGCCGCAGGGCTCACCCGGCTGGATAGGAAGGCAGACCACGCCATGCCCAATGCGGGAAGTATACGATGGATTGGCTTCCTGTGGAGGTGATTCTTTATCGATCCGGGCGAGCACTGCAGTTCCTTTCTCCGGCTGGGTGTAGAGATCAAAAATAGAAGAGAGCCTTCGGACTAAAGAAAGGCCGTTTCCCTTGCTTGTCCCAGCAGAATATACGCCCTGCAGGCTCAAGCCGATATCCGTTATTCCCTTACCCCGGTCAAGCGCGAGGCATTCGATTCCCGAGACCGCTCCCTCATTATAAGTGCGAATGATAAGATCTCCTTCCCCAACATGCTTCACGAGGTTTGTTGCGAGTTCTGTCAAAATGATGGCAACATTATCACACAGAGCCGCACTAAACTCCTGCGCCCCGCAGATAGTCATTGCTGTCTGCCGGGCTTCCACCACGCCGCTCATCTCCCCGATATGGATGCATACCGTCTCGTTCATCGCCATCGTGTTATAGTAACCTGTGTACCTTTGTTTGGTTCTGACATGATCTCAAACTCGTTTACCAGCCGTTTTGAACCGCTAAGCCCGAGGCCGAGTCCGGAACCGGTAGTAAACCCGTCTTTTAATGCCTGTTGAATGTCCGGGATTCCTGGACCATGGTCGAGGAAGATCAGCCGGATCCCGATCCGTTCCTTGTCCACAAGGGATTCGATACGCATGGTGCCCCCTTTGCCATAGTCAATGGTGTTCCGTGCTAGTTCGCTTGCGGCAGTTACCATTTTTGTCTGGTCGATGAGGGAGAACTTCAGATCAATCATTCTGATGCGGACTTTCTGCCGGGCACTGACGATATCCTCACCTGTTTTGATATCAACGGTTTCAGGCTCCGGTTCATTCATCTTTGGGGCCCTTTCTCAGATTTAGCCATAGCGTGCTTGAGTTTCTCAACACCCCGCTCAACATTTAAAGCGGTCTCGATATTCTCCATGGGGAGGCCGAGCTCCACAATCGTGATCGCCACTGCCGGACGCATACCAACGACAACGGTCTGTGCCCCTAGCGCCTGGCTCATCGCAGCGATGTTTCCCAGCATCCTCCCAATAAACGAGTCGACCATCTCGAGCGATGAGATGTCGATGAGTACGCCCTTTGCACGATCTTTAACAATCCGGGCCGTAAGGTCATCCTGAAGGGACACAGCGAGCTGGTCGTGCATGTCAACCTGAATCGTTATCAACAGGATGTCGCCTATTTTCAGTATGGGTATTTTGTCCATGCTCGCCTCCCGCTTTTCCGCATCCATCAGGTAACGGTGATCCCGGACTGCTGGAATGCATATTTCAGGGCGTCAGCAAGGGACGATTTCGTGACTACATCGCCAAATGCCACACCGAGATGTACCATTGTCTGGGCGATCTGGGGCCGGATGCCGGAAATGATGCAGTGCGCGCCCATGAGCCGTGCCGCAGAGACCGTCTTTATCAGGTTCTGGGCAACAAGCGTGTCGACAGCCGGAACCCCGGTGATGTCGATGATGGCAATGGCACTGTTCGTCTCGACGATGCTCTGGAGCAGGTTCTCCATGACGACCTGCGTTCGGGAGTCGTCCAGCGTGCCGATGAGTGGGAGGACGAGAATGCCCTCCCAGATTTTAATAACCGGTGTTGAGAGTTCTAAGAGTTCCAGCTGCTGGCGCCGGATGATCTCTTCCCTACTCTTCTGGTAGGTTTCGGCAGTGTAGAGCCCTAGTTTATCCAAAAGGACTGTTGCAATCCAGATCTCTTCCGCTAGTGCCGATGCATTGGTTCCCAGTTCTGACTTCATGCGCGCAAAGACCGGCTGCTTTAAGGAGAAGATAAAGGTCGCCGTCTCTTGGGTTGTGAAGCCCTGCGCCGCCCGGGTCTTTGAGGTAGCCGCAAGAAAATCAAGAACCGGTTTCCATTCAATCGAGGTGATATCGGTGACATTCCCGCTCCGGGTCGCGGCGATCATCAGACCCATCAATTCTGCGGACTGCGAGCGGAGTTCGGCCTCGGTGAGAAGGTCTTTTCGGTAGGTAATCGAAACGATCTGTTCACGCATCCAGTCCTCAAGGATCTCCTGTTCGTTATTCGTGAAGATATCAATCAGTTTGCTTTTTTGTTTTGCCATTTTTGTTAGTCTCCCCAATTTCAATTATGCTCTTTAAACACTGCGAATCTCATCACACGGGATGACATGGTGGAAGATGCCCATCCCGCCATTGCATGGGCTGTGTGTTATCCGTATTTGTTACCTGAATCATCTGTTTGTGATGTTAAGGGGCATGCTACTTTGCAGTTTTTGCAATATAATTTGGAAAGGATATAGTACCCTTCCAGCGGTTCTGGTGCATCTTCGTGACTTTATCAAATATTTTTCCGTCTGAAATGATACAACGTTACGACAACGCACCAGAACTCGTCATCCGGATCGGTTTTGGGGCCGAATTTTTCCGGTGGTTCCAAGATATCCAAAATTTTGGATTTTACGTCGTTCCTTTAATACAGATTAAAATTGTCCCAGCGAATTCTGTTGAGTTAACGAGACTTCCCGAAATTGGTATTATCGTAAATCCTCAATAGTGACTATTCAAACGTCCCGATTCGTTACAATTCCAAAATTTTCATTTTTTAGCCTTTTTTTTAATTTTTTCATTCAGATTGGGACTGTTTTCCATACTGTGCCATTCATCATTACTCATCCCCATAAAAAAACCACACGATGAACATTTAATCCAGGCTTCATAGTGATCGGGGAATTCTGCATGAAGTGTTGATTTTCCGCACTTTGGGCAGGTAAGTTTCACGAGGTAGAGCGAAGTGGTAACCTCGCTACCTCTAGTCTGGGGGTAAACCTTTGAATCACCAGAAACGGGCTTGTGGTCCCGGTGCCAGCTGGCAGATAGGTTATGGTTATGTGGGTGACTGTACCCCAGTTCTGCCGGGCATTGTCGAATAAGTTGTAAAAGACCTTGATAAGGAACGGCGATCGACCCAAAAAAAGAGTTGATGGATAAATCTGTCCTCAGGTGATGAGTTAGCATCACCTTTTTCGTTCGTTCGGTTTTGGTTAAACCCCTCCTTTCTAGCCAATACAATATGTGATAAACTTACGTTGGGCTGGTTACCGTATTTCCGTTCAGGGTAACCGCAGTCTGTGCTAGTGCCCTGCCGTTTAAGGTTGCACCATTATCCAACGCAATGTTTGATTGATCCAGAATATTTCCATTGAACTCAGAATTTGCTCCAAGCTCCGTATTACCGGCAACCACCCAGTAGATGTTCTGAGCCTGTGCTCCGCCACTGAGGGTAACGTGCGAATTCACGCCAGTACTGAGAACTCCTGCTGTCTGGAATACCCAGACTGCATTCGGGTTTCCCTGAGCGTCAAGAGTGACACTGCTGGGGATAGTCACTCCGGTACTCCACTTGTAGACACCGGGGGCAAGGGTCATCTTGTCTATATTCCCGGCGCCTAGTTCGGTGACACCAGGTGACTGTGCATTGGCAGTAGTGTATGCTGCTTCCATATCGCTTACAGCGGTGGTCAGGGTTGCGGGAGTGGGTGCCACATAGTCGGCTGCATATACATTTCCGTTAACCAGAGTCGATTTCGAAAACTGACCTGATAAATCCGTAACGAGGCCAAACCCGGTTATTGACAACACAGCAATAGGACTCACTCCAATATTGCCGTAGATCCGTGTGTTCTGCGTGCCAGGTGTAGTCGAGATTCCGGATTTTGTCAGAATCGCATAATTGGCGGCAGTTGCAAGATTTACGGATGTTGCAGCGCCACTGTTGCTGGGTGCAAGGATTGCTGTCGGGTTGGTCACTGTATTGCCGTTCAGGGTAACCGCAGTCTGTGCCAGTGCCCTGCCGTTTAATATTGCGCCATTATCCAACGCAATGTTTGATTGATCTAGGATATTACCATTGAACTCAGAGTTTGCTCCAAGCTCCGTATTGCCGGCAACCACCCAGTAGATATTCTGGGCCTGTGCTCCGCCACTGAGGGTAACGTGCGAACCCGCACCACTCGTGAGAACTCCTGCTATCTGGAATACCCAGACTGCATTCCGGTCGCCCTGAGCGTCAAGAGTGACACTGTTGGGAATGGTCACTCCGGTACTCCACTTGTAGATACCGGGGGTGAGAGTCATATTGTCGATACTTCCGGCGCCCAGTTCGGTGACACCGGGAGTCTGTGCATTGGCAGTAATGTATGCTGTTTGCATGTCGCTTACAGCGCTTGCCAGGGTTACGGGAGTGGGTGCCACATAGTCGGCTGCATATACATTTCCGTTAACCAGAGACGATGTCGAAAATAGACCCGAGGAATCAGTAACGAGGCTAAACCCGGTTATTGATGACGAAATGATGGGACTCACGCCAATATTGCCGTAGATCTGTGTATCCTGCGTGCCGGGTGTTGTCGTGACTCCGGCTTTTGCCAGAATCGCATAATTGGCAGCCGTTCCGAGATTTACAGAGGAACTGGTACTACCACTGTTACTGGGTGCAAGGATCGCTGTCGGGTTGGTCACCGTATTGCCGATCAGGGTAACCGCAGTCTGTGCGAGCGCCCTGCCGTTTAAGGTTGTGTCATTACCAAGCGCAATATTTGATTGATCTAGGATATTTCCGTTGAACTCAGAGTTTGTTCCGAGTGCCGTATTACCGGCAACCACCCAGTAGATGTTCTGGGCCTGTGCTCCGCCAGTGAGGATAACATGAGAATCAGCGCCACTACTGAGAACTCCTGCTATCTGGAATATCCAAACTGCATTCGGGTTACCTTGAGCGTCCAGGATGACACTGCTGGGGATAGTCACTCCGGTACTCCACTTGTATACACCAGGGGCTAAGGTCATACTGCCGATATTTCCGGCGCCCAGTTCGGTAACACCGGGAGTCTGTGCGTTGGCAGTAGTGTATGCTGTTTGCATGTCGCTTATAGCGCTCGCCAAGGTTGCGGGAGTAGGTGCCACATAGTCGGCTGCATATACATTTCCGTTAACCAGAGACGATTTCGAAAAATGACCCGAGGAAACCCCGACGAGGTTAAACCCGGTTATTGATGCCGCACCAATGGGACTCACGCCAATATTACCGTAGATCCGCGTGTTCTGCGTGCCGGGTGTTGTCGTGACTCCGGCTTTTGCCAGAATCGCATAATTGGCGGCAGTTCCGAGATTTACGGAGGTACTACTACTGATACTGCCACTGTTGCTGGGTGCTGCCGGTTCCGCTGCGGTTGTCACCGTATTTGCGTCGAGGATAACTGCGGTCTGTGCCAGTGCCCTGCCGTTTAACGTTGCACCGGTGTTCAGTACAATCGAGGTTTGATCCAGGATATTCCCGTTAAACGAAGAGTATGTTCCAAGCGTTGTCTGGCCAGCAACCACCCAGTAGACGTTCTTTGCCTGTGCTCCGCCACTGAGGATAACGTGCGTACTAGAGCTGGTAGTAAGACCTTGTGCAATCTGGAAGATCCATACATCATTCGAGTTACCTGAGAGGGTGATATCCTTGGGTATTGTCACGCCGGTGCTCCACTTGTAAACACCAGGGGTGATCGTCATACCGCCAATATTTCCGGCGCCCAGTTCAGTAACCGTGGGTGACCATGCGTTAGCTGCAATGTATGCTGCCTGCATGTCATTTACCGCATTCGTTAACGTGACTGGTGTAGGATTCGCATAGTCGGCTGCGTATACATCTCCGTTAACCAGAGACGATGTCGAAAACTGATTCGAGGAGTCTGCTACCAAGCCAAATCCGGTTATAGCTGTCGCTGCGGCGGGACTCACGCCCATATTGCCATTAACCTGTGTAGTTCCGGTAGTTGAGATTCCGGATTCGGACAGGATTACATAATTGCCGGCTGTACCTAGATTTACATTTGTTGAAGAACCCATAACGCCCGGAATTATCAGGGCTGTCATCAGGATCAGTAACGCTATGCTGAATACAAGGGAGAAACGTTTTTCTCCATTTTTTTTTATAGTTGTCATTTCTAACCTCCTTGACAATCATCGTAAATGCCAACTCTGGTTATAAGATCTTTTTCAGAAAGCAGATTTTGAAACAAAATTTGGAATAATATATCCGCCGTTTTTTGGACATCTTACGGTTTTTTTTGTCCGGGGTATTCTGGTGCCAGCTGGTTGATACGATCTTCAATGCTACTGAGGTCATGTTCGTATCCGTCTAGGTTTTTGTAACTGACGCCGGAAAATTTCTTCCTGATGAAGAGGCTTCGCGTGAGACAAACGAACTCTTCGATCATCAGGGGATCTGCACCGAAAGATATCATCCGCTCCCTCTTGACACGCATATCCTTGCACCGGTCAAGAATAGTGGAGATGACGTCAGAGATCTGGACAAATTTCATCGGTTTCATAAGATAATCTTCTATCCATTTTCCGTATTGTTCGATCTCCTCTTTCATAGGTGATTTTCCCGAGAACATTATGACCGGTACATTTGAAGTATCGTGATTTCTCCTGATCGACGAAAGTGTTTCCCACCCGTCAATGGGCTGCATCATAATATCAAGAATGATGAGATCAGGTTTCTCTTTCTGCAGGATCCCGAGACACTCCTCTCCTCCCGCTGCGGTCAGGATGGCAAATCCTGAACGTTCAAGGAAGATCGAGAAAACGCCACGAATTGCATCCTCATCATCAACGAGGAGAATAGTGTTCAACGGGATACACCCCTTCCTGCCTCACGGGACCCTTTCGGGGAATCTGCCGGTTTCGTGGCTTCAGTTTCGGGAAATGCACTATACTGATAATGTCGCATGAGAAATGAACGGACCTTGGTCGATTCCAGCCACGCCTCGTCAAGTTTTGCCACAATATTATCGATAATCCTTATTTGTTCCTCGATCTGCGGGTGAAATTCACTCTTGCCCATTTCGAGATAGAACGTCATTACCTGCAAAGGGTTTCGTATCTGGTCATTAAGGATCTGGAACTGCTCCATGTTCTTCTCGATCCGGGCGATTCCCACCTTCTGGAGATCTTCCTGAAGTTTCTTTCTCCAGCTGATGTCGTGCATCTGGATTACCCCTCGTGCTATGGTTCCTGTAGATTTACTCACGGGATAAATCGATGTCTCAAACCATCGTCCTTCCACTTCCTTTTCAAATGAGATACTTCTGCCTGTCTTGAACATCTCCTCAATCTGCAGGAAGCAGAAAGACGAGGAATCCCTGTTCATAATATCGCCAATCCCGACACCCTTTATCTCCGCAGGGGCTTTTCCCAGTTGTCCGGCCATGGTTTCATTGATTGCAACAATCTTCTTCTCCTGGTCAAGCAGAATAAGTCCGTCCGGGATGGCATCCAGGAGCGCGAGGATAGTATTCTCGTTCTCCGTGAGCTTCTCCTCCATGGAATGTTTATAAAAAGCAATTTCGATGTAATTGCGGAGGTTAAGCGCATCGAACGGTTTGATTACATACCCGAACGATTCAGCCGTCAGTGCCTGTTCAAATGTCGGGTTGTCGGAATGAGCTGTCAGGAAGATCACCGGGATTCGGTACTGATCCCATATCCTGTGGGCAGCATCGATCCCGTTGAGATCCCCTCTGAGTGTGATATCCATGAGAATCACATCCGGGCCCAGTTCCCCGGCAGCCCGGATCGCGTCCTCACCGCTATCCACAACCCCCAAGACATGGTAGCCAAGCTCGGTGAGGCTGCTCTGGATATCTGCACCGGTCACAAATTCATCCTCAACCACAAGTATTTTTTTCCCGGTCATGTTTTTGTCACCGCCGGAACCTGATCGCGGGGAAATGTCAGGGTGAAACCGGTTTCAGGCCGGGCATGGTATTCAAGGGTTCCCCGCAGCTGCCGTACCAGTCCCTTGAGAAGAAACAGCCCACCGGTTTCAGCCGTGTCCGGGCTCTGGTCTACTGGGAACCCGACACCACTATCGCTGTAATTAAGGATATAATTTTTTTCATTACATACAAAGTCTATTGTAATCGATCCAATACCCCCCTCGGGGAATGCATGCTGAACCGAGTTCATCAGGAGTTCTACGATGATAATACTGAATGGGACTGCTATTGTGAGAGGCATGTCGATCTCCTGCACGCTGAAATTAATCTCGATCGTCCCGTTCTTTCGTTTCATTGTATCGATAATGCGGGATGTTGCCTTTGAGATGAGATTCCGGATATTGATGGAATCGGGTGTGTTATGGTTATATGCGATCTCGTGGACGAGTGCCATCGTTCCGATACGCGTTTTTATCTTGGTTATCTCATGCAGGATAGCAGGATCGCGAATCGGCCTTTCTTGGAGGCTGATCATGCTTCCAATAATCTGAAGATTGTTCCTGACCCGGTGGTGGATCTCTTTTATCATCACTTCTTTCTCCTTCACCGATAACAGGAGTGCTTCTTCGAGATCCTTACGTTTCGTGATATCATGAATCATCAAGAGGACGGTCATGAATTCCCCCATCTTATCCCTGATAGGAACAAGGTGAAGATCACCCCAGATGGATCTGCCGTTCACGTCCATAAAAAAATCTGTCCTGATCGGTTTCTGTGTCTCGAAAACCTTATGGAGAAGTGCGTCCAGGGAATCAGCTATCCCCGGTCGCCCGAAATCCCGTACCGATCTTCCGGTCATAGCCTCAACCGTAGTTCCGAGAAGGGACGGCATCCCGCTGTTGGTATAGAGTATTCTGTTCTCCCTGTCGACAATCATAATGGCATCGTCAGATGATTCAACAAGGGTGCGGTATTTTTCTTCTGATTGCACGAGGGCTTCCACCGCCCGCTTTCGATCCGTGACATCGATTACCGAACAGATCGCGATCAGATTCTTGTCGAGCGATACTGTCATGAGACCCCACAGAGTCGTCCCATCCTTTCTCCGGAGAACCATTTCGACATCCCCGATCTGGTTTTCCGCATTCAACCGGGCAAGAAACCGTTCTCCCGTTTCGTGCTCTGAGAATATTTGAGGGATTCGTAGCGTACTGATCTCTTCCGGTCCGTAACCGAACATAAGGTTTGCTTTCTCGTTGATCTCGAGAATCTTTCCACTTGTCGTGTCGAACGTGAATATGCCGGTCTGGGAGTGAGAGAAGATATCCCGGAATCTTTGTTCCTGGTTGAGCTTATTGACAAACGATGAGATGATAATCCCGACAGTCACAAAGATATAGAACCATGCCGTGCTGCTGGCATATAGTCGGAAATCGAAAGGGCCGTATACATAGATGAGCGCGAGGTAAGCCCACCCGAGGAGGATCGTAAAATAGATCGCGAACTGCGGCTGAGTAATCGCGAGCATAATGATGGGGATGAGGTAAAAGTAGGGGAAGACTTCGGTGATACCGTTTTTTAAAGAGAATATTGTTGTCAGGATGATAGCTGCCGTTATGGTAAGCGTGAGGAGGATCCAGACCAGTTGCACCCGGGTGATCTTTATCATGGATAATCCTCTGACAAAAGGAGCCCCTGCTCTCCCGGAGCGGGAAAATGCAGTTTGTTCCTGCTCCCCCTTATCGTCACCCGTGATCGGTTCGTATCGTGTGATCATAGCCAAAATCTCCTCAATGCACCCACACCTCGAAAAATGGTGGTTCTACGGCATTCCGGGGAGTGATCTCGCCGGTTATTCTCCCATTTTCAGGCCTGTCCGTATTCTTGTTTTCAGTCATGGAAAGCAGATCCTTCTATGCCGGGAACCGGATCGTGCATCGCGTTCCATCCCCGTTCTCGAACAGGATTGTCCCCTTCAGTTGCCCGGTCAATCCTACAAGGAGCTGCATCCCCAGAGATGAGGATTGGTCCGGGGAAAATCCATCGGGGAGTCCGATTCCATCATCCTTGTACCGGATGATGATGTGGTTGTCTTCTGCAGTAATGGTGAGATCCACAATCCCTTTACGGCCGTCGGGAAATGCGTGCTTGAATGCATTGGAGAGGAGCTCATTGATGATGAGGCTGCAGGGAACAGCCTTGTCGATATTCAGGGTAATGTTTTCTGCATTGACACGTACAACGATAGTCTCAGGGTTTATGCCGTAAGAGGAAGAGAGATACCGGGATATTTTTTCAAGATAGTCATGATAATCGATCCAGTCAAGGCTTTTTGATTGGTAGAGCTTTTCGTGGATCAGAGCTATCGATTTCACCCGGTCCTGGGCATCTTTCAGCACATTTTTCACGATTTCGTCCCCTGCAATGCGCGATTGCATGGATAGAAGACTTGAGATAACCTGGATATTGTTTTTGACCCGGTGGTGGATCTCTTTTAAGAGCATCTCCTTCTCACGCAGTGAGGCGGCCAGGATTTCCTGGATGTGTTTGGTGTCAGTGATATCCCTCCCGATTGACGACAGGCCAACGATCTTTCCTCTAGAATCCTTGATCGGGGATGCGGTGAGGGAGATATCAATTTCTCTGCCGTCTTTTGTCACCATGACTGTTTCGTAATGGAGAACCGGTTCATTGCGCAGGATCTTCTCCCGGATCTCACCGGTGTCGTTTTCCCTCCCCGGGGGCACCAGTGTGGATATGTTCATTCCGATAGCTTCCTGAGCCGTGTAGCCGTACACTCTCTCGGCGCTGGCATTCCAGCTGAAAATAGTCCCGTCGAGTGACTTTCCGATAATTGCGTCATCCGATGAGGTTACTATCTCAGCAAGGTGAGCACGTTCCTTATCTGCGTTCTGCCGATCGGTAATGTCAAGATTAATTCCGGCCCACGATGTGATCCTGCCTTCGTTGTCGCGTATGGGTGCACCGCGACTGAGGATCGTGTGACATGCACCGGCCGGATCTTGGATGCGGTACTCGTAGTCCCAGTTCATTTCGCTCTCCACGCACCGCAACCAGTCTGCAACAGTCTTCTCCGCATCTTCCGGGAGCAGACATTTAATCCAACCGGTTCCTCGACAGACTTCCATTGATAATCCCACAAGGTTAAGGAACGAATCGCTGAAATATGTGGCATCTCCTTTTGCATCGCACAACCAGATGCCAAACGGGATAAGATCTCCAATACTCCGGTAGATCGCTTCACTCTCCCGCAGGTTTGCCACCAGTTGCTCACGTTGGATGATCTCATTTTGGAGATCAGTATTGGTTTTCTTCAGTTCAACCGTCCGTTTCCGCACGCGTTTTTCCATCGTATCATGCGCTTTGATTAATTTATCAATAGCCAGTTGGCGATCAGAGTCATTCTGGATCTCTATCGCACAATACCAAGGTAATCCGTCAGGGAACCGGATGAATGATGCAGTCACTTTGGCACTTATGGTCTGTTTATCTCTGTGGATTAATTTCGTCACTATTCGTGTAGGCACCGACGCATCGTTGAGAAGATTTTTGATCCAGCGTTTGATCTTCTGCCGGCGAAGGGGGTAAACAAGATTTGCAAATCCGATGTGTGATAACTCCTCTCCAGAGTACCCCAGCATCTTTTCAAAGGAGGCATTCGCATCGATAATTTCTCCAGTCTCCCCGTCGATGATAAGGATCGCGGCTCGTGCCGTTTCAAATAGTCGACGGAACCTGAGTTCTGATCTTTCCATTTCATGTTCAGCAGCTCTTCGTCGCTCTTCGTGGTCAAGAGTCACAAGAGCGAATGAGATATCCCCAGATTGTTCATCAAGAAGCCGGAGGATCTTGTCGTTAAAAAATCCCGGTTCAGATGCATGAAAAGTAATGACCCCGGCATTTCTGGTATTAAGCGCGAAAGGGAACGCGGCGAGTGAATGATAGCCTCGTCTGAGCGCTTCATCACGCCACGGCGCAATCGTCGGATCGCCCTCAATATCATTACAGACATAAACGGTTCCAGTCCGGAATGCAGTTTCGGTCGGATTCTTCCCCACTGGGATGTCATCGGTTGATAGTGTGATTGCATCAAGGACGCCTTCAATCTTGCAAGATGCTCCAACTGATTCGATGAGATGCCTTTCTTCATTGACGAATCCTGCCCAAGCCATCGTTATTCCGCCGTAAGCGACGACAATCCGGCAGATCTTGTCCAGCAATTCTGATTTATCATGGATATGGACAATTGCCTTGTTTGTTTCGGAAAGTACTGTGTAAAACCGGTTGACGGTGGTTACCTGCGCCTCCGCCTGCCGTCTGTTAACGACAACCTTCAGCCTGTGCATCAGCTCGGCAAACTGCGATTTTGGGTCCTCTCCCTTCTGGATATAAGCATCAGCACCATTTTCATAGGATTTGACAGCAATTTCTTCCCTACCTTTACCGGCAAACATGATGAACGGGGTATTTTTATTCATTCCCCGGACCTGTTTTAACAACTCGATGCTATCCATATCCGGCAACGGGTAATCGGAAACGATGGCCTGGATTCCATCGAATTTAATCAGCTCGAGTGCGGCAGAACCTGATGATACGGTAGTCACTGCAAATTCCTTTGTCTGCTCAAGGTACAATTTGCCAATATCGAGGAGTGCAGACTCATCATCTACATAAAGGACTGAAATCGTATGAACCAACTTCGGGGGACCGGTTTTTCATGTAGAGTGATTGTTACGGGTAATAACCATTTCGTCTGAAATCAAAAATTGGAAAACAATCAGGGAGAACGGGTCATTTTGATCTTGAGTTCTTTGATCTGCGCCTAGTATTTACGAGATTTCAGGGATTCTCCGAACTTTATTTTCGGGACGGAGAATATGGTTTCGACCTTGTTTCGTTGAGGGTAACAAGTCTTGTCGAAGGGCCTTGTGAGTTCTCGTCGATAGAATCCGGAGATTCGTTCTCGTTTTCTGGTTCTGACCGGGATAAGCAAGTAAGCGCTCAAGTCATCCCGGAAGAGTTAGTGAATATCTTCAGAACCGTATCTTTTATCCATCACATAGAAATCAGATTGTCGGGTTCTGTGGCATTGTTTCAGGAGTGTTTCAGTGTGAGGGATATCATGAACGGATTGCCGGGAGATCCTGAATCCTGTAATGATCTACCGGTTGGAATCAACAGAGATTGATGTTTTGAGGAATCTTTTTCGGGAAAATTCCGACGAATCGATTGCGGTACAAGAGATTCTTTTACCTCAATCGTAGAACAATTTTATGAGCTTTTTGAGTAACCGGGTAAATGTCGAAGATCGGATCCGTTGACAAAATTTCTGGAACTGTACCTTATATGTTTCGGTCGTCAGTAAAACTCTGTTTTAGATTAGGGTTTCTGCAAAGCCCGGTTTCCTCTCGAAATCCGGTTACACATTCGGGGATTACAATGGCACTATACCCTTGATTATTTTCCAATTTTTGATTTCAGACGAAACGGTTATTACCCATAACACTCACTCTACATGAAAAACCGGTCCCCCGAAGTTGGTTCATACGATTTCAGTCCTTTATGTAGATGATGAGTCTGCACTCCTCGATATTGGCAAATTGTACCTTGAGCAGACAAAGGAATTTGCAGTGACTACCGTATCATCAGGTTCTGCCGCACTCGACCGGATAAAATCCAATGGAATCCAAGCAATTGTCTCAGATTACCAGATGTTGGGGATGGATGGCATCGAGTTTTTAAAACAGGTTCGTGCGACAGATAAAACCATCCCATTTATTTTGTTTACCGGTAAAGGCAGGGATGAGATCGCTATTGAGGCCTTTGAAAACGGCGCTGACGCTTATATTCAGAAAGGTGAGGATCCAAAATCGCAGTTTACCGGTCTGATGCACAAGATTAAGGTAACCGTCGAAAATAGCCGGGCGGAAGCCCAACTCAATGTTCTCAACAGGCTCTATATGGTTCTTTCCGCTACAAAGAGGGCAATCGCTCGTATTCATACTAAAAAGGAACTTCTGAACGAGATTTGCCGGATTGTTGTAGATCATGGGGGTTTCAAGATGGCATGGGCAGGACTCCTTAATGCTGAAAACCATCTCATCGAACCAATTGCGGCATCTGGTCATATTGACAGTTATCTTGATACGATCTCCATATCAATCGACGATACACCTCTCGGGGGAGGTTCGACCGGGACAGCATTCCGTGAGAGAACTTCCAATGTCTGTAATGATATCGAAAACGATCCTAAGATGGCACCGTGGCGCAAAGGGGCACTAGAGCGGGGTTATCGCTCACTTGCCGCATTCCCCTTTGCACTTGATACCGGAAATGCCGGTGTGATCACCTTCTATGCTTCTGAACCGGGATTTTTTAACGACCAGATCCTCCGGCTTCTCGATAAACTGGCAGAGGACATCTCGTTTGCTTTTGTAATTTTTGACCATGAAGAGCAACGAATCACTGCCGAAAATGCTCTTAAGAAGTCAGAACTCCAGTACCGCCGTCTCTTTGAAACGGCACAGGATGCGATCCTGATCCTTGACGGTGATACCGGAGAAATTATTGATGCTAATAAATTCATACTCGATATGCTGGGATACCCGCTGGATTATTTCGTTGGCAAGCGTCTTTGGGAACTTGGTTTTCTCAAAGACAAATCATTTTCCCAGAACGCATTTACGATTTTGAAAAAGGACGGGTATATCAGGTATGAAGACTTGCCCCTGGAAACAATCCGGGGCAAGGCAATGAGTGTGGAGTTCGTCAGCAATGTCTACCTGGTTGGCGATAAGAGGATTATCCAGTGCAATATCAGGGATATCACTGACAGGAAACGCGCTGAAGATGCACTTGCCTTGGCGAGCAGGAAACTGAACCTAATGTCAGCTATCACACGCCACGATATCAGGAACCAGTTGATGGTGCTTTCAGGTTCCCTGGAACTTGCATTGACAACAGTTAAAGAACCGGAAGAGGTTGCCCAAATCAACTGGGCATACAAAGCAGCGGTCACCATTCGGCGCCAGATCGAATTTACCCAAGAATATGAGGAACTCGGGATCAGGTCACCTGTGTGGCAGCGGGTATCCGACATTACTCGTTCAGCTTCATTGCAGCTGGCAGCCGATATCATTACCTTTGAAATTCCCGATGACACCCTGGAAATATATGCCGATCTGCTCCTGAGCAAGGTCTTCTATAACCTGTTTGATAATGCACGACAGCACGGCGCAGTTACCCGTATCAGCATATCGGCTTATCCTGCCGGCACAGGGTTTGCGATCGTCGTTGCTGATAATTGGATCGGAATACCTCCGGAAGACAAAACACGTATTTTCGAACGCAGCTTCGGGAAAAATACCGGGCTTGGCCTTTTTCTCTCCCGTGAGATTCTGTCGATCACCGGGATTTCCATCAGAGAGACCGGTATCCCGGGCAAGGGTGCACGGTTCGAGATCACGGTACCTGAAGGTACGTTTCGGTTTGGGGAAGAACTTGCACCCAAATAATAATCCGACTGGCATTTAATGTTTGTAAGGATTTCAACAGATCCACGTTTTCATAAAAATCGGGAGATAAACACATCAAAAAGAAAGTGATAATCTGTCTGCTGATGATCTGGTGGAGTGAGGTAACCAAACGTATGGACAATCGGGGTATACGTTACACTACAATTCCAGGTTTCCCTGACCCTTACCCACCACTTTTTCGTTCATTGCGGTTTGATGAAACTCCTGTTTATCATTTTTTATCGTTGATGCCCTCGTTAGTTCCACTTCCGCCAACTAAGATATGTTGGAACACCCGCTTGAAATCATTGAGTTTCTGGTTGATGTGATTTTTTCCCTTTTCTGTAGGGCAATACAACTTGGATTTTCCTGAAACCTTGATCTCAAGGTACCCGTTTTCCTCAAGTTCATGAAGGATGGTGTAAACTCTTGCCTGCGGAATAAAAACCTTGTACCGGTTATGGATCTCATGAACAATATCGTATCCGGAGATCGGTTTGTCCAGAAGAGAAAGGACAACCGGTTCCAGTGATTTCTTTATGACATCGTCGATGGTTAGCTGGGGAACAACAGATACCGATTCGGCCGGAAATGTACTATGGGAAAAAGAAAGAGTCGTATCTTTTCCTGTTGATACAATGATCTTGGAAATATCTTCGGCTAAAGATTTTATCAGGGTATGATCGATTTTTCCGATATTCAGGGCAATGATTCCAGAAATGGAAATCCCGTCCTCTTTCTTTGTAAGAAGTAATTTTTTGATAGCCAGAATATCATCAAACTCTTCAGTCTCAGAAAAATCGATCAGAATTTGCAGGGAATTCCTTGTTCCAGCATACAACTGGGATTCAGTGCATTTTTCGAGAATCACCCGCAATGCAAAAACTTCGTTTCTTTTTATCCGGTGGGTATAAAGTTTCTTTTGCAGGATTTCTTTTGAGAAATGTTTCTGGAGAGCCGACTGGGAATAGGCAAACAAATTGCGCCCACCCTTGTGTATACTTTCATCCAATAAAAATTTAAAAATAGACTCTTTTACGACCGGGTCTGTATAGAGAAAGAGAACGATATCAGTGAATATATCTTTTAAAAGTACGGTTTTTATTTCCGGCAGATCAAGATAGGTAAGATTATCCTTATCCTGTAGGTCGGTTTCCATCTCCGTTGAAATTTTTCCTGTTACGGATTTTTTTGATTTTTGATCCTCAATCTCTGTCGCTTTTCGAAACAGTGCCACTTCAATGGCGGCTTTGAGCCCCAGTTCAGTAAAGGGTTTTACAACATAGCCGTAGGGTCGGACATTATTCGCTTTTTTTATAATCGTATCATCAGCATACGCGGTGATGAAGACAACCGGAATGTTCAGTTCATCCGCAATGATTTTTGCTGCTTCAATACCATCCATCTCACCAGGCATCACGATATCCATCAGCACAAGGTCAGGGTGGTCACTCCGTGCTTTATCGACAGCGTCTTCACCGCATGCAGCCATGCCGGAAACAGTATATCCCATTGCAGCTAACCGCTTTTCCAGCTGCATCGTGATGATTGCTTCATCATCAACAACAAGTATTTTTGACATAGTTATG